>DASTSL010000041.1:0-31504 GCA_035760705.1 Meiothermus sp. | reverse complement strand
CAGGCGGCCAGTTGGGGGAGGGTGTATTTCTTGGGGCTATTGGGGTGGCTGTATTTGGGAAAGGCTGTTTGAGTCTGGACGTAGATGATTCGCGCAACCTGCAGGTGCAAGCTCGTTCGTGGCTGGGCTGCTTTACCCGCCTGGCAAGAACGTCTTGGGGAGCGTTTATGACCCATCGGGCCCCATTATCACAAACCTTGCAACAGAGCGAATTCACGGGGGTAAGTATCTGCAGGATAGAAAGGTAGTGGACGGGGAAAGGGTAGCGCAGCAGGCCGCGCCGCACACCCCAGAATTCACCTCTACCGTGGGCGCACTTACAAGGACTGGTCTTTCTACCCGAGCAGTTCTCTTCTCATGCGCTTGAGAGATCCGAAAAGCGGCGTATTTTCGCGGCGATAGCCGGATAGTTAGCCCTGCGGGCCGAGTCACCGCGTTCAGGAGGACATCGGCTTTATGGTTTGACTTCCCGCAGGGTCTTAGCGGTCTGCTCCGGCAGGGCATCCACCGCGAAAGTTCCCGCCCCCACCTCGGTTCCGGCCAGGTACTTGAGCTTGTCGCGGGTGCGCAGCGCGGCGTAGAACTCGACGTGGAAGTGGAAGGTGCTCTCTTCGCCCTCGGGTGCCGCGTGCAGGAGCATGATGTAGGGCATCGGGCGGTCAAAGAGCTGGTCGTACTTTGCCACCACCTCGCCCAGGACCTTGCCAAAGCTGGCGAACTCAGCGTCGCTGAAGGTCCAGGGGCCGGGGTGGAAGCGCTTGGGGTAGACCAGCACCTCGTAGGGGTAGCGGGCGAAGGGCGGGATCATCGCGACGGTGTGCTCGTCCTGGCAGACCGTGTAGGGCGCGGCGTCGTTCAGCAGCGAGACCAGCACCGGGCCCTCGCGGAAGCTCTGGACCTCCTTCTCTATGACCGGCGGAACGAAGGGATAGGCGTAAATCTGCCCATGGGGGTGGTGCAGCGTGACCCCGATGGCCTCACCCCGGTTCTCGAAAGGCATCACGAAGCGCACGTCGTCTCGAGCCAACAACTCGCGGTAGCGATCGGCCCAGACCCGCACCAACAGCTCGCGGCGCTCTTGCGAGAGCGTGGCCAGGCTCCCGGTCTGTTGAGGGGTGTAGACCACCACTTCGCAGTCGCCCTTGGCGGGAGCCACCGGCACCGGGATATCCTCGGGGGCCGGGCCGGGGTGGGGGGTGAGCGAGGGGAAGCGGTTGGGGAAGACCGCGATCTCGAAGGTCTCGAAGGGGATCTCGGTGGGGAAGCCGCCCGGCTTGGTGGGCGAGAGCGGGTCGTACTCGGGCGGGGGGAGAAAGGTCCGATTCTGCCGGTGGGCCGCGTACACCACCCACTCTCGTCTTAAGGGGTGCCAGCGCATGTGGGGGTGCGGGGTGGGGGCGGGCTCCATCTCCTCCAGCGGGGGTAGGGTATGGGGTTCGTTGCCGTACAAAAACATCACCCGGCCATCGGCTTTTTTGAACACGCGCTTGTGCATCCTGGCCCTCCCTTACTTTCGCCAGCTTATCAAAACTTGCGCAAGCTTATGTGCGGGCTCGAGCCCACCAGACCGGGCCTGAGAGCGGGGGTGATTTGTGGCGTACCGTTCTCCCGAGAAACTCCTCCGGGGTAGCGGTTTGCCACCTCTCGAGTTCGGCTCTGAGCGAGTGGGTTCGATGATTCCCCCTCACGGCCCTGAGGGAATTGCGCCCTGGATGGGCTCGAGCGTGGCTTTCATCTCCCCCTTTGACACTCACCTTGGCGCAACTTAGCCCGCCCAGATGCTCAGGCCGTGCGCTGGGACGGTGCGGCCCCCCAACACGAAGCGGGCCTGTGGGGAAGCCGGGGCTTGCTGCTCGTACGGTCCATAGTTGAAGGCGAAGGTCAGGTGGCCCCGCCGCCGTAGCCTCAGCCCCTCGGGGAGCGAGAAAGTTTGCAGGCCCTGGCTGTTGGCCAGATGGCCCAGATAGGCCCGGAGAAAAGCCACGGTGGGCCAGAAAGCCAAATAGTGCAGGTTATTTTGCTGCCAGAGAGCCCCTTTGCCATCGTCGAACTTGGCGACGGGGGTCAGATCGGACTCGACCCACTCCTTCCAGACCGAAGAACCGTAACGCTGCCCGTTCCACTCGACCTCGAAGTTCACCCCTGGGCGCAACGATTCGACCCGGGTCACCTTGATGGGCAGCAACTCTGCCAGCTTGCCGGGGGGAAGGTTCGGCGGGATATTTAGCGATTCGGTCTTGGAGCCGGTGCGTGGCCCGAAGACAACTTGGGCGGGGGTATTGCCCAGGGCCTCGAGCGTCGCCCCGTGCAGAACCGGGGTGCTGGGAACTACCACGAGCTGGTACCCCGCGAGGCTTCCCCCCGGTTTTACGAAGTCCACGTCCAGCCCCAGGCTCCGCAGCGCCTTGTAGAACATCCAGGCCAGGTCGCGGTAGGTGAACTCGAGACCCTGCGGCTGGATCTTGTAGAGCCAGTCGGCTTCGTAGTCGAAGACCAAGGCCACCGAGGCCTGATTGGTTTCGGGTAAGGGCAAACCCTCGAGTTCCTTGGCCACCTGCGCGGCCTCGAAGTAGGCCACGTCGGGCACGAAGTCGGGGCGGTTGAGCCCGGCGTGCATCTGCTCCTGGGCCTGGGGGAACTGCCGCCAGCGGAAATAGCTCACTACCTCGGCCCCGTGGGCCAGCGCCTCCCAGGTCCATAGCCGCACCATGCCGGGGGCGGGGGAGGGGTTGTGGGCGGCCCAGTTCACCGGCCCCGGCTGCTGCTCCATCACCCACCAGCGCGGCTTCACCCCGCGGTAGAGGTCGTGGTGGAAGGCCGGGATGTCGGGATGGCCGGTGCGGGCGTAGCGGAGCTTGTCCTCTTCGGACACCGGTAGGACGCCCATGTCGGTGAAGCCCAGCGGGTAGCTGTCCCAACTGGCCACGTCGAGGTCCTCCGCCACCTTGAAGTGGTCGAAGTCGGGGGTGTAGCCCATGAAGTTGTGGGCGATAAATCGCCCCGGCGAATATTGCCGGATGATTTCGACTTGCAGTTTGTTGTAAGCCGCCACCTGATCCGAGCTGAAGCGGTAGAAGTCCAGCGTAGCTGAGGGGTTGGCCTCGGTCACGGTGAGGTTGGGTAGGTCGATCTCTTCGAACGAGCGGTACTCCATGCTCCAGAAGACGTTGCCCCAGGCCTCATTCAGCCTTTCGATCGAGCCGTATCTGGCTCTCAGCCACTCGCGGAAGGCTAGCAAATCCTCCGGGCCGTAGCTGCGGGTGGTGTCGTGGCAGCCGTACTCGTTATCGGTCTGCCAGCCTGCCACCGCCGGGTGGTTGCCGTAGCGCTGGGCTATGACCGTCACGATGCGGCGGGTCTCCTGCTGGTAGGTGCGGCTCGAGAAGCTGTAGTGTCGCCTCGAGCCGAAGTTGCGCAAGCGGCCCTCGCGGTCCACCGCCAGGATGTCGGGGTGTCGGTCCACCAGCCACTTGGGCGGGGTAGGGGTGGGCGTTCCCAGCACCACCTTGAGGCCTTCGGCGTGAAGGGTCGCGATGGCCTGGTCCAGCCACTCGAAATCGAAGCGGCCCGGTTCGGGCTCGAGGCGGCTCCAGGCAAATTCGCCGATCCGTACGTAGCTGAGGCCGCATTCCCGCATCCGGCGGGCGTCCTCGGCCCAGCGAGTGCGGGGCCAGTGTTCGGGGTAGTAGCAGACTCCAAGCATAGTCGGTGGGGTTCAGGGTCAAGAATCGCCAGTAGCCAACGGCGAACGGCTAACTGCGAAGGTGGTTTGCCATTTGCGTTTAGCCTCGAGTCTCCAGCCTTCTGCTTTCCTCATCCCTTCGTCGCTCCCACCGTGAGCCCGTCGATAAAATAGCGTTGCAGCCCGAAGAAGACCACCAAGGTAGGCACCGTGGCGATCAGGCTGCCCGCCACCATCAGGGGCCAGTCGCTGATGTACTGCCCGCGCAGGTTGGCCAGACCGGTGGTGATGGGCTTGAGCTTGTCGCTCTGCAACAGCACGATAGCCCACAGGTAGTCGTTGAAGATCCAGGTGAACTCTAAGGTCGCCAGGGCGGCCAGCCCCGGCAGCAATAGGGGCAGGGCGATGCGGCGGAAGATGGTCCACTCCGTGGCCCCGTCAATCAGGGCGCTCTCGAAAAGCGAGAACGGGACCGTTTTCATGAAGTTGCGCAGCACGAAGGTGCAGAAGCCGAGCTGGAAAGCCGCGTGGAAGAGGATCAAGGCCCACAGCGTATCGTAGATGTGCAGCTTATTGGCCAGGAAGAACACCGGCAAGAGCAGCACCTGGAAGGGGAGCATCAGCCCGGCCACGAACATCACGTAGATCGGCAGGGAGAGCCGGAAGCGGAAGCGCACCAGCCCGTAGGCACACATCGAGGCGAACAACATGCAAAGGATCAGGGCCGGTAGGGTGATCTCGAAGCTGTTGAGCAGGTACTTGCTGACCCCGGCTTGTCCCCAGGCCCGCACGTAGTTGTTCAGCGTGATCTCTTGCGGCACACTCCAGAAGCCGCGGGTGTTGAGGTCGTCGAAGGTGCGGAAGCTGGTGATGATGGCCCCTACGAAAGGAACCAGCCAGAGGAGGGCGAAAAACCACACCAGCCCCAGCACCCAGGCGTTGGGTCCCCGGCGCAGTTTGCGCCTACGGGTAGGGCTTTGTACGGAAGCGGCGGCGCTCATGTGTTCCTCTCTTCTTGCTGCATGACCTGGCGCAGATAGATCAGGGTGAACACGAAGGTGATCAGGAAGAGGATCACCGCCACCGCCGCGGCATAGCCCTGGCGGTAGTCGTGGAAGGCGGTTTTTACCATGTAGTTGGCCAGCACCTCCGAGCTATTGAAGGGCCCGCCGTTGGTCATCACATTCACCAGGTCGAAGCTGCGCAGGCTGTCCACGATGGAGATCACCACCACCACCGTGGTCACCGGGGCCAGCATGGGGAAGATCATGTGGCGGAAGAGCGTCCAGCCCTCCGCTCCGTCCACCTTGGCTGCCTCGAGCACCTCCGAGTCGAGGGTCTTGAGCCCGGCCAGATAGAGCACCATCACGTAGCCCACCTGCCGCCACACCGCAGCCCCGATCACCGAGATCAGGGCCAGCTTGGGGTCGCCCAGCCAGCCGATATTCCTGGCTTCTTCGGGGTTGACGTCAAACCCCACTGCCTTGAGGATGCCCAAAAACCCGGCAATCACCGTGTTCAAGAGGCCTTGCTGAGGGTGGTAGATCCAGCCCCAGACCATCGCCGTCACCACTGGGGCCAGCACCAGCGGCAGGTAGTAGGCGATTTTCAAAAAGCGGTCGAAGCGAACCCCCTGGTTGAGCACCATCGCTAGGCCCAGCCCGGCGGAGGTAGGCACGGTGATGAAGATCAGGATCCAGATCAGGTTGTGCCACAAAGCCAGCCGGAAGGCTTCGGCCTGGAACATCTCGCGGAAGTTCTGCCAGCCGATCCACTGGGCCGGGGAGAGGCCGTCGTAGCTGGCGAAGGCCAGAGTGAAGGTGCGGACGAAGGGGTAGATCACCCACACCGAGTACAAAAGCAGCGGGAGCCCCAAGAACACCACCAGCCACCTGGCCTGGTAGAGGCTCGCGGCCATCCTCGGGTTCCGGCTGGGCCGGGGTGCGGTTTGCACGTTTACCTCCCTCCTTCTTGAGTCTTTGAGCCAGAGTCCCCCCGAGGAGGGCTCGGGGGGGACTCGCAGAAGCCGCGCTAAAAGCTCACTGCTGCCCGAAGATGCGCTTGCGCTGGTTCTCGAGGTCGGCCAGGATGGCGTCGGCCTGGGTGGGGTTACTCAGGAACTTCACGAAGCCGTCCATGCCCAACCTCGCCATCTCCGGCACGGTGTCGCGGTCGTAGAACTGGAGGATGTCGTCGGCGTCGGCCAGGAGGGCGATCCCCTTCTGGATGTGGGGCTTGTCTTTGAAGAGGGTCTTGACGTCCACGTCATTGCGCACCGGGAGGCGGCCCACATCCTGGGCGGCCATCTCGGCCACTTCCTTGGAGCCCAAAAAGCTCAGGAAAGCCTTGGCATTGGCCAGGTTCTTGGCTTTGGCGGGGATGAAGTAGCCGTCGGTGGGAGCTTCTTCGCCAATGGGCACCTTGGGATCGATGATGGGGAAGCGGAAGAAATCCAGCTCGGCGGCCTCGCGGTCGTCGGGGTACTGGTCGCGCAGGAAGTCGCCCATCAGGTACATCGCGCCCTTGCCCTGGATCATCAGGTTGGCGGCGTCTTGCCAGGTGTAGGCGGCGGGGTTCTCGAGCAGGTACTTGTTATCCACGAGTTGACGCCAGTAGGTGAAGACCTTCTTCACCCGGGCATCGGTGTAGGCGATCTTGCCGTCGGTGAGGTCCTTGTGGAAAGCGGGGCCGTTGACTCGCATGTCCAGGAAGTCGAACCAACCACCCTGCGGCCAGGTCTCCTTGGCGGCGTTGACGATGGGGGTGTAGCCAGCGTCCTTGAGCTTTTTGCAGACCGCCAGGAACTCGTCCCAGGTTTTGGGTTCTTTGAGCCCCAGCTTGTTGAAGATGTCCTTGCGGTAGTACATCGCCCACCAGTAGTAGCTCACCGGGACGAACACGTACTTGCCGCTGGCGTCTTTGGAAAGCGCCTGGAAGCCCTTGGGGTAGACTTTCTCCCAGTTATTGCTCTTCCACACGTCGGTGATGTCGGCGGCCAGACCCCGGCTGCTGAAAGCCCGCATCCGGTTCCCGGCGAACCAAGTGAGCACGTCGGGGGGGTTATCGGAGGCCAAGTAGGTGCGGATGGAAGTGTCCTGGAAGGTCTCGTGGTCTACGGTGTTGAACTCCATCTGGAGGTTCGGGTACTTCTTCTTGAAAGCCTCCACGATCTTGGCGTCTAAGGCCCGGGGTTTAGGGTCCGACTGGTTGGAGTTGTAGACCAGCCTGCCGGTGAGGTTGCTTTGGGTCAGGCCTGCTGTCAGCAAGAATGCGCCCAAAGCTGCGACCAACCATATCCTTCGTTTCATCCAATACCTCCGTATAGCTAACCCTGAGCAGCTTCCGCCCTGAGCAACCCTCGCCGTAAGCAGGCTCGAGCATCGAAGCGTACAGGCCAGGCTGCCCAATTGCGACTGCGGGGAGAGTCTACCCGTGCTTTCGGGGGCTTGTCAATAGTTGTGCAAACTTTCGGAAACCTTCGTAAAGGTTTAGGGAATTACGTACCTAACGCGATCTCGAGCCCGGCTTTCTTCAGCGCTTCTAAGTCCTCAGGACGGGCTTTTGAACTGGTTACGAGGAACTGCGCGGCCCCGAGCGGGGCAATTCGCGCGGTCGCTACCTGCATGATCTTCGAATGGTCCGCGAGGACGATCGTATCGCGGGCGGCCTCGATCATGGCCCGCTTGACCTCGGCTTCTTGCAGGTTGGTGTTGGTAAAGCCCTTCTCGGGGTGGACCCCGTTGCAGCCGATAAAAGCCTTGTCGGCATTGATCTCTTTGAGCAGCAAGGTCCCGTAAGGGTTCACCAGCGAATGCTGCAAGGGCCGCAGGGTTCCGCCGGTCACCACCACGGTGATGCCCGGATGGGATTCCAGTAGCAGGGCGATGTTGAGGGCGCTCGTCACCACCACCACGTTCCGCAAGCTGGGCGACAAGGCCCGGGCCAGCTCGGTGGTGGTGCTCCCCACGTCCAGGATGATGGTCTCCCCGTCGCGGACCAGCCCCGCCGCATACCGCCCGATCCGCTCTTTCTCGCGGGCGTGGACCTGGCGGCTGGCCTCGAGCGGGAGTTCGAACCGCCGCTGCTGGGCTGGGACCGCCCCGCCCCGGGTGCGCCGGAGCGCCCCCTGCTGCTCGAGGTGCTCGAGGTCGGTGCGGATCGTCACCGCCGAGACCGCGAAACGTTGGGAAAGTTCGGAAACCCGCACCTGTCCTTCTTGGCGTAGGTGCTCAAGGATAGCTTGGTGGCGCAGGGTGGCCTCGAGGGAGGGCATCTAGCGAAAGAATACGAAAGTCGGGCGGCTTTGCCAACAACTTGCCCAAGCCCACCTTTCACCCGGCCTTGGATTTTCTCGCGAGTATCCCCGATCCGGCTGCTATACTCGGGCTTGGAGCCTGGATTGAGGTGAATTATGGAGCAAGCCGGTACGCCCGCCAAAGATTTGGGCAGTTTGGCAAGCTTGGTGAAAGAAAGCTCGCAAAAGGCCGACCGCTACTGCACCCAGTTGAGGCGAACCAATTCCCGGCTCCTGGTCTTCAGCATCCTGACTTCCGGCGCTTCAACCCTCGTCACCGGGGTGACTGCTGCCGGGGGGCCGGTGATCGGGGAGGGAGTGCCGGGCTGGAGGCTGGCCTGCATCGTCGGAGCCTTGTTCGGCTTTGCCACTACCGTTTCCACCACCCTGAACGCGCAGCTCAAGTACAGCGAGCGGCTCTCCGAGGGGAACCAGTGTGCGGCTCGGCTACGCCTCCTCGACACCGCCCTGGCCACCGGGCGTCGCACCTGGGAGGAAGCGGTGAAAGAGTACGACGATATCCTCAGGGCTTATCCCGAGCCGCTCCGCTGACCCCATGCGGCTCGAGGTTACCACCTACTACCTCGAGATGCTTTCCCCCGCCGACCTCCGGGCTTCCAGGGCGAGCGTGGAGGGGCTCGAGATTCGCCAAGCCCAAATCCCCTCACCCGAACTCAACCGCTTCCTCTACACCGCCGTGGGCGGCGATTGGTACTGGATCGACCGCCTGGGCTGGACCTACGCACAGTGGCGGGAATGGGTTCATCGGGTCGAGACCTGGCTGGCCTACCTCCACGGTACACCCGCCGGGTACTTCGAACTGGAGAAGAAGCCGGATGGCTTGGTGAACATCGCCTATTTCGGCCTGATCCCAGCGTTCATCGGCAAGGGGATGGGGGGAGTGTTGCTGACTTGCTGCCTCGAGCGAGCCTGGGAGATGGGCGCCAAGCGGGTCACGGTCAATACCTGCACCCTCGACGGCCTGGCGGCGCTGGCGAATTACCAAGCCAGGGGGCTCCGCCTCTACAAGCAAGAAACCGAAACCAAAGAACTCCCCGACCACCCCTTGGCCCCTGGCTCGGCGCCCGTTGACGTTTGTGTAAGGACACGCTATTGTGCTTCCGCGACTGGAAACCCGCAAACGCGAATCAAAAATCCGTTGTCATGCCGGGCATAGTGAAGCATCCCACCCGTGGGTGGACACCGTAGAAATCATGCCGCTTCGCCGGGGTCGCCCCTCTTAGCGCTTTGCGCCCGATAAGGGGGTTTGGTGCAGAGCACTATGGCGCCGAATGCTTGGCATCTAGCGCCTGGGCGAATCTGCCGCACCGACCCCGCGCTCTGCTCCGGTAGATCGGTCACTTTACCCGAGCGGTGCAGGGTTGACGCGCAGGAGAGATCCCAAAAAACGGCTAGCCCTTCACCGATCCCGCCAACAGACCGCGAATGAAGTACCGCCCCAAAAAGATGTACACCAAGAGCGTCGGCAACGCAGCCAGAAGCGCCCCGGCCATCGGCAGGTTCCACTTCACGGCCTCCCCGCCCGCGAGCTGGGCCAACGCGACCGTGATGGGTTGGTTGGCGGGGCTACTGACCAGCGTCACCGCGAAGAGAAACTCGTTCCAGATCTGGGTGAACTGCCAGATGATCACTACCACGAAACCCGGCACCGAAAGCGGAAAGACCACCTTGCTGTAGATGCCGAAGAACCCGGCCCCGTCAATGCGGCTGGCCTCGATGAGTTCGTCGGGGATCTCAGCGTAGTAGTTGCGGAAGATCAGCGTGGTGATGGGCAGGCCATAGACCACGTGCACCAGGATCAGCCCCCACAGGCTCCCGCCCAGCCCGATCTCGCGCACGAACTGAAAGAGCGGGATGAGCACCGCCTGGTAGGGGATGAACATGCCGAAGAGCATCAGCGGGAAGATGAGGTTGGCCCCCCGGAACTTCCACTTAGAAAGCACGTAGCCGTTGATCGAGCCCAGCAAGGCCGAGAGGATGGTGGCGATGATGGTCAGGAAGAAGGAGTTTTGCAGCTTGGGCAAAAAGGCGCTCCAGGCCTGGGCGAAGCTCTCCCAGTACCACCGCTGGGGCAGTTGCCAGGTGGCCTGCAAGGTGATGGCGGAGGGCTCCTTGAGCGCGGTGACCACCACCAGATACACCGGCAGCAAGAAGAAGAGGGTGGCGATCAGGAGCAACGCGTATTGCAGGATGCGTCCGGGGGTGAGGGTCATCGCCGCACCTCGCTGCGAAGCTGGCTATACAAGTAGGGCACGATCACGAAGGCCACCAGGATCAGCAGGATGGTGCCGATGGCGGCCCCCTTGGCGATCTGGTTGGCGCGGAAGGTGGTGAGGTACATCAAGAGGGCGGGCACGTCGGTGGGGGCGTTGTCGGCCCCGGCCATGGCGAAGATCAGATCGAAGATCTTGAGCGAGATATGCCCCAAGATGATCATCGCCGAGAGGGTGATGGGGGCCAGGAGCGGGAAGATGATACGTTGATAAAGCTGCCACTCGGTGGCCCCGTCCACCCGGGCGGCCTCGCGCAGTTCCTCGGGGATGCCGCGCAGCCCGGCCAGGTAGAGGGCCATGGTGTACCCCGACATCTGCCACACCGCGGCCAGGATGATCCCGATAAAGGCTAGGTTGAAGCCGTGGGGCTCGTCGTAGGGGAGGGGTTGTAGTCGCTGCCCGATGACGAAAGCCCACGCCAGCAGCAACCCTGCCGAGCCCGCCGCGATCCAGCCCCGCCGTCGCTGCCCTCCCCGGAAGGCCGAGACTGCGATCCAGATCAGCACCGCGGAGACCACCAGCGCGGTGTAGAAGGGGAGATCGTTCCAGCTAAACTGCCAGACCTGCTGCCGGCTGGTGAGCCAGGCGAACTCGCCTTTAGGGAGCCCCACTACGGTCGGCAACTGGTTCACCCCGCCCGCCGGTTGGAGCATCCAGCGCCAGATGGTGCCGGTGACGATAAATGAAAGCGACATCGGGAACAAAAAGATGGTGCGGAAAAAGCCTTCCCCGGCGGGGCCCCGGTCCAGGATCATGGCCAGACCGAGCCCTAGCGCCAGGCAGCCCAGGATGAAAAAGATCGTGAAGAAAATGGTATTGACCAGATCCTGCCGGAAGCGGGCGTCGATCAGCCCGGTGAAGAGTTCGCGGTAGTTCTCGAGCCCGATGAACTTGACCTGCGGGTTGGCCGAAAGGGCTTGGGCCGGGTCTTTGCCCCAGTCGGTGAAGGAGGTGTAGACGGTCTGGCCGATAAAGCCGTAGACGAAGATGGCGATCAGGATGACCGAGGGCAGCAAGACCAGCACGCCATACAGGGAGTCTTTGTTTTTCAGCCAGTTCATCCGCGCTCCTTGGGTGGGTCTTGGGGCCGCGCTGGACCACCGTGTGAAAAGGAATTCCGATGTTGGGGGATAGGGGCAGGCCACGGCCTGCCCCTGCAAAGGCTTAGCGGCCTAAGCCGACCTGGGTAGCGATGGCCTGAGCCGCGTTGGAGGCGGCTTGGGCGTTCTTGCCGTTGAGGTAGATTTCCATCACGGTGCCGAACTGGCTCATGAAGGACTCCGGGGCTACCGCGCCGTGGACCAGCGAGCCCACGATCTTGTTGGACTTCCAGTCCTTCATGGCCGACTGCGAGTAGGCGTTGTACTTACTGGGGTCGGAGTCGGTGCGGGCGGCGATGGAGCCCTTGAGCGGGTTGAAGGCGTCCTGGCCTTCCTTGGAGCCCAGCAGCTTGAGCCAGTTGATCACGTTGGTGCGGTTCTTGACGCCCTTGGGGAGCCCGAAAGAATCGGAGAGCATCATGAACACGCCGCTGGTGCCGGGGCTGGGGGCCCAGCCAAAGCCGGTGCCGGGCTCGAGCTTCTTGGTGGTGGTCATGTACCCAGCGGCCCAGTCGCCCATGATGTTGAAGGCCGAGGTACCCTCGATCACCCGGTCCACCGCCTGCTGCCAGCTTAGCCCGGCGGCGTCTTTATTGGTGCAGTCCAGCACCTTGCCAAAGGTGTTCCAGACGTTGACCATCTTGGGGTCGCTGAACTTGAGCTGGCCGCGCCACAGCCGGGCGTAGTCATCGGCGCCCAGCACGCCCAGCGCCACCGACTCCCACAGGTGTTGCTGGGTCCAGTTCTCGCCCACCGCCAGCGGGGCCTCCAGGCCTTTGCCCTTGAGGGTCTGGCAGGTGGTGAGGAACTCGGCCCAGGTCTTGGGCGGGGTCACGCCCCACTCGCGCAGCTTGGCCGGGTTGTACCACATCACGTTGGAGCGGTGGATGTTAACCGGCACGCTCCAGATCCCACCTTTGTAGGAGAGCAGGTCAATGAGGCCCTTGGGGAACTTGGTGGTCCAGCCCTCTTGGCGGAACAGGCTGCTGAGGTCTTCCATGCGGTCGGCCACCACCCAGGTGCCGATCAGCTCTTGACCGGCGTGGACCTGGAAGCTATCGGGCGGGTCGCCGCCCAGCATCCGGGTCTTGAGCACCGCGCGGGCATTTACCCCGGAACCGCCGGTCACGGTGGCGTTGATCACCTCCACGCCGGGGTAGCGCTTCTTGTAGAGGTCGATCAGGGCTTGTAGGGCCGGTCCCTCGTCGCCTGCCCACCAGGAGAAGATCTCCAGCTTGCCGCTGCCCTGGGCCAAAGACATGAGGCCCAGCCCCAGCGCGGCCAAGGCCAACCATCGTTTGAGTGAACGCATCTTGAATCCTCCTTTTACCTTTCTTGCATTGCAACAGGGGAGGCAGGGCGTTCCCGCAACCCCCCGGATGCCAAAAACGGTTGCAGCACCAAAGCCGCTGCGCCCATCGCCGGGGCCAGGTGGCCGAAGAGGCTGGGCTGGACCTCGAGCTGCTGGTGCTCGCTCAAAAAGGCTCGGGTCTCGAGGGTTTGGCGCAAGGGCTGCTCCAGAAAAGCCCAGGCCTCGGCCCCGGCCCCGCCCAGCACCACCCGCTCGGGGTCGTAGGCCACTGCCAGATTGGCGATCAGCCTACCCAGGGCCCGGCCCAACTCCGCGAGGGCTTCCAAGGCCAGGGGATGACCGGCCTGCGCCAGCTTCAGGACTTCCCAGAAATCCCCGGCCTTTCCCCCCAGGGCACGGTGGTGCTCGAGCATGGCCCGCAGGCTGACCTCGGTCTCGAGACAGCCCACCCGACCACAGCGGCAGCGCTTGGGGCTCGAGCCCAGCCAGTGCCCCAGCTCGCCGAAGGCCCCGTTGGCCCCGCGCAGCACCGCGCCGTCCTGCACCAGCCCCACCCCCAGCCCGGTGCCCAGCATCAAGTAGGCCAGTTGGCCCTGCCGGGGCGTGAAGAACACCTCGCCCGCCGCCGAGCTGTTGGCGTCGTTCTCGATACGGACCGGGAAGGGAAGCCGGGTTTGCATCGTCTCGGCCACGCCGAAGTCGCGCCAGCCCAAATTGGGCGCGTAGCGGAGGAGCCCTTGGGCGTCCACCACGCCGGGCAGGGCCAGCCCCAGGCCCAGCACGCCCGGATGGGCCTGGAAGGTGCGCAGGGCGCTCTGTGAGAGGCGCTCGAGGCGCTCCGGCAAAGGGGTCTGGGGGGCGGCACCCCACTCCTCGCGGGAGAGGATGGCCCCGGTCCAGTCCACCGCCAGCAGCACCGAGTTCTCCACCCCCAGCTCGGCCCCCAGGGCCACCGCCCCCGAGGGATTGAGTGTCACCCCCAGCCCGGGTCGCCCCAGCGGGGGCTTTTGCCGAGCCTCCCCCCGCTGGGGGGCCAGCTCAACAGCCACCAGCCCCTCGCCCACCAGTTGGTCCATCAGCGAGGAGATGGTGCTCTTGGTCAGACCTAGCCGCCGAGCCAACTCGGCCCGGGTGAGCGACCTCGAGCCCTTGAGGGCTTCTAAGATCGCTCTGCGGTTGATCCGCTTCATTTCGAGCGGATCGCCTTTGCGGGCCAGCGGCATAGGGGTCGAAAACCTCCGAGGGTAGAACCAGATAAGCCAAACTCACTTAGTAAGTTTTCCGAACGAACTGAATCTACTCCGACCCCGGTTCGGATGTCAAGCGGCAAAAAGTCTCCGGGGTCTGCGGAGCCCCGATCACGTTATCGGGCGGCCATTCGAATCGGTCCTGCTCGGCGATCTCATGGCCGCTCCTCCACCGGCGCGTTGGTTGTGAAGAAAGCGATAGCCTAGCTTCAGGCGCGGCTCGCTCGCTTGTGCTCGACCCGGCTACCGCCGCGAAACCAACCCCGCCGAGTCCAGCAGGATCGTCACCGGCCCATCGTTGACCAGGTGCACCTTCATCTCCGCCTGGAAGACCCCGGTCTCGACATGGACCCCTTCGCGCACCAGGAAGTCCACGAACTGGTCGTAGAGCCGTTTCCCCTCGTCGGGGGATGCCGCCTCGATAAAGCTGGGGCGGTTGCCCCTGCGGGTGTCGGCGTAGAGGGTGAACTGGCTCACCGCCAGCACCTCCCCACCTACCTCGGCCAGGGCCAGGTTCATCTTGCCCTGGGGGTCCGGGAAGACCCGCAAGGCCGCGATCTTGCGGGCCAGATGGGCGGCGTCCTGGGGGGTGTCGCCGCGCC
Source organism: Meiothermus sp. (assembly GCA_035760705.1). Lineage (GTDB taxonomy): Bacteria > Deinococcota > Deinococci > Deinococcales > Thermaceae > Allomeiothermus. The sequence continues at coordinate 16,973 of DASTSL010000041.1, read as the reverse complement.
GGACCCCCAGCAGCACCAAGAACCCCCGCTCGATCTGCCCGACCACTTGGCCGTCCACGACGACCTTAGCTTCTGAAACCCGCTGGACGACGGCACGCATAGAAATGGAGGGAAGAGGAAAGAGAAAAGGGTGGGAGAGGTCAGAGGGAGGCTATTAGCCGTTAGTTAAGAGCTAAAAGCTAACAGCTAATCGCCGGACTGTTCCCTGCTCCCTGTTTTCTATTCCCTGGTCTTTCCTCATTTGACCTTTCCTCCTTCCTCTGTTCTACCGGGGTGCTCCAAAAATCGCCACCGTGCCCGGCCCGGTGTGGGCCGAGACCGCCGCCCCCGCGTCGCGCTCGCCGTCGTAGAGCAAGCCCTCCTGGCGGAGCATCCGGCGCAGGTCCTCGAGCCCCTTGGCGTTGCTGGAGTGGGCCAAGGTGAAGCGGGCCCCCTGGGGGAAAGCCTGGTGGAAGCGCTCGACCAAAGTCGCTAACCCCCGGTGGAAACCCCGCACTCGGTCGGTGGGATTGACGAGCCCATCTTTGATCTCGAGCACCGGCAGGATCTTGAGCAACTTTCCCACCAGGCTCTGGAGGCCGCCGATGCGCCCGCTGCGGTGGAGGTAAATGAGGGTGTCGGGGAGCACGTAGCCGCGTACCCGGTCGCGGAAGGGGGCGATGGCCTCCTCGAGCCGCTCGACGGGTACCTCCTCCTTGAGCTTTTTGCGGGCCTCCTCGAGCACGTAGCCGAGCCCCGCGTTCAGGCTCAACGAGTCCAGGACCTGGACCCGCCCGGCGAACTTCCCCGCGATCAGCTTGGCGGTGGCGACCGTGCCGGAAAGTTTGCCCGAGACGTGCACCGAGACCACCCGCTCGAAGCGGTGCAAGAGTTCTTCGTACTTGGTCTCGAAGTCGGTGGGGGACACCTGGCTGGTGCTCACGGTCTGGCCCGCCAGTTGGGCCTCGGTGACTTGCTGGGGGGTGATCTCGAGGTAATCGCGGTAACTCTTCCCCATGATCACCACCTGCTGGGGAACCACGTGAATGTCTCGCTCGAGGGCTTCTTGGGGAGAGAGCCCCAGGGTGGAGTCGGCGACGAAGGCTGTCTTCATAAGGCCACGTTATGGACTTTTCATCAATTTATGCCATTCGGGCAACGCGAATTCCCCCGTCGAGCCGGTCGCTCTGGCGGACGTTCAGCAGTTCCTGACCCCTCCTCACGTAGGCGATCACGAAGCCTTGGTCTTCCATCGCCCCATCCCGGTCCTGCTTCGCTCATAGGCTATAGGCGTAAAACCCGTACACGCCGGGCCCGGTGTGGGTGGAGATGACCCCCCCGACCTCGCTGGTGGCCCGCACCTCTACCGGCAGGCCAGAGGCCGCAATCTCCTGTTTGAAGGCGTCTACGGCGTGGGGATCGGCGTTGTAGAGATAGTAGACGCGGACCTTTTGCCGGCCCGCTGCCCAGGTCTTGAAGGCGTCCACCATCTCGGCCAGGGCCTTCTTCTCGCCCCGGGCCCGTCCGGCGGCCTCGACCTTGCCTTCCTTGAGGGTCAGGATCGGCTTGATGCCTAGGAGGCTGCCCAGAAAAGCCTGGGCCCCGCCGATGCGCCCGTTCTTCTTGAGGTATTCCAGCGTGGCCAGGGTGAACCGCACGATGTTGTCGGCGCGGATGCGCTCGAGTTCGACCAGAACTTGGCTCAGATCGGCCCCCTGGGCGAGCATCTCGTGGGCCCGCTCGACCATCATCCCGATGCCCATGCTGGCCGCCAGCGAATCGAAGACCGTGATCTTGCCGGGGAAATCCTGCGCGGCGAGCGTGGCGGATTGAGCGGTGCCGGAGAGCTTGGAAGAGATATGGATGGAGAGCACGTGGTCGGCTTTTTGCAAGGCCCGCTCATAGGCTTCCTTGAAGTCGGCGGGGGAGGGCTGGGAAGAGGAGGGCAGGGCTGCCCCCGCGCTTACCCCCTGGAAGATATCGGCGGGTTTGACCTCGATCCAGTCCTTGAGCACCTTACCCTGGAAATTGACGTAGAGCGGCACCACCTCCACACCCATCTCCTGGGCGCGGGTCTGAAGGTCAGAGGTCGAGTCGGTGACTAAAGCTATGCGCATGGTGGCCTCCAAAGTTGCTGCCGATCGCCACCCGAGGGCAGCCCAGGCGGCGGTTCATCGAGCTTTGGTCCTGGCGAAAGTATACACCAGGGCGTGATTTGTAAACTTTTTGCACTACCGATATCACAAACGGCCTGACCTTAGCATGACCTCCTCAGCTAGAATCGGGCCTTGGTCACAAGTGGTAGCCGTCCCACGTCGTACGTTGGAGGAATGCGTATCGCCGAGCGCATATCGCCTATCGCTCATCGCTCAAAGCTTTTGCAATACGCGATATGCCGCCGAAGGCGTACGGCGTAAAGCCCTTTTTGCATTCCCCCCTCCCAAAATGTTAGTGTCTGTAGCTATGTGGCAGGTGCTCGTGACCGATGAAATGCGGCTCGGGGAGATCAAAAACCCCGAGGTCCGGCTGGACTATCGTCCCAACATGCCCCGCGAGGAGATTCTGCAGGTCATCGGCAAATACGACGCGATCATCACCCGCAGCCGTACCCAGGTGGACACCGAACTGCTCGAGGCCGGAGCCCAGCTCAAGGTCGTCGGGCGCGGCGGGGTAGGGGTGGACAACGTGGACCTCGAGGCCGCCTCGAGGCGGGGAATTTTGGTGGTCAACGTGCCCGAAGCCAACACCCGGTCTGCCGCCGAGCTAGCCTGGGCCTTGCTGCTGGCCACCGCCCGCGGCCTGGTCGAGTCCGACCGGAAGATCCGCGACGGCAAGTGGGACCGCAAATACCTGGGCCTCGAGCTGGACCGGAAAACCCTGGGCATCGTGGGCCTGGGGCGGATCGGCGGGCAGGTGGCCCGCTTTGCCAAGGCCTTCGACATGCGGGTGCTGGCCTACGACCCCTACATCCCCCGCACGCGGGCCGAAACCCTGGGGGTCGAACTCCTCGATGACCTGGCGGACATGCTGCGCCAGTCGAACTTCCTCACCGTCCATACCCCCCTCACCGAGGAGACCCGGGGCTTGATCGGGCGGCGCGAGCTTTATCTGTTGCCCAAGGGGGCGGTGGTGGTAAACGCGGCGCGGGGCGGCATCATCGATGAGAAGGCGTTGCTCGAGGTGCTCGAGGAAGGCCACCTCTTCGGTGCCGGGCTCGACGTGTTCGTGGAGGAGCCGCCGGGGGCCGGTCACCCCTTGGTGCATCACCCCAAGGTGATCCACACCGCCCACCTGGGGGCCAACACCGTGGAGGCCCAAGACCGGGTGGGAGAAGCGGTGCTCGAGCGGGTCATCGAGACCCTGCGGGGCAACCTGGCCCATGCCCTCAACACCGGCTTCGACCCCGAGGGCTTGCAGGCTCTCAAGGGCTGGCTGCCGCTCGGCGAGGCCCTGAGCAAGCTGCTGGCCCAGATCACCCAGGGCCGCCCCCAGACCGCGGAGGTGGGCTTTTACGGGGAGTTCGAGAAGAACCCCGAGCCGGTGGCCTCCGCGGTGGCCAAAGGCCTCCTCAGCCGGGTGCTGGGGGTGGGGGACGTGAACCTGGTCTCAGCCAAGCCCCTCCTCAAAGACCGCGGCATCGAACTCATCACCCGTCAGTCCGAGCAGGCCCAGGACTACCGCCAGGTGCTCGAGGTGCGGCTCGAGACCGACCGGGAAACCCGGCGGGTGCGCGGCACGGTGATGGGCGGCAAGCCTCGCTTGGTGGGGGTAGACGATTACCGGCTGGAGGTCGTCCCGGAGGGCTTCATGCTGATCTGCATCAACCGTGACCAACCCGGTGTGGTGGGCAAGGTCGGCACTTTGCTCGGTGAGAACGGGGTCAACATCGCCGGGATGCAGCTCGGGCGGGACGTGCCGGGCGGGAAAGCCCTCTTCGTGTTGGCGATTGACGAACGCCCCAGCGACGAGGTGTTGGACGCGCTGCGCGGGCTGGACGTGCTCGAGCGGGTGGATTTAGCCGAGCTGTGAAAATGACTGAAGAGATGCTCGAGTTGCTCCGCCTCCTGGAAGAGCATCAGGTGCGATACTTGGTGATCGGCGGAGTGGCTGTCAACCTACACGGATATAGCCGCAATACCAAGGATATTGACATCTGGGTGGCTGCTGAGTGGTACGTCACCTATGGAAAAGGGTTATCTGCTATCCCACAAAGGTGTCTTCGTCCTCGGGCTTTCGCCGAACCGGGTAGACCTTCTGACCGAAGCCATAGGGCCGAGCTTCGAGTCGGTTTACCCGAATAGGATTCGGGTGGAGCGCCGAGGCGTCGAGTTCAACACCGTGCACCTGGAAGACCTGATTGCCTTGAAGCTGGCTGCTGGACGGCCTCAGGATAGGGTTGACGTGCGGTTCTTACGAAAGATCAAGCTAAAATCAGGACAGGATGCCCCGGAAGACCAGAATTGAACCCGTGGTTCGGATGCTGCCCGCCACCCCGGAGACTTTCGAGATATTGCAGGACGAAATGCTCGAGTACAGCCTCTCCCTTTCGTTTTTGGAGCGTCTGGACGAACTCGGCGAACTTAAGGAGATGTGGCTAAAGGGGCCGATGCCCTCGGCCAAGGTCTACGGGGGTTTTCGCAAGCTCGAGGAACCCGACCCGTTCGATCCGTGAGGGCTCGAGCAAGTGGATTTGGCTGAACCTTGACGCGCCGACCGGTAGGGACGCAAGGCCTTGCGTCCCTACACCGGGGTCGTTCACCTCTGACGCGGAAGGGTTAGCTTCATCTTAAGAAATGTGTAAGACTCTGGGTTATGTCGGTATACCGAAACCGCCTCCTCACCCCCGGCCCGGTCGAACTCCACCCCAGAGCCCTCGAGGCCCTCTCTAAGCCCCAACTCCACCACCGCACCGACGAGGCCCGGGCGCTCTTCCGCGCTGCCCGTGAGGGCCTCAAGCAAGCCTGGAACACCGAAGGCGAGGTGCTCCTCCTCACCGGCTCGGGCACGGTTGCGATGGAAGCCCTGGTGCTCAACCTGTTCGCCCCTGGCGAGCGGGTCTGGGTGCCGGTTCACGGCAAGTTCTCCGAGCGCTGGGCGGAGATTGCCGGGACTCTGGGCCTCGAGGTGGTGCGGCAAGACCTTGAGTGGGGCCGGGTGGTGAAGCCGGAGATGGTCGAGGGGTTGTCCGGTTCGTTCCACGGGGCGCTGCTCACCCACTCGGAATCTTCCACGGGAGCCCAGAACGACATCCGGGCCTTGGCCCAGGCCTTCAAATCTCGCTTCCCCGATTCGCTGGTGGTGGCCGATATGGTGACGAGCCTGCTGATTTCGCCGGTAGCGCTCGAGGCCTGGGGCATTGATGCCGCGGCCTCGGGTTCGCAGAAGGGGACCATGTGCCCGCCGGGGCTGGGCTACACCGCGCTCTCGCCGAGGGCGCTCGAGCGCCTCAAACCCAAGGGCTACTATATGAACCTGGCGATGGAGCGCAAGGCTCAAGCCGAAGGCGAGTCCGCCTGGACCCCGGCCATCAACCTGGTGGCGGCGGTGGCGGGGGTGCTGGGGGAGGTGTTGCCGGGGCTCGAGGATCACCTCCGCCTCAAGGCCCAGCAGACCGAGCTGCTCTACGGGGCCGGGGAGTCGGTGGGGCTCAAACCCGTCCCCGAGGTCAAAAGCCCCGCCACGACCTGTTTTTACCTGCCCGAAGGGGTCAAATACGCCCAGATGAAGGAGGCTTTCGCCCGGCGCGGGGCCACCATCATCGGCGGACAGGGGATTCTCAAGGGGAAAATTTTCCGGGTCTCGCTGATGGGCTATTCCGACATCTACGATGCTTACGCGGTGGCTGCGCTGATGAAGGAAGCGGTTCAATTCTTCTAGAGGTAGCTATGAAAAGCCAGCGAATCCCCATGAGTGTGGAGGAATACGAGCTTCTGCCGTGGAAGCGGGGGTGGAAGTATGAGTATTCCGGGGAAGCCTGGATCACCCCTCGAGAGATCGTGGAGGTCGTCACCCTCGAGATTCGTCACCAGCCTTTCGTCACACCTTACCGGATCGAACACCCTCGAGAAACCCTCCACTCCCAAATCTTCAACGGGCTGGCATCAGCCTACCGCGACGGTATAGAGTTTTGCGATTGCGAACCCCAGTCCTTCGAACAAGCTATCTATGCGATGACTGCACAGTTCATCTCGCTTGCCCAATCCCGTAAACATGCTTGGGTGATTACTTTTCCTTACGATGGCGGCTCGAGGGTCTTGGCCGGATGCTATGTGAAAGATTTGGGTGAAAGGGCAGTGCTGGAAAGCCTATTCGTGCGCCCGGAGTGGCAGCGAGCGGGCCTTGCGACGGCCTTGCTCCACCACCTCGTCAACCAGTTGGCTTCGCAGGGTAAGACCAGCCTCGAGAGCGGCTACTGGCTGGGGAACGAGGCGAGCGCGGCCTGGCACCGAGCGGTGGGTTTTAGGGTGCTGCCCGACCTCAACATCACCCGCTTGGATCGTTTGCACGTCTGGCACGAACTCGAGCGCCGCGAACGGCTCAGCCTCGGTGAAACGGAAGAGACGAAGGCCCTAAAAGTCGAACTGGACAGACTCGAACGTGAGATAGACCGACTCGAGAAGATTGCTGACGAAGAGGGTTTTGCTGCGGTCAGCCCGCTACTCCGCCAACGCGGAGGGGAAGACTAACTTCCGTGCCTCCTCGAGGCTATAAACCGCCCTCGACCCGCCCACCAGCTTTGACCGGGACTTCGCCGCGACCAGCATCGCCTCCCCGATCCGTCGAACCGGAACCTTGACCGGAACCGCCACCGGTTTGAGGTGCATCCCGATCAGGGTCCCGCCGATGTCAAAGCCGCCCTGGGCCTGGGCCTTCAGCGATTCGACCATCACGGGTTTGTGGAATTTCCAGTACGCTAGCGAGGCCAGCGCTCCGCCCGCCTTGGGCACCGGGAAAACCGTGACCGGCTCGAGGCCGTACCGCTCCGCCACCGCTTCCTCCACCACCAGCGCCCGGTTGATGTGCTCGCAGCCCTGCACGGCCAGGTAGATCCTGCGCGGTTTTAGCTCGGGGAGGATCACGGAAAGGACTGCTTCCGCGACCTCCAAGCTGGGGTGGGTCCCGATCCGCTCGCCCAGCACCTCGCTGGTCGAACCTCCCAACACGAAGAGGCTGCCGGGTCTCAGCGAAACCTGAGCGAAATAGTGCTCGAGAGCCTCCCGAACTTGGCGGCGGACGGCTTCCACGCTTTAATCGTAGCCCCAGAGGTAGGGACATTCGTAGTCGGTCGGTTGCGACAAGGCAACGGAGGGCTTCCCCAGGGTTCAGCCCATCGCGCCCGCGAGGGCTTAGAGCAAGGTCTCGAGCGCGATGATGACCAGCATTCCCAGGCTCACCACCACGTTGGCCTGGAAAAAGGCCTGGTCCACCTTGGAAAGGTCATCGGGTTTTACTAGCTGGTGCTCGTACCAGAGCACCGCGCCCACGAAGGCCATCCCCAGGTAGTAGATCCAGCCCGCCCCGGTCAGAATCCCGGTCAGCACGAAGAACAACCAGGTTCCCAAATGGGTCCAACGGGCGATCCTCAACGCCCCGGCAATCCCGAACTTGGCCGGGACGCTGTAAATGTGGTTCTCCCGGTCGAACTGAAAATCCTGGGTGGCGTAGAGGATGTCGAACCCGGCCAGCCAGAGCGCCACCCCGGCCCACAGCGCCAAAGTCGCGGGCTCAAAGGCGCCGGTGACGGCGATCCAGCCGCCCGCCGAAGCCGCCCCGATGGTGAGCCCCAGCCAGTAGTGGCAGAGCCAGGTGAAGCGCTTGGTGTAGCTGTAGCCGACCAGGAAGAACACCGCCACCGGCAGGAGCTTAGCGGTGAGCGGGTTGAGGTTGAAGGCGGCCAGGGTCAGGAAAAGGAGGCCCACCACCGAGAGGGCGATCACCTCGAGCGGCTTGACCACTCCCCTGGGCAGGTGCCGCTTGGCGGTGCGCGGATTCCGCGCGTCAATTCGCCAGTCGATGAGCCGGTTGAGGGCCATCGCCGCGGTGCGGGCTCCGACCATCGCCACGGTGATCCAAAGGAAGATTTCCAATCCCTGAGTACCGGCGCTAGGCGACTTCACTGGCCAGCCGTGCCCGGCCAGGAGCATCCCGCCATACGCGAACGGCAGGGCAAACAGGGTGTGCTCGAAACGAACCAGCTCGAGGTAGGTGCGAAGACGCGCGACCATTGCTGATGTCTAGTGTACGGGGTGGGCCAGAACCGATACCGCGGTTGGGTACGATTGATGAATTTGAGGCCCTGGGGTAATCCCCTAAAGTGGTGAGGCTTTCGGCTCATCTCAAGGGGAGCGAACGCCAGGCTAGGTCTCTCCGGCACCTTCTGGCAGGTTCGCATCCACGAAAAGGGTCTTGGCCCCGGTGTAGAGCACCTGCCCGGCGGCGGCCTTGCGGGGTCGCCAGACGTTTTTCTTGGGGGTGTAATCCACCGGCACGCTCTTGTCGCCCTTGGCCTTGGAGTAGAAGGCGGCGAGCTGGGCGGCGAAGAGGAGGTCAGGAAGGGGGGCGTTCTGGCCCGCCGTGCGCAGGATGACGTGCGAGCCGGGGATGCCCTGGACGTGGAACCACAGGTCTTGCGAGTGGGCGGTGCGGGTCAGAAACTCGTTCTCCTTGGAGCTTCGGCCTACCCAGACCGTGAAGCCCGAGGGGGACTGAAACCGCAGCCCGACCTGGGAGGAGCGGTCCTGGCGGGTGCGCTCGAGCCTGCTCACCAGTTCCGCCCGCCCGGCCTTTTCGATGGCCTCGAGCTCGGATTCGAGCTTCGCCAGTTGTTCCTGGGTCTTCGGCTCGAGTTCCAGCGCCCGCTCGGCGTTCGCCTCGAGCCGCTTGGCCCGAGAGTAGAACCTATCCGCGTTTTGCGCTGGGGAGAGGCCGGGCTCGAGCGGAATCTTCACTTCCTGCCCGGCGAAATCGGTGAGGACGGCCTCGCTCGAATTGGGCCGCACCTGCTGGCTGTAGGCCAAGAGCAGGTCGCCCCAGGTGCGCAGCTTGGCGGCCTCGTCGAGCCGGGCCAGGGCTTTGTGGTAGTCCTCGAGCCGGGCTTCCAGGGTCTTTCTCCGCTTGAGCAGGGCTTCGCGGAGCGGCTTCCGCAGAGCTTCGATCTCCTCTTGTTCCCAAGCTTCGCGGAGGTCTTTCGATAAAGCGGCGCGCTCGCCGGGCCGCTCGACCAGGCTTTGCAGGGCTCTATAGAGGGTCGGGAGGTGAGGCTCGCCGAGGGGGGTCTCGGGGGTCAGGCCCGCCCGCCGCGCCAGTTCCCGAGCCAGTTCCTTCCCGATCCCATCGAGGTTTTTCTGCACCGCCTGGGCGAGTTTCTGCCCCAGCAAGGCGCGCAGATCTTCTTGGTTCGCGGTGCGGGGGTCGAGCTTCTGGTAGGGCGGGGGAGGGGTGTAGGGCAGGCCAGCTCGCAGTTCGCGGAAGCGGTTGACCTCGCGGGTCACGTTGCGGTCCAGGCCCAGAATTCGGTCTTCGGGGTCGGTTAAGATCAGGTTCGCGTTCCGCCCGGTCAGCTCGAAGACCAGCCGGGTCGGGGGGGTGTCCACGAAGCCGCGCTCCCCCTCGAAAAAGAGTCGCACCACCCGGTCGAGCTTGACCTGTGTGGCCTCGAGCAGCCTTCCTTTGGCCCGCGTGGCGAGCATCCGCTGAAAGGGGGTTTTAGGCTCCCCTTCAAGTTCCCCCGGTTCTACGGTGAGGATCGGGTTGGGCGGTCGGTAGCGCAGCACCAGGTTGCCGATACCCTCGAGCAGCAACGCCGCCGTGCCCTCGTCGGGGAAGGCCCAGCCCAGGGTTTGCACCGGGAGGCGCGGCTTTAGGTCGCGCAGGATGGCGTGGATGAGGAGACCTTCCATAAAACGCCGGACGCCTAACGCTGAACGCTAAACGCCGGAAGCCTAGCCTAGCAGAAATCGGTCCTATGATTGGCTTTCGGCCAGCCCCCAGGTGCTAGTGGCGTTCTCCGGCATCGTTCGGCAAGCGGCAAAACCGGCCTAACTTCTGCCCAGAATCTGACTAACCCTTCCGCATCCTAATAAAGCGAAGGAGACCCATCATGTCAGAAGAGACTGGCGCTTGACGATGGCTTCCCCCAGCTTTCATCGAGCATCAGTTCGATCTACACCCAACCCTCGAGGGGCTCAAGCGATCCATCAGCTATCTTCGCAGCACCTTTGCCCCCTTCAGCCTCACCATCGAAGACATGGTTGACAACGGAGATAAGGTCTGGGCGCGGATGACCGGGCGCGGCACGGACAGTACTAGGGGGCTCATGGGAAATCTCCCAACGGGCAAATCGTTCGAGATCACCGTGATTGACGTGTGCCGCTTCGAGAACAGGAAGATCATCGAGCATTGGGGGGTTCCGGACCGTTTTCATCATCTGGCGCAACTGGGCCTTTTACCCCAACCCCCCAGCGATCGGCCCAGGGCGGTGATTAGGACTTATGGCGTAAAGTCGTAGTGAGAAAGCCCTGTAGGGATTGCGGTACCGGTGCAAGCGCTGGACGCGAAGCGCGACTAGGACCTTAGCCCGACTAGGACCTTAGCCCGACGAAAACCACTCTAAGTGCCCGCCTCCTTCATCTGGGGCCCCCGCGGGAAGCGTAGGTTCGCACTAAGACAACCGTAGTGGGTTTGGGTGCACCGATGATCTTCCGGGGGCAAACCGTGCGGGCCAGCGCCGATGTCCAAATCGAACTCGAGGATGGCTCCTACTTTGCACTCAGCAAGGGCGCCGCCGTAACCTATTCAGACTGTCTCAAGGAAGATGAGGAAGCCCCACCCCTAGGCTCTAAACACCGGGTTGCGCTTCTTTTGGGAAAGATTTGGGTCAAGATCGCCAAGCCGCTGGTGATCGAGATCCAGACCGAGCGGACCGGGATAGCACCACGCGGAACCGTTTTCTCGGTGGAATATGATCCAAAGACGCAAACCACTGTGGTCGAGGTGGAGAAAGGTTTGGTGGAGGTACGCAATCTCCTGGGAACGCTGCAAACGCTCGTCGTAGAGGCGGGCCAGATGGCGATCCAAACAGGTCATCAGCCCCCGAGGTTGAAAAAATAGCGAAGGTCCGGACCAGGAAGAAGGGGTAGAGTTCCCTCCTGATCGGGTACCCATCGCTATTGATCGAGATATCCGCGCAACCGCCGCAACTGGGTCAGAAACGCGGTGTGTCCCACCTGCTGAAAATCCGGGTGAGCAATGGGAGGGCGCACGTCCCAACTGCGCAGGATGACCTCGAGCGTCCTTTCGTGCTGTAAGGGCCAGCCCGCCCGCTTGACCTCCTCTAAGAGCGTCACCACCTGGGTGATGTTGGGCAGATACGTCACGACTGAGCGGTCCACCTTGAGCGCCTTCACCACACTGCCCAACACCGCCCAAGGCTCCATCAGGTCCAGGGCCACCCCGTCCAGGGAGTGGGGCTCGAGTTTGGCTTCTCGCAAATCCCCTAACACGAAGATCACGTTCCCCCAGGCTACGCCGCTCGCGTTATAAACCGCCAGGTTCCGCTTGGCCTGCTCCTGGTGGCGCTCCTTGCTCTCGTAGCTCCAAACCTGTCCACCGGGGCCTACGGCCCGCGCCAGGAACAGCGTGAGCCCACCCGAACCCGAGCCCGCCTCGAGTACTTGCATCCCCGGGGCCAAATCGAGCAGGAAAGCGATCATCGCTGCGTCTTTGGGGTAGGTGGGGGTAGCCTCGCGGGGCATATGCAGGACGTAATCCTCGAGCGTAGGGCGGTGAACGCTGAAGGGTTCTCCGTTCCCTAGGGTGATCCTCGAGCCATACCCGGCCCTTAGGATCTCCTCGTGCTTCAAGGAGCCGCGGTGGTAGTCGAAGCTCTGGCCTTCACGTAGCCGGAACAGGTACTTCCGGCCCCGGCGGTCTTGCAACAGCACCCAGTCGCCGTAGCGCACTCAAGAATTGTTGAGCTTCACGGCGCAAAGCGCAAGGGCCGAGGAGAGCATCCCTCACTGCTGGGCGTTCGCCATATTGATGTAGCGCTCGTAGGCGTTCACATCGTAAGCGTTGGGCAGCCGGAAGGGACCCACGAAGACCGTAGGCGTCCCGTTTACCCCGACCCGGTTACCGATGGCCAGGTCCGACTCGATGATCTGCCGGGTGGCCGGGTCCTGGGTGCAACGGAGCAGCTTGAGTTCGTCCAGCTTGAGTTCCTGGGCCCGTGCCGAGACGTTGATGCCCTTCTCGAAGAGGGCATCGTGGTACTCGAAGAATTTGCCCTGCTGGGCAGCGCATTCGGCGGCCAGGGCAGCGGGCATGGCTTGGGGGTGGATCTGGGTCAGAGGGAAGTGCCGGAAGCTGAAGCGGGCCAGGCCGGGGTTGATGTAGCGCTTCTCGAGTTCCGGCTTGACTTGCAGCGTGAGCTGTTTGCAGTAGGGGCACTGAAAGTCGGAAAACTCCCGGATCATCACCCCGCTCTTGCCCAAAACGTGCCGGTCCGGCCCGAAATCCTTGATCTCCACCGGGGCCAGGGTAAAGCTCAGGTCAGCAGCCAGGGTCAGGGTGAAGGTGAAGCCATCCACCACCCCAATGTTCTGCGGCCCCTTGCCGCGCAGCTTGTCGGCGTTCTGCCGCATGAAGCCCAGGAAAGCCTCGGCGATCTTGGGTTCCCCGATCCCCGCGGCCAGCACCCGCCCGGCGCCCAGGTAGTCGGTGGCGGGGCCCCGGTAGCCCACCTTGTAGACCAACCCGGCCAGCAGCTCGAGCTGGACCGTTCCCCGGTTATAGATGAAGGTCCGGGCCTGGCTACTCACCCCTAAGGTCTTGGTCAGATTCTCCTGGGGAAAGCTGATCTGGGCCGAAGCGCTGCCCAGCAAAAAGGCGGCCAGCAAGCCGCACCAAAGTTTCATACCCACTAACTTACAACAAGGTGGCTGAGACAAATGACTTATCTGGCCCGATCAAGTCAGCCGCTAATGGCCTATTTTTTGCTTACGGGGTGATTGGGCGCCTCCACCCTGTAGATGTCTGAACACCGGGGGGATGCCCCCTGCGGGGATTGCGCCGCTCACCACACCCTAGGCGTCTCTTCGACTCCCCAATCTGACTCTCTTACCCTGGCGCAACTAAACCTTCATGAACTCTTCGACGTTGAGGATGAACACCACCGCTCCACCCACCCGCACCTCCACCGGCTGGGCCAGGAAGGGGTCGGGGGCCTCGGCCATGGGGACGCCGGGGGTGATGAGCCTCGAGCGTGTTCGGCACTTCTCGCGGATCACGTCCTTGACCGCCTCGACTTGGGAATCCTCCACCCCGATCAGCAGGGTGGTGCTGCCCTCGCGCAGAAAACCCCCGGTGGAAGCCAGCTTGGTGCTCTGAAAGCCGTGCTCGGTCAGGGCTTTGATCAAACCCGGCGCATCCGCGTCCTGCACGATGGTGACTAACAGCTTCATGGCCTGGATTATAGCACCCTGATTTTTGGGGGTCGCTGAGGAGGGGCGGAAAGACCGGGAATATAAGTGGTTAGCGCTTGGCTTTTACAGCAGCCATCGGAATCGCTAGCCATGGCGGCCTATGTCTGCTACAACACCGCTTTACCGCCACCTCGTGCTTATTGACCTACCCGGCTGTCGCCGCGAAACAATGCTACCCGGCTGTCGCCGCGAAACAATGCCACCCGGCTATCGCCGCGAAAATACCCCTCCACCGGCTCGTTTTCGTTGAAGACGGCTATAGAAAACCGAGGCCCCGGGCTCGCTCCAAGGCCTCCACCCGGTTCCGGGCCGAGAGCTTCCCATAAAGGCGCTCGAGGTGGTCTTTCACCGTGTCCGGCGAAAGCCCCAGCTCTTGGGCCATCTCTTTGGTGGAAAGCCCCTGCACCAGCAGGTGCAATACGGTTTTTTCTCGCGGGGTCAGCTCCGGTAGGTCGGGGGCCCGCAGGCGGGGCTCGAGCCCTTTTTGCAGCCGCTTGAGGCGGTGGGCTAACTCGTCGGGGGGCATCTCTTTCGACCAATAGGCGTCGGCCCCGGCACTTGCTGCTTGGTGGACCAGGGCGGGCTCGTGGAAGGTGGTGACCATGGCGATGAGCCCGGTGTATCGCCCCTCGCGCAGGGCCCGGCAGGCCGATATCCCGTCGCGTTTGGGCATCTTGATGTCGAGCAGGATGGCCTCTGGCTGGAGCTGGAGGGCAAGGCTCACCGCTTCCTCGCCGTCGTTGGCCTCACCGACCACGACAAACCCCTCGCGCTCGAGCGCCGCTCGCAGCCCGAGCCGGAAAAGGGGGTGGTCGTCGGCGATTAAGAGTCGCATACGCTTTTGCCTATCGCGTATCGCCTATCGCGTATCGCCAAAGGCTCTTAGCAATACGCGATAGGCGATACGCCTAGTTTAGCCTCAGCCGCAGACAGGCCCCGCCCAACTGACCCTTGGGGCTCTCAAGCTTGCCCCCGTGGACCTCCGCGACGCGCCGGGCCACGTACATCCCCAACCCCGCCGAGCCCGCCCGTACCCCGCGCAGCCGCTGGCTGCGGAACGGCTGGGAGAGCCGCTCGAGGCTATCCGGCAGCCCCGGCCCGTCGTCCTCGACCTCCACCCAGCCGTCCCCGGCCCGCAACACCACCCGGCTTTTGGCGTGGCGCAGGGCGTTGATGGTCAGGTTGGTGATGGCCCGCTCGAGCAGGTGCCGGTCCACCCGGGCCTGCCCTGCCCCGGCGATCTCCAGGCTCATCCCGGCCTCCTTCGCTTGGTCAGCGAAACGCAGGCGCAGGTCCTCGAGCAAGGCCCGCAGGTTGAGCATCTCGGGGTTGGGTTTCTGGGTCTCGAGGCGGCTGGCGGTGAGCAGGTTTTCCACCAGCCAGTAGCTCCGCGAAAGCTCCTTCCAGAGGTCGCGAATGACCTCCTTGCGCCGAAGAGGGCCGATGGAGTCGGCATCCTCGAGGTATTCGAGGGCCCGGATGGCGGCCAGCAGGGGGGTCTTGAGGTCGTGGGCCAGGGTGGCGAAGACCGCCTCGCGCCCTTCCATCACCTGCCGCAGGTGCTCGAGCAACTCCTCGAAGCCCTCCCGAAGCTCGGCGATCTCCACCGGCGGGCGCTCCTTAGGGCGGGGCAGAGCCAACTCCGCCAGCACCCGGTCGGTGCTGCGCAGGTAAGCCAGTGAACGGGTCAGCTCGTCTACCGGGCGCATCAAGACCGTGGCCACCAGATACCCCACCCCCGCTGCCCCCAAGGCCAAAACCGGAGCCCACAACAATAGAGGCAGCAAGACCTCGGGGTTCTGCCCTCGAGCCCTCAGCAAAAACCCCGCCAACACGACGATGTTTGGAACAAAGGAGAGCGTGGCGATCGAGAGGGCGATGCGGTATTTGAGCGACATGGTTTTAGCGTCGAACGTTGAACGTCATACGTCGTAAAGAAATGACGTACGACGCACAGCGTACTCACTCCCTCCCCGCCGAGAGCACCGCCAGGAAGGCTTCCTGCGGCACCTCCACGCTGCCGATGGCCTTGAGGCGCTTCTTGCCCTCCTTCTGTTTCTCCAAAAGCTTTTTCTTGCGGGTGATGTCACCGCCGTAGCACTTGGCCAGCACGTCCTTACGGAGGGCTTTCACCGTGGCCCGGGCGATGATCTTCCCGCCGATGGCGGCCTGGATCGGCACCGCGAACTGCTGGCGGGGGATCACCTCGGCCAGCTTGTCCACCATCCCCCGGCTGATGCTATAGGCCTTATCCCGGTGCGCGATAAAGGCCAGGGCATCCACCGGCTCGTCGTTCACCAGGATTTGCACCTTGACCAGGTCGCCTTCCTGGTATCCGGCCTGCTCGTAGTCCATCGAGGCATACCCGCGCGAGAGGCTCTTGAGCCGGTCGTGGAAGTCGTAGAGGATCTCCCCGAAGGGCACCTGATACACCAGCTCCACCCGCTTGCTGTGCTCGCCGGTTCCCAGGTAGTTCATGTGGTCCATCCGCCCGCGCTTCTCTTGCAAAAGCTGCATAGTCGGGCCGACGTACTCCTCGGGGGTGTAGACGGTGAGCTTGACGTAGGGCTCCTCGAGCGCCGTGATGGTGGCCGGGTCGGGCAGCATCGAGGGGTTATGCACCTCGACTATCTCCCCGTCGGTGGTGAGCACCCGGTAGATGACGCTAGGGGCGGTGGAGATCAGGTTGAGGTTGAACTCCCGCTCGAGTCGCTCCTGCACGATCTCGGCGTGCAGGAGACCCAAAAACCCGCAGCGGAAGCCGAAGCCCAGCGCCTCCGAGGTCTCCGGCTCGAAGGAGAGCGCGGCATCGTTGAGCTTGAGCTTCTCCAGGGCGTCCCTGAGCCGGTTGTAGTCCTGGGTGTCCACCGGGTACATCCCGGCGAAGACCACCGGCTTGGCCGGTTTGAAACCAGGGTAGGGGCCATCGGTCGGGTTATCGGCCAGGGTGATGGTATCGCCGACTTGGGCCTCACCGATCTCGCGGATGTTGGCGGTGACCCAGCCCACCTCGCCGGGGCCAAGCTGGGTGACGGGCTCGAGCGTGCCGGGCCGGAAGACCCCCACCTTGTCTACCTCGAACTCTTTTCCGGTGGACCAGATGCGGATCTTGTCCCCGTGGGTGACCGCCCCCTCGAAGACCCGCACGTAGGGGATCACCCCCTGGTAGGCGTCGAAGATCGAGTCGAAGATGAGCGCCTTGAGCGGGTTGGTGGGTTGGCCCTTGGGGGCCGGGATGCGCCGGACGATGGCCTCGAGGATGTCCTCTACACCTTGGCCGGTCTTGCCGGAGGCGAACACCACCTCGTCGGCGGGGAGCCCCAGCACCTCCTCGATCTCGAGGGCCACCTCCTCGGGCCGGGCCCCCGGCAGGTCGATCTTGTTCACCACGGGGATGATGGTGTGCTCGTGCTCGAGGGCCAGGTAGAAGTTGGCGATGGTCTGGGCCTCTACACCCTGGGAGGCATCCACCACCAATAGCACCCCCTCCACAGCGGCCAGTGCCCGGCTCAC
>DASTSL010000040.1:0-18144 GCA_035760705.1 Meiothermus sp. | reverse complement strand
GAACGGGCACACCCTGAGCGTGGATGGGGGTTGGGCGGCGGACGGGAGCTGGGACAGCCTGCGGCTCAAGAAGCGGTGAACTAGCGCCGCACCTCGAGCGTCCGCACCATCGCGTCGAGCACCGGGGCGTGTTGAGGGTTGCCCTGCACGATCCAAACCTCTGATCCCCGGAACAACACGTACACCGGGCGATCCCCGAACTCGCCCTGCACCCATAGCCGCCAGGCCCGCCCGTCAGGGGTTTCGACTTCTCCCTCGACCTTGGGGGTGCCCTCGGGGAAGGGCATCAGCGTGTCGGGGTGAAGCTCGAGCAGACGCTGCACGTACTCGGCTGGGTTTGCCGGGCCGGAGGGGTTGCGCGGGTAGCGCCGGGCCTGCATCACCGTCACCGCGTCGAAGGCTCCCACCTCGAACACCTCGAGCGTATCGGCCTGGGCCCGGACCTGCTCGCCACGTAGGTAGGAGAAAGCCAGGGCTCCCTCGTATCGGGCGGTGAGGTCGCGCTCGGAGAGGCGGGGGCGATAGGGGACAGCGGTGGTCGCTTTGCTGCGCCCGCCCCTGGTGCTGACGAGGATCACCTGGGGGGACTCGAGGATGGCCCGGTCCTGCGCCGGAACGCGGAGGGTCGCGCCGCTCACGGTCTTGACCTGCTGCGCGGGAAGCGAGAGAACCGCGGGCATCACGAAGAAGAGCAGGGCGGTGCCGTCCTGCTTGACCTGGGCGGCTGCCAGGGCGGCTCCGGCCCCCATGTTGGGGGGAGCGATCCGCACCTGGACTCGCTCACCCGCCGGAAACCCCGAGGCCCGCACTTCAACTGGGGCGTTGCCGATCAATTCTCCCGAGGGCACGAACACCTTGGGCTCGGGCGCGGTGGAGACCCGGACTACCTGCCAGGGGCCGGTGCCCTGCCGGTTCACCTGGACATAGAGGGTTTTCGTGCGCGTGAGTAGCTTGTACTCTCGAGCGCTGGGCGTCCAGAGCGGTTGCCGGTAGGGGATCACCTGGGTGGGCTGGGCCGCCGCCAGCAGGTTCCGATTCCCCGGCGGGAGGGCTGAACCCAAGGTGATGGCCTCGGCCCCCCGGCGGGCGTCCGAGACAGCCTGGAGGATCACCTGTTCGGGCTCGGATTGGGGCAGGATGCCCTGAGCCGTCGCAAAGCTCAGGGCGGATAACAGAGCGATCAGAAGAGTTCGGGAGCGTGTCATAACTCAACCTTAGTGTGCGGGCCGGTCATGGGAGGGCGGTGGGGGTCGGATGAAGGACAAAAATGTAGGGACGCCCCACCGGGCGTCCCTACAAGATTGGGATTTGGTATTAGGCTCCGGCTCCGGGCTGCGGGCGATCCGCGGGCGGGGTGGGGGTGGGGGCGGGCACCGGCTCGGCGGCCAGCATGATCTTGAGCACTTCGCTCACGTCCTCCACCAAGGTCACCTCGAGCCCCTTCAGCACTTCCTCGGGGATGTCCTGGAGGTGGGGCTGGTTCTCCTTGGGCAGGATGATCTTGTGGATGCCGGCCTGGTGGGCGGCCAGGAGCTTCTCCTTGACCCCGCCGATGGGGAGCACCTTGCCCCGGATGGTGACCTCGCCGGTCATGGCGATATCCATGCGGGCCGGGCGACGGGTGATGGCGCTGGCGATGGCGGTGGTAATGGTGATGCCCGCGCTGGGGCCGTCCTTGGGCGTGGCACCCTCCGGCACGTGGACGTGCAGGTCGTACTTGGTGTGGAAGTCCTCGGGGAGGCCCCACTCGCTGGCGTGGGCTCGCAGGTAAGTGAGGGCGGCCTGGGCCGATTCCTTCATCACGTCACCGAGGCTGCCGGTGAGGCTCACCTTGCCGTTGCCGGGGACCACCGCGGCCTCGATGGTCAGGAGCGAGCCGCCGACCGGGGTCCAGGCCAGGCCCTGGGCGGTTCCGACTTGGGCCACCTTCTCGGCCCGGTCGGGGCGGAACTTGGGCACGCCCAAGTAGTCGGGGACGTCCGGGGCGTCTACCGTCTTGAGGCCTTCCCACTTGTTCTCCAGGAAGTTCTTGGTGGCCTTGCGGGCGATCTTACCCAACTCGCGCTCGAGGTTACGCACCCCGGCTTCGCGGGTGTACTCGTCCACCACCCGGTTGATGGCCCCATCGGTGACCTCCAGCTTGCCCTCCATACCGGCTTCCTTGACCTGTTTGGGCCAGAGGTAGCCGCGGGCGATCTTGGCCTTCTCGAGGTTGGTGTAGCCGGGGATCTCGATGACCTCCATGCGGTCCAAGAGGGGCCGGGGGATGGTCTGGAGGGTGTTGGCGGTGGTGATGAAGAAGACCTTGCTGAGATCGTAGGGCACGTCCAGGTAGTGGTCGGTGAAGGTGTTGTTCTGCTCGGGATCCAGCACTTCCAGCATGGCGCTGGCGGGGTCGCCGCGCCAGTCGGCGCTCATCTTGTCGATCTCGTCGAGGAGAATCACCGGATTGATCACCCCAACCTGCTTCATGGCCTGAATGATCTTGCCAGGCAGGGCGCCGATATAGGTGCGGCGATGGCCACGAATTTCGGCCTCGTCGCGCACACCACCCAGGGAGATGCGGTGGAACTTGCGGTTCATGCTGCGGGCGATGCTCCGCCCCAGCGAGGTCTTACCCACGCCGGGAGGCCCGACCAAGACCAGGATGGGGGCCTTGTTGCGGATCTCGAGCCCCTGGGTCATCTGGCGCACCGCCAGGTACTCCAAGATGCGCTCCTTGACGTCCTTGAGGCCGTAGTGGTCCTCGTCGAGGATGGCCCGGGTGTGGCTGATGTCCAGCACCTCGTCGTCGGCCTTGTTCCAGGGAACTTCGACCAGCCAGTCCAAATAGGTGCGAGCCACGGTGGCCTCGGGGCTACCCTGCTGCATCCGCTCGAGCCGATCCAGCTCCTTGAGGGCCTTACTCTTGACGGCTTCGGGCATCCCAGCCTGCTCGATCTTCTCACGCAGGCTCTCGAGGTCGCCGGCCCCGTCCTCACCGCCGCCCAGTTCCTTCTGGATGGCCTTCATCTGTTCGCGTAGGTAGTATTCACGCTGGTTCTGGTCCATCTGCTCCTTGACCCGGGCAGCCACGCGTTTGTCCATATCGAAGCGCTCGAGGTCGCGCAGGAGCATCGAAAGCACTTTCTTCAAGCGTTCCTCGAGGCCCTCGGTCTCGAGGACGTCCTGTTTCTCCGCCACCGTCCAGGTAGCGTGGTAGGTGATGGTATCGGCCAGCACCGCCGGATCCGAGGTCCCTTTGAGGGCATCGATCTGGTAGCGGTCCAGCCGGAGCGATTTGTGCCCCGAGACGTAGCGCTCGAAGGCGTCTTTGAGTTCATCCACCAACACCCGGGCGGTGGAGTTGTCGGCCAAGGGAGTCTCGGTGTGGACCTCGCCCCGGGCCCGCAGGTACGGCCCGGCCACGTAGTCGAGCAGTTCGACTCGGTTCTTGGCCTCGACCATCACTTGCAGGGTTCCGTCGGGCAGCCGCATGGCCTGTTTGACCACGGCCATCACCCCCCAGACGAAGAGGTCATCGGCGGTGGGGTCATCCACTTCGGGGTCACGCTGGGCCACCAAAAACAGCAGCCGGTCGGCACCCGTAGCCTCCTCGACCGCGCGCTTAGACTTGGCGCGGCCCACATCTACCGCGGTGGTGATGTGAGGCAGGATGACGGTGTTTCGCAACGGTATGACCGGCAATTCTAAACGCATTCCTTTCCTCCGTTGTCCGCCAAGGCTTCCGCCCCACTGCTAGGCGCGGAATCGCCGGGCGCGGCGGCTCGCCGACGATGTAAGCGAATTGTACTGCCCGGCTGGGGGGATATAGGGTTATGCATCACACTTACAAATCCCTTGAGTCTATCTTACTCAATGCCCATCCTCCTCATCGTTCCTCTTAGGCTGGAGTGCCGATCCGCTCGACGTGGTTGACGTTGCCCAATACCAGCTCGATCCTGAGCTGCTCGCCGGTCTGGGGGGCGGGGGAGAGGAAGGTGTCCTGGAAGCGAAGGCGGCGCAACCCGTTCTCGGTTTGCAGGATCAGGTCGTAAAAGACCGCGCCGTGGATGCTGGCCGCCTGAGCCTGCACAACCCGCCCCTCGAGCGTTTCGTACATACCTCGATTCTACGGCCCGGTCGATATAAAGAGGTGTGCGGCCACTCATACAATAAGCAGGATGAAGCGGGTCGGGGTGATCTCCGACACCCACGGCCTCTTGCGGCCCGAGGCAGTACAGGCCTTGCGGGGTGCGGACCTGATCCTGCACGCGGGCGACGTGGGCCGACAGGAGCTCTTGGACGAGCTGAGCCGCCTCGCCCCGGTGGTGGCGGTGCGGGGCAACGTGGACCGGGGTCTGCGGGATTTGCCCCTGACCGAGATCGTGGAAGTGGGTGGGCGGCTTCTGTACCTGATCCATATCCTCGAGGACCTCGACCTCGACCCCGCCGCTGCGGGATTTGCGGCAGTCATCTATGGCCACTCGCACAGGCCCTCCATCACCCGGAAAAATGGGGTCTTGTACCTCAACCCCGGTAGCGCCGGGCCCCGGCGCTTCGACCTGCCGCTGAGCGTGGCGGAGATCCTGGTGAACGAGCAGGGTTTATCGGCCCGCCTGATCCGGTTACGGGTGCGTGCCAAAGGCTGAGCGGATCGGGCTCTGCCTGATACTTTGTGATCCAGAGCAACTCAGCAGGTATGCGGCAGAGTCGGTAGGGAAAGGCCGCTTCCTGGCATGGGGTGGCGCTATTCGTGCACGTGATGACGGCATTATCTCTCGTTGACGACCGGGCTTTTCGGGTCAACTACCCTATCCGGCGTCCTCGGTCATCTAACCTCTCATTTACGCGCTTGACACCGCCCAGTGCGGCTCTTATAGTCCAAACCAAACCGGCCAAAGGTTAAGTCGGCTCCCGTGAGGGCTCGAACCTTCGTAGTGATGGAAGTCATCGTCACTTGAGGAAGTTCGCCTTTTTGTCAGGTACGGGGGTACGGATGAGCGGAGAGCGTTTTTGGACACTGTGTCCGTTGATACCGGCTCGGGGGGGAAATACGCTATAGGGCGTAGTTTCCCAGGCAGTCTCACAGTTTGTCATACACCCTGATCTTGAGGAGGCCCAACGTGGATCATCGTTCGATCATCCGGCCCGAGGAGGTGTTGTCGGAGTATTACCCGCCCCTCTCGGATCACCAGGCAGTGGTGGAAGCCAACCGCTGTCTATACTGCTACGACGCGCCCTGTACCCACGCCTGCCCCACCCACATCGACATCCCCAAGTTCATCAAGAAGATCGCCACCGGAAATGTGGTGGGCTCGGCCCGCACCATCCTCGAGGCCAACCTGCTGGGGGCCACCTGCGCCCGGGTCTGCCCGGTGCAGGAACTCTGCGAGGGGGCCTGTGTGCTGGGGGCCGAGCACAAACCGATCATGATCGGGCGCTTGCAGCGCTACGCCACCGACCACGTGTACGACCGGGGTATCGACGTGTTCAAACCTGGTGCGCCTACTGGCAAGAAGGTCGCGGTGATCGGGGCGGGCCCGGCAGGGCTAAGCTGCGCGGGCGAGCTGGCCAAGCTGGGGCACTCGGTGACGGTGTTCGAGAAGCGCGAACTGCCCGGCGGCCTCAGCACCTACGGGATCATCGTGCTGCGCGAGCCGGTGGAGGTCTCGCTGGCCGAGGTGGAGATGATCCGGCGCCTGGGCGTGGAGGTCAAGACCGGGGTCGAACTCGGCAAGAACCTCTCCTTCTCGGACCTGCGCGCTCAGTACGACGCGATCTTCCTGGGGGTCGGCTTGGGTGCGGTCCCGGCGATGGGCATCCCCGGCGAGGAACACATCCTGGACGGGCTGGCCTTTATCGAGCAGAGCAAGGTGGACCTGGTCAACCTCAAGGTCGGGAACAACGTGGTGGTGATCGGGGCGGGGAACACCGCCATCGATTGCGCCACCGTCGCCAAACGCATGGGGGCGGAGCGGGTCACGATGGTCTATCGCCGCACCGACCGGGAGATGACCGCCTATCCTCACGAGTACGACTTCGCCAAGAAGGAAGGCATCGAGTTCCGCTTCCTCACCCAGCCTATCGAGGTCCTGAGCGAGAACGGCAAGGTGACCGGCCTCAAGTGCCTGCGGATGGAACTCGGCGCCCCGGATATCTCCGGGCGACCCTCGCCGCAACCCCTTCCCGGCTCGGAGTTTGTGCTGATGGCCGATCAGGTGATCAAAGCCATCGGGCAGGAGAAACCCGACCTGGCGAAGCTCTTGGGTCTCGAGACCGAGAAGGGCTATATCCGGGTCAATGATGACCTCGAGACCAGCCTCCCCGGCGTCTACGCGGGCGGCGACTGCGTGCGCTCACGGGGCTCGGCCTCCACGGTGATGGCGGTCGAGGACGGCAAGCTGGCGGCGTTCGCGATTCACCACAAACTCGTTCCGAGCGCCGGAGTGGCGGCGGATGATTGACGATTGCCGTACGTCATACCTCAAAAGCTTTCTGCTTAGGATGTACGACGCGACTGAAAGGGGCAACAATGGCTGACTTGAGCATTAACTTCGCGGGAATCAAATCCCCCAATCCCTTCTGGCTGGCCTCGGCCCCGCCCACTAACTCGGGGGCACAGATCCACAAGGCCTTCGAGTACGGCTGGGGCGGGGCGGTCTGGAAGACCATCGGGGCGCCGGTATTGAACGTCTCGAACCGCTACGGGGCCTGGCACTACGGCGGCCAGAAGATGCTCGCCATCAACAACGTCGAGCTGATCTCGGACCGGCCCCTCGAGGTCAACCTAGCCGAGATCCGCGACGTCAAGCGGCACTGGCCGGACCGGGCGGTGATCGTTTCGGCGATGGTGGAGTCCACCCCGGAGGCCTGGCGCGACATCATCCTCAAGATCGAGGACACCGGGGCCGACGGGATCGAACTCAACTACGGCTGCCCCCACGGCATGAGCGAGCGCGGCATGGGCAGCGCGGTGGGGCAGGTGCCCGAATACTGCGAGCAGATCACCCGTTGGGTGATGGACGTGGCGAAGATCCCGGTGATCGTCAAGCTCACCCCCAACATCACCAACATCGTCTACCCGGCCCGGGCCGCGGTGAACGCCGGGGCCAACGCGCTCAGCCTCATCAACACCATCAACTCCATCGTGGCCGTGGATTTAGATACGCTCGAGATCACCCCCAACATCGGCGGCAAGGGTGGGCACGGGGGCTACGCGGGTCCGGCGGTCAAGCCCATCGCGCTCAACATGCTCTCGGCCTTGGGCACCGACGAGGTGGTGCGCCGCTCGGGGCTGCCCATCTCGGGCATGGGCGGCATCAGCACCTGGAAGGACGCCGCCGAGTTCTTGCTCTTGGGGGCCAGCAGCCTGCAGGTGTGCACCGCGGTGATGCACTACGGCTACCGCATCATCGAGGACCTCTGCGACGGGCTCTCGGGCTGGATGGACTCCAAGGGCTTCAAGACCATCAGCGACGTGGTGGGGAAGAGCCTCCCGCGCATCTCCGACTTCAAGGACTTCGACCTCTCCTTCCGCGCCGTGGCCCGCATCGACCCTGAGAAGTGCATCAAGTGCAACCTCTGCTACGTGGCCTGCAACGACACCGCCCACCAGTGCATCGATCTGGTAGACGCGGGCGGAAACGTGGTGCAGCCCTACCGCTACGACGTGCGCTCGAATGGGAAGCACGAAGCGGTCTCCACCCGCCCGCAGCCGGTGGTGCGCGAGGACGACTGCGTGGGCTGCCGCCTCTGCCACAACGTCTGCCCGGTGGAGGGCTGCATCGAGATGGTGGAGCTGCCCTCCGGGCGCGAGAGCATCACCTGGGACCAGCTCACCAAGGCCCGGCCCGAGGTAGCCACCGATTGGGAGGCGATGAAGCAGTACCGCGAGGAAGTCGGGATCGAGATTCACTAAAGGGGGTAAACCATGCCCTTGCTCATCAAAAACGGCGAAATCGTCACGGCAGACTCCCGCTATAAAGCCGACCTCTATGTCGAGGACGAGACCATCACCCGTATCGGTTCAGGCCTCGAGGCCCCTCCCGGAACCGAGGTCATCGACGCTACCGGCAAGTATGTCTTCCCCGGCTTCATTGACCCTCACGTGCACATCTACTTGCCCTTCATGGCGACCTTCGCCAAGGATACCCACGAGACCGGCTCTAAGGCCGCCTTGATGGGCGGGACCACCACCTATATCGAGATGTGCTGCCCCAGCCGCAGCGATGACGCCTTAGAGGGCTACCACCTGTGGAAGAGCAAGGCCGAGGGGAATAGCGCCTGCGACTACACCTTCCACATGGCCGTCTCCAAGTTCGACGAGAAGACCGCCGAGCAACTGCGCGAAATCGTCAAAGACGGGATCAGCAGCTTCAAGATCTTCCTCTCCTACAAAAACTTCTTTGGCGTGGACGACGACGAGATGTACCGCACGCTGATGCTCGCCAAAGAACTCGGGGTGATCGTCACCGCTCACTGCGAGAACGCCGAGCTGGTGGCGCGTTTGCAGCAAAAGCTCCTGGCCGAGGGCAAGACCGGCCCACAGTGGCACGAGCCGAGCCGCCCGGAGGCGGTCGAGGCCGAGGGGACGGGCCGCTTCGCCACCTTCCTCGAGGCCACCGGGGCCACCGGCTACGTCGTGCACCTCTCCTGCAAACCGGCCCTGGACGCGGCTTTGAGCGCCAAGTCGCGGGGCGTTCCGCTTTACATCGAGTCGGTGATCCCGCACTTCCTGCTGGACAAGACCTACGCCGAGCGCCCCGGCGTGGAGGGCATGAAGTACGTGATGTCGCCGCCCCTGCGTGACAAGCGCAACCAGAAGGCCCTGTGGGATGCCCTGGCGATGGGCTTCATCGATACTGTGGGCACCGACCACTGCCCCTTCGACACCGAGCAGAAGCTCCTGGGTAAGGACGCCTTCACCGCCATTCCCAACGGCATCCCGGCCATCGAGGACCGGGTGAACCTGCTCTACACCTACGGGGTGAGCCGGGGCCACCTGGATCTGCACCGCTTCGTGGACGCCGCCAGCACCCGTGCGGCCAAGCTCTTCGGGTTGTTCCCCCGCAAGGGGACCATCGCCGTGGGCTCCGACGCCGATTTGGTCATCTACGACCCCCACTACCGAGGCCGCATCTCCGCCGCGACCCAGAGCGTCAACAACGACTACAACGGCTTCGAGGGTTTCGAGATCGACGGGAAGCCGAGCGTGGTGACGGTGCGTGGCAAGGTCGCGGTGAAGGATGGGCAGTACCTGGGCGATAAGACCCGGGGGAAGCTCCTTCGCCGCGAGCCGATGTACTTCTGAGGCATGAAACCCCAGCGGCTGTTTGTTCTGGCGGGTTTGATTTTTATGTTCTCGGGCGTGGTCATGCTCGGCAGGAAGAGCGGTTCCGGAGCAGCATTCTTGGCTATTGGTGCGGCATTCATCGCGATTGGAGCGGCTCAGGCGAGAAGGTAGACCGCTACGAAAGGCAACTGGCCATGAAGACCCGAAATATCCTCTATAAGCGCCGCCCTGGGCGGCCCTCTAGCTTGGCTCAGGTCTTTGCTGCCCGCTACCTCCGGGGTGGTTTTTGCGGTAGCATCACAGCAGAAGTGCAAAACCTAAAGTGCCCGAGGTGTCCGTGAGCCCTTCGCAGACCAGTACCGCCAAACCCCAGACTGCCGAGCCCCTGGTGTCGGTGCAGGACGTTTCGATGGTGTTCCAAACCGGGACGGTGGCCTTGCAGAACGCCAGCCTCGAGATCGGCTCCGGCGAGTTCATCTCGCTGATCGGTCCTTCTGGCTGCGGGAAAACCACCCTACTCCGCCTCCTGGCCGACCTCATCCAGCCCACCTCGGGGACCATCCGCATCGGGGGAAAGACCCCCGAGCAGGCCCGCAAATCCCGCGCTTATGGCTACGTCTTCCAAGCCCCCACCCTGATGGAGTGGCGCACCGTGTTCTCCAACGTGATGCTGCCCCTCGAGGTCATGAACTTCCCCCTCTCTGAGCGCAGAGCGCGCGCGGAGAAAATGCTCGCGCTGGTGGGCCTGGAGAAGTTCGCCAGGAACTACCCCTGGCAGCTCTCGGGCGGGATGCAGCAGCGGGTCTCCATCGCGCGGGCGCTGGCCTTCGACCCCCAGCTTCTCTTCATGGACGAACCCTTCGGGGCCCTGGACGAGATCACCCGGGAGAACTTGAACCTCGAGCTTTTGCGACTGTGGCGCGAGACCGGCAAGACCATCATCTTCGTGACCCACTCCATCCCCGAGGCGGTCTTCCTCTCCACCCGGATCGTGGTGATGACCCCCCGCCCCGGCAAGATCGAGACGGTGATCCCGGTGGACCTGCCCCAGCCGCGCAACTTCGAGACCCGCGAGACCCCCCAGTTCTTCGAGATCGCCACCCAGGTCCGCGAGGCCCTGCGCAAAGGCCACGGCTTCGACGTGCAGGAGTAGGCATGGACCTTGTCATCAAGGACGCACGCCTCACCGGACGTGAAGGGCTGGTGGATATCGGCCTCGAGGGCGGTAAGATCGCCGCCCTGGGCCCCGACCTCCGGGGCAGCCAGGAGATCTCCGCCGAGGGCAATTTGGTGAGCCCCAGCTTTTACGAGATCCACATCCACCTCGACGCCATCCTCACCGAGGGCGACCCCCGGCCCAACCAGTCCGGCTCCTTGTGGGAGGGGATCGCCATCTGGTCGGAGCGGGTCAAGCGGCTCACCCGCGAGGACGTGCGCTCGCGGGTGCTCCAGGCCCTGCCCTGGTTCGTAGCCCACGGGGTCACCCACATCCGCACCCACGTGGACGTGTGTGACCCCAGTCTCACCGCGCTCAAGGCCCTCAAGGAGATCCAGGCCGAAGTCGCCGACCTCATCGAGATTCAACTCGTCGCTTTCCCCCAACTGGGGATGTTCTCCTGGGAGGGCGGCGACGAGATGGTCCGGCGGGCCCTCGAGCTCGGCGCGGACGTGATCGGCGGGATCCCGCACTACGAGATCACCCGCGAGTACGGGGTGCAAAACGTCAAGTTCGCCCTGGACCTGGCCCACCAGACCGGGTTGCCGGTGGACATCCACTGCGACGAGACCGATGACGAGCAGAGCCGCTTCCTCGAGACCCTGGCTGCCGAGACCCTGCGGCTCAGGCTCTCGGGCCGGGTGGCGGCCTCGCACACCACGGCCATGCACTCCTACAACAACGCCTATGCCGACAAGATCATCGGGAACGTCCGACGGGCCGGGTTGCACGTGATCTGCAATCCGCCCGATAACTCGGTGCTGCAAGGTCGCTTCGACCACTACCCGATCCGGCGCGGCCTGACCCGAGTCAAGGAACTCCTCGCCGCCGGGGTCAACGTGGCCGCCGGGCATGACTCGGTGATGGACCCCTGGTATCCGATGGGCTGCGGCGACCCGATGCACACCGCCTTTATCCTCCTGCATTACGGCCTGATGTCGGGGAGGGAAGACCGAGCGCACCTTTTCCCCATGCTCTCCTCGCGCCCCGCCGCCATCTGGAATAACCGGCTGGTGCAGGGCAGTGAGGGCTTGCAGGGGCACGGGGTCAGGGTGGGTAACCCCGCCGACCTCATCGTCTGGCCCGTCCCCACCGAGGACGATGCCCTGCGCATCCTCCCGGCCCGGCGCTACGTGATCAAGCGGGGGCGGATCGTGGCCGAGACCAAGCCGGAGATCACCCGTGTAGAAGGTCAGGAAATCCGCTTTCTTCGTCAAGGGCTTTATGTGCAGCGTCCTGCCCCATAGACGACTCCTCCCCTCCCAGGGAAGAGAGCCGAATGTAAAGAGAGAGGACTGAATGGCTCGAGCCCTCCAACCCGTCCCCGGCCCGCCCCGCTCGATCTTGCGGAGCGAAGCCTTCCGCTGGGTGGTGTTCGCCGGGGTGGCGCTCGGCCTCTGGGAGGTGGGGGCCCGGCTTTACAACTCGCCTTTTTTGCTCCCCGCGCCCTCGCGCATCCTCCAGGAGTTCCTCAAGACCCCAACCCTGGTGCTGGGCCATGCCTGGATCACCACCCAGGAGATCGTGCTGGGTTTCCTGCTGGGAGCCTTGATCGCTCACCTGGCGGCCTTATTGCTCCTCGTCTTGCCGGAGTGGCTCGAGGACTTCATCTTCCGGGCGGTCTCGACCCTTAACTCGATCCCCTTCGTGGCCCTGGCCAGCCTGGTGGTGGTGTGGCTGGGGGTGGGCAGCATCGGCTCGAAGGTTGCCATCGCCGCGCTTTACGCCTTCTTCGCCCTGGTCTACTTCGTCCACAAGGGGATGGTCTCCACCGATACCACCAAGGAGGAACTCCTCACCTCCTATAGCGCCAACTTCTTCCAGCGGGTGCGCTACCTCAAGCTGCCCTTCGCGCTACCTATCATCTTCACCAGCCTCAAGGGGGCGGCGATGGCGGCGGTAAACGGGGCCATCGTGGGGGAGCTATTCGGGGCTTTTCAGGGCTTGGGGTTCATGATCCTCGACTCGCGCTACGTGGGGAACACCGCCCGGGTCTTTTTGGCTGCGGTGTGCTGCGCCATCGTGGGCTGGCTGCTTTTGGGGATGCTCACCGCCCTCGAGCGCCGTTTCGTGGGCTGGCATCTGGAGATGACCCGGCGGAGCTAGATAGGGGAGAGGGGAGACCGGGGGAGAAAACGAGGGTCACTGCTTTTGATCTGTTTTTCTCCCTTTCCCCTCTCCCGAACGGGAGGTCGGTATGAAGAAGATCATCGGTTTACTCGCAGCAGGGATTCTCGCGGTGCTGGCCTTGGGCTCGGCCCAGAACAACCTGACCAAGGCCACCATGATCGAGTCGTGGTTTATCCACGCCGAGAGCATCGGCGACCCGGTGGCGGTGGAGAAAGGCTTTTACAAAGACGCCGGGCTGGACGTGACGGTAGTGCCGGGCGGCCCCGGCCTCTCGCCCATCGACCGGGTGATGGCCGAGTCCAAGGCGGGCAGGCTGGTCTTCGGGATTGATTACCCCTATAACCTGCTCGAGGCGAGACAGAAGCAGAAGCTCCCGCTGGTGATCCTGGCCGCCGACTTTCAGGGCTCGGCTATGCACATCCTCTCCTGGCAGCCCATCAGCAAACCCTCCGACATCAAGGGCACCTTCGCGACTTGGATCGGTTACGACAAGCCCATCAAAGCGGTGATCGGCAAGGGTTGGGACAAGCAGATTCAGGTGGTGAACCAGCAGGGCGACCCGGCCACGCTGGGCGGCTGGCTGGCCAAGCAGTACCCCTTCGCCTCGGCGATGGTCTACAACGAGGTGATGGTGGCGGAGAAGCAGGCCAAGGACAAGTACTACCTCTACTCCTACAAAGACTTCGGGGTGGACTGGCCGGAGAACGTGCTCTTCACCACCGAGGACGTGCTGAAGAAGTACCCGAACGAGGTCAAGAGGTTCGTCCAGGCCCGCTACAAGGGCTTCCGCTACGCGCTCGACAACCCCGAGGAGGCTGGCAAGATCCTGGCCAAATATAACCCCAACCTGGATATCCCCTTCGAACTCAAGGGCCTCGAGCAGATCAAGAAGATCATGGTCACCGCCGATACCCAGCAGAACGGTTTGGGCTACGTGGACACCGCCAAGCTGCAAAAGATGGCCCAGCAACTCCAGGCCGCTGGGATCCTGGAGAGCGCTTCCCTGAGCGGTTTCGTTAACCCGGTTCCCAGCGGGGTCAAATAAAGCTTTATGTCCTCCCGCCTGCCGACCAACCTGGTCCCGATGCTGGTAGTGGCGCTGGTGATCGTGCTGCTCTACTACCCGCTGATGCTTCTGGCCAACGTCCCCGCCGCCCAGCAGGCCCTCGACACGGGGGCCGACCTGGGCTGCAAGACCGCGCTGGACTGCGCCACCCAACTGCGTAGCCCGGTGCTGCCTTCCCCGGCCCAACTGGCCTTGGGCTTTCGCAACTTGATGTTCCCGCTCGATTCCCCCAACGCCATCCCCCTCAACGCCGCAGTGACCGCGCTCGAGACCGGGATGGGGCTTTTACTGGCGGCCATCCTGGGCTTCTTTTTCGCCGTCGGCCTGGTGGCCTCACGGGCCTTCGAGCGCTCGCTGCTGCCTTGGATCGTGGCCTCGCAGACCGTGCCGATCATCGCCATCGCCCCCATGCTGGTGGTGGTGCTGGGCCAGTACGGGGTGCAGGGCTGGATCCCCAAGGCCCTCATCGCCGCCTATATCGCCTTTTTCCCCATCGCCATCGGGGTCGCCAAGGGCCTACGCAGCCCCGATCCGCTGTCCTTGGATCTGATGAAGACCTACAACGCCAACAACTTGCAGACCTATCTCAAGCTGCGCTTCCCCGCCTCGGTGCCGTACTTGTTCACCGCCTTCAAGGTGGCGATGACCGCAGCTTTGATCGGGGCCATCGTGGCCGAGATCTCCACCATCAGCTTCCAGGGGATCGGCAAGATGCTGGCCGAGAACTCCCGCGCCTCCGACGTGGTGGCGATGTGGGTGATCATGATCGCCTCGGCCTTCTTGGGCATCCTGCTGGTGGCGGTGGTGGGCTGGCTGGAAAAGGTGGTGACCCCTTGGAAGCGCTGAGGGCCGGGGGCCGAGGGTCGAGGACCGAAAGCCGGGCCTTGCTCGGATGGGCGGTGCTGGGGGTGGGGTTTGCCCTCCTGCTGTACTTCATCGCCTCCTGGTGGAACCACAGCGAAGTCGCCTCGTCGGGCCAGAAGCTGCTGGTGGGGCTAGGGTTTCTGCTGGGGGCCTTGGGGGTAGGACGGGTCGCGGGCAGTTTCACCCAGACCAAGAACCCCATCGTCGGGTTCGTGCCCGCCGGCCTCACCCTGCTTTTGGTGCTGCTCACCGTCGAGGCCTTGTTGCGGGCCTACCAGGTCCCGCCCGGGCTGATCCCCACGCCCACGCGGGTCTTCGCCACACTGTGGGCCGTGCGCGACGTGCTGTTGCAGGATGCCTTTCAGACGGTGATCCTCGAGGCCCTGGTGGGCTACTTGGTGGGCTGTAGCCTGGGGGTGGTGACCGCTCTCTTGGTGAGCCGCTTCGTCTTCCTCGAGCGCGGCCTCTTGCCCTACGCCACGGCCTTCTCGAGCATCCCCATCGTGGCTTTAGCCCCGGTGCTGGTGAAGATGGTGGGGCTGGAGTGGCCCTCCAAGGCCATCATCGTGGCCATCACGGTGTTTTTCCCGGTGGTGATTAACACCTTCCGCGGGCTGACCGAGGTGAGCCGGCTCTCCTTGGACCTGATGCGCTCCTACGCGGCCAGCGAGGCTCAGCAATACCTCTCCCTGCGCATCCCCAACGCCTTGCCCTTCATCTTCAACGCGCTCAAGCTGGGCACCACCCTGGCCATGATCGGGGCTATCGTGGGCGAGTTCTTCGGGGCGGGCGGCCAGGGGCTGGGCTTCCGCATCCAGATCGAAGCCGGGCGCTTCGGTTTCGACATCGTCTGGGCGGCGATCATCGTGGCCTCTTTGATCGGCATCCTCTGGTACAACCTGGTGACCTGGCTCGAGCGCAGGATCACCGGCTGGCACGTCTCGTTCAGGGAGTAAGTTGCGCCAGGGAGACCTTTAGAGCACCCCTGGCTTATGGCGGATCCCCTCAGCCCTCGAGCAATTTCGCGTGATTCGCTATAAGCTATCTGCAACCAGCAATCCGGGAGGTGAAGTTCGGGGAAACACGCTTTCTCGACGTTGGGGTAGTAGGTGGGTTGATCGTGACTTGGATGCGTCGTGTCTTTTAGACGTGGCTCTGAGGAGGGAAAGATGAGGAAATGGTCGTTTATATTGGCGGTCTTGGCGATGGCCTTGGCCTCGCTGGGGATGGCCCAGCAGAACCTGGTAAAGGTCAACCTCCAGCTCAAGTGGTTCCCCCAGGCCCAGTTCGCGGGCTACTTCGTGGCAAAGGAGCGGGGATTCTTCAAAGAGGAAGGGCTGGACGTGACCCTGCTCCCCGCAGGCGACCAGTCGCCCATCCAGGTGGTGCAGTCGGGGGCGGCGGACTTCGGCACGACCTGGATCGCGGATCTGCTCACCGCTCGCGAGAAGGGCATTCCAGTGGTGCTCATCGCCCAGATGTTCCAGCGCTCGGGCTTCACCCTGGTGGCCCTCAAGTCCACCGGGATCAAGGACCTGTGCAAGGACATGAAGGGCAAGAGCGTGGGGGTGTGGCCCTCGGGGAACGAATACCCGGCGGTGGCCCTCTTCCGCAAGTGCGGCCTGACCAGCTCGCTCGACGCCAAGGCCAGCAACCCCGACGTGACCGCGGTCTCGTACCCCTTCGACCCGGCTTTGGTGTTCCCCAACCGGGTACAACTGGTCTCGGCCATGACCTACAACGAGGTGGACCAGATCGCGGGGCTGGGCTACGACGAGAGCAAAGTGGACGTATTCAAGCTGGCCGACGAGGGAATCAACCTGCTCGAGGACAACATCTTCACCACCGAGCGGGTGCTGGGTACCGCCAACTTCAAAAACTCTGGGCTCTCGGGCCGGGAGGTGGCGGCCCGGTTGATCCGAGCCAGCCTCAAAGGCTGGGACTGGGCGGTGAAAAACCAGGCTGAGACCGTGGAAAAGTACGTGCTGCCCTTCTGCGGCAACACCTGCAAGGGATCTGGCACCCGCTCCGACGCCAAGGGCCACCAGACCTGGCAGATGGCCGAGATCGCCAAGCTCTATAACGCCGGGGCCACCACCAAGGGCTGGGCCGGGTTCTTAGTCCCCGCCGACTACCAGGCCTCGGTCAAACTGCTCAAGGATCAGGGCATCCTCACCAAAGACCCGCCGCGCCAGACCGTAGACTATGGCCCCTGGGAGCAGGCCACCGGTAAGAAGGCCGCTGATTATAAGTAAAGCTTAGACCTCGAGCAGGGCCGACTCCGGCGCGAAGCGCTATCTGGCGCAAAGCGCTTCCGGCGCAAAGCGCCAGCGGGTCGGCCCTATGGCTTGGGGCTCGAGCCCGAATTCTCGGCACCTTTCCCCTGGGACAAAGTTCCACCAAAGGCTATATAGAATGAAAGTAAGCGGACCAGGTGGGGCCAGGTGGATCCCAGCCCAGGCCGCCTTACAGGAGGGTTTGATATGCTCGTGCGCGATTGGATGACTCCCAAC
This sequence comes from Meiothermus sp., assembly GCA_035760705.1. Taxonomy (GTDB): domain Bacteria; phylum Deinococcota; class Deinococci; order Deinococcales; family Thermaceae; genus Allomeiothermus. The sequence goes on along the minus strand of DASTSL010000040.1, from coordinate 1,081 downwards.
CCGGTAACGGTTAGCCCCGATACCCCTGTGTTAGATGCTTTGAAGCTGCTCAAGGAACATGCCTTCCGGCGCTTGCCGGTGATGGAAGGCCAAAACCTGGTAGGGATCGTGACCGACAAAGACCTTAAGGACGCGATGCCCTCCAAGGCCACCACGCTCTCGGTGTGGGAACTGAACTATCTGCTGGCAAAGCTCACCGTCCACGAGGTGATGGCCAAACCGGTCGTCACCATCGAGGCTGACCAGCCGCTCGAGGACGCTGCCCTACTGATGCAGGAATACAAGGTGGGGGGTTTGCCGGTGATGGAGAAGGGCCGCTTGGTGGGGATCATCACCGTCACCGACGTGCTGAAGGCCTTTACCGAGGTGCTGGGGTTGCGCTCGGGCGGGGTGCGGATCACCCTGGACCTGCCCGATGTTCCCGGGGCGCTCGCCAAGGCTGCCGGGGCCGTTCCGCCCAGCAACATCGTCTCGGTGGCGACCGTGGCCCACCAGGGTGGCAAACAGCGTATGGTGTTGCGCGTGACCGGGGAGGGCACTTCTGGGGTCGCGGACCGGCTCAAGGCCGCCGGGGAAAACGTGCTGGACGTGCGGGGATAACCTGAAGGATGGGCTTGGTAGGGGCACCCCGGTGCCCTTCCTATGACGGAGGCCGATTTACCGGGTCATGTTCGTCTTCGATGGGCTGGCTGGCGCTTGGCGCGGACCTCAGCGCCCTGCACCAGTTAGTGCTCTGCACCAGTTAGTGCTCTGCACCGGCTAGTGCTCTGCACCGGCTAGTGCTCTGCACCAGAGCCCCTACTGATCCTGGAATTCACCGCTGACCCCCTCGAGCACCACGATGTCGCCGCGCTCGAGGGTATAGCGGACCTTCTTGCCCTGCACGGTGCCGTCCTTGCTCACGCTTTTGACCGGGTTGCCGAAGAGAAAGGCCAGCCCCTCCTTCTCGCGCACGATGGCCGACTGGGCGGTGGTGGTGCGGTCGCCCTGCACCAGCTTGAGGTCCCCCTGGAGCAACAGGGTCTCGTCGTCCACGTTGTAGGTGAGGGTCTTGGACTCGCCGGTGAGGGGTTTTTCCCCC
>DASTSL010000039.1:0-36124 GCA_035760705.1 Meiothermus sp. | reverse complement strand
GGTGGTGCGGACGCTCGAGAGTGCGTGGGATAACTCCGTATCCTCTGCGGGGGGAGGGGTAAAAGCGGGAGTGGGGGAGACCCAGCTCTTCATCCGCCCCGGCTTCGAGTTCAAGGGGATAGACGCGCTCGTCACCAACTTCCACCTGCCCAGGTCCACCCTGCTCATGCTGGTCTCGGCCTTCGCCGGCCACGACCTGACCCTGCGGGCGTACCGGACGGCGGTCGAGGAGCGTTATCGCTTCTACAGCCTGGGTGATGCGATGCTGATCCTATGAAGCTCACCGAAGGCGAATATCGGGTTCGGGCCAACGGGATCAACCATTGGTACCGGGTGGTGTGGGGGGTTCTTTGGGGATAGCTCAGATTGGTTCGGGCAACATCGCCAAAGCCTCTTCGCGATAAGCTTCGAAAAGCCCGGTGGAGATGTAGCGCTCGCCATACGAGGGCACGATCACCACGATCAGCTTGCCCGCCATCTCGGGCCGCGCCGCCACCCGCACCGCCGCCTGAACCGCCGCGCCCGCGCTGATCCCCACCAGCAGGCCCTCTTCCTTGGGCAGACGGCGGGCCATGCTCATGGCCTCCTCGCTCGAGACCTGCTCCACCCCGTCCAGCAGCTTGGTGTCCAGCACCTCGGGGATAAAGCCGGTGCCGATGCCCTGGATCTTGTGCGGGGTGTGGGTTCCGCCCGAGATCACCGGGCTCTCGGCAGGCTCCACCGCGATCAGCTTGACCTCGGGTTTGCGCCCCTTGAGAAAGCGCCCGGCCCCGGTGATGGTTCCCCCGGTGCCCACGCCCGCCACCAGCGCGTCCACCTGGCCGTCGGTGTCGCGCCAGATCTCCGGGCCGGTGGTCTCGAGGTGAATCTTGGGGTTGGCGGGGTTGGTGAACTGGCTGGGCATGAAGCTGTCGGGGATCGTGGCCAGCAGTTGCTTGGCCTTCTCGATCGCGGCGTTGATGCCGCGCTCTTTGGGGGTGATGATGACCTCGGCCCCGAAGCTCTTGAGCACCACCCGGCGCTCGAGGCTCATGGTCTCGGGCATGGTCAGGATCAGCTTGTAGCCGCGCACCGCCGCCACCATCGCCAGCCCGATTCCCGTGTTGCCGCTGGTGGGCTCAATCAGGGTGGTCTTGCCCGGCGCGATCAGTCCGGCCTTTTCGGCCTCGTTGACCATCGAGAGGGCGATGCGGTCCTTCACGCTCACCGCCGGGTTCATGGACTCGAGCTTTGCCACTACCGTCGCGGTTAAGCCCGCCGTCACGCGGTTGAGGCGAACCAGGGGGGTGTTGCCGATGAGGGCGGTGATATCGGGGGCGATGTTCATTCAGCACCTCCAGGCCAGCGGCCTTAGGAAAGAGTATGAGCGGCTTGCCAAGACAAAGGTGAGCCCGATCCGACCCTAACGTTTGGGGTTGAGGTTCACCTGGCGGATGGCGTCGAGCTGGCCCGCTTTCAAGCCCATTCGCCCCAAGATGTCCACGATGAACTCGGTCTTGTTGGCGACGTAGCTGCCGATGTCGTAGGGGTACTCTTCAGCCAGCCGTTTCTTCAGCTCGCCATAAGCCCTAGCCGCTTCGGGGTTGGCCCGTAGGTAGTCACGCAGGGCCAGGTGGTTTTGCAGCCCGGTACTCCCTCTCACACAGACGTAAAGGTTATGGGCTGGCCTGTCGGGTGGACGTTTGAACGCTTCGCGGCCTTCGATCCCCAAATTGCCCAGGTGCGCGTAACCCAGCTTGGCGAGCCGCTCCACCGCCAGCGGGATTTCGGCCTCGGAGGGGATCACGACGTCCAGGTCAATGATCGGCTTGGCGGCCAGACCCGGCACCGCGGTGCTGCCCACGTGCTCGAGGGCCAGGGCGAAGTCCTGGACCAGCGGCCAGATTCGGGCCTTTAGTTCCTCGAAGATTTGCGGCCAGATAGGGTCATAATCCACCACTTCTACTTTCTGCTTCACCTCGAGCCTCCTCGAGCCATACGTCCGTTGTCCTCCTGAGCGGCTCAGCCCGACAGGGCTAGGGGTGTTTCGCGTAACAGAGTCGCTCATCGCGCTGCCGCATAGCCGGTGTGCGGCAAGCCGTCCACCCGCAGGAGCGATCCCAAAGCATCTAGCCTGGCAGGCTGAGTCGCTTCGCTCAGGATGACCGGATCGGGTGATTGTGTTCCATGAGCTAAACCTCTTCGGCTTCCTGCTCCCACAGCTTGCGCATCTCGGGGCTCACCTCGAGCAACTCCGCCAGCGTCCCCTGGGCCTCGAGTCGCCCATCCTTCATCACCAAGATGTGGGTGGCCCGCTTGAGCGCGACCCGGCGGTGGCTCACCACCAAGCAGGTGGCTTGCCGGTCCCGGAACAGCCCTTCCCAAAGCTGCCGCTCGGTCGCCACGTCGAGGGCCGAAGAGAGGTCGTCGAAGATCAGCAGATCGGCCTCGCGGGTGAACATCCGGGCGGCACTGGCCCGCTGCACCTGCCCGCCCGAGAGATTGACCCCGCGGGTCCCCACCAGGGTGTCCAGGCCGCGCTCGAGCGCCGCCACGTCCGGCCCCATCACCGCCAGCTCGAGCGAGCGCTCCAGCTCGTCCGGCTTGGCCTCGCCTAAGAGCACGTTGTCGCGCAGGGTTTCGCTGAAGAGCTTGGGAACCTGAGCGGTGTACGAGGAGTGCGGCGGGGTGAAGAAGGTGGCGGGGTCAACTACCGGCTGGCCGTTCCATAAGATCTCGCCGGACTGCTTGGGCAACAGGCCCTGTAGCACCCGTAGCAGCGTGGTCTTGCCCGAGCCGACCCGCCCGGTGATCACCAGGAAGTCGCCGCGCTCGAGCCGAAAGCTCACGAAGACCTGAGCGCTGGCCTCGCGCTCGGCGCGGGTAGCCGGGACGGCCACCTCCCGCCGCACGTAGAGCACAAAGCTCACGGTCAGGGTGAAAAGGGTCAGGACCAGCCCCACCCGCCAGTCCTCGAGCCACAGCACCCCCAGGATGCCCATCATCAAAAGCACCGCTCCGGTGACCTGCACCAGAAACTGCGAGAAGAAGTTGGCGATGCTGGTCACGTCCCCGTCGATCCGTTCGATTAACTCGCCGGGGGTGCGGTTCTTGTGGTAGGCCAGGTCCAGCCCCAGCGCGTGGCGGAAGAGGTCGGTGCGTAGTTGGTTGGTGGTGCTCCAGCCGACGTCGGCGGAGAGGTAGGTTGAGAGGGCCTGCAACCACTGCCGCACCAGGGCCAACCCCAGATAGACCAGCGCGATCTGGGTGAGGGCTCCCAAGGTGGCTCCGCCCGTGGCCCCGTCGATGAACTGCTTGATGAGCTGAGGGGTGTAGACCAGGATCCCCGAGGCCGCGAACAGGCTCAGGGCCAGTAACCCCACCTTGCCCCGATAAGGCCGAAGGTAATACCCCAGCAACTGGGCGTACGAACGGATCCCACCCGTCTCGCTCGTGTACGCTATCCTCTCCATCCGGCTCCTTTCGGAGTTCCCGCGCCACGACGACACACCTCGAGGTGAAGGCTCGAGCTAGTCTTAGGTGCGCAAATGGAGAACGTAGCTTCCGGTCGCCGTGCCGATTCTTAGAAGGCCCCGCCGCGCTGCCGACTCATGATCGGCTCATCTGATAAAGCCTTATTCTGCCATGACCCTGACCCATCAGTCAACTGACCGGTCAGCTAACCCGGGGGAGGGTGCGGATGAACTCGAGCGCTTCCTCGGCGGGGGCAAATCGGGGTTCACGGCCCTTAAACCACTCCTCCAGCCCGGTTCGGCTCAGCTTCTCGAGGTCGCCCGGCTCACCCAGGAGGATCTTGTGGTCACCGTCTGCGACCCAGATCATGCCCAGGAGGTGGCCCTCGAGCCGCGTGCCGGGTGGAATCGGCTTGAGATCGGCCCAGATCGCGTCGAGTTCGGCTTGGTCGGCGGGGTTCGAGTAGCCGGGGATACAGCCGTAGTTGACCGGGGGAAGCTCCCATTCCCAGCGCGGGCGCGGGATGAGTTCACCCTTGACCCAGTCATAGCGTTCCCGGGTACCTACCGCCCATTCAACGATCATCGTCAAGCGCACCTAATGCCGCCTATTCAAAATCCCGTAAGTCCAGCCGCCCATTCCACCCAAGCCTAGTACGATCATCCAAGAACTATGGAACCATGCCCCGCAGGCCATCGCGACGTATCCCAAGAGCCGGATCACCTCGACTTGGCGGGTCATATGCGAGGAGATATGTTGACCGAACCGACTCGCCTTGAGCGGCTCGAGCTGGGCGTAAGGTACCAGCAGCGATATAAAGACGCCAGGCAGTACGGCCAGCAGGGCCTCAGCCAGCCGGTGAAGAGCGAACAGGGGTAGCGCCGCGAGGCCTGTTCCCCAATCAGTGAGGAATTTGACCGGGTGGATCGGGTGATAGAGCATCTTCTCGTGTAGGGTCATAGATGACCTCTCGGAGCGGGCCGACAGGACTTTTTACAGGTGCAACAACCAACGCGCCATGCTCAGGTAGATCAACAGCCCAGTGATATCGCTCAGGGTGGCGATCAGCGGGTTGGAGATGAGGGCCGGGTCGAGGCCGATCTTCTTGATCCCGATGGGCAACAGCGCGCCGAGGATGTTCGTCACGGTCATCAGCACCGCCAGCGAGGCCGCCACCACCAACAAGATGTCCCCGTGCCCGTCAATCAGAATCTTGATGGAGAGGAGGGCCGCCAGGGTGATCCCTAATAGGGCCCCTACCGAGAGTTCCTTGAGCAGAATCCGCCACCAATCTCGGCCCCGGATGTCCCCGGTGGCGAGTGCTCGCACGATGAGCGTGCTGGACTGGTTGCCGGTGTTGCCGCCAGCACCCAGCAAAATCGTGATGTAAAAGGTCAGGGCGGTGATGGCCTGGAGGGTGTTCTGGAAGCCCTCGAGGATGGTGCTGGAAAACATCGCCCCCACGATCAGGATCACCAGCCAGCGCACCCGGGCGCTCCACAGATCCCATACGCCGCTGCGGCTGTACACCAACTCGGGCGACTCCACCGCGCCCAGGCGGTAGATGTCCTCGGTGGCTTCCTCCTGGATCACGTCCACCACGTCATCGATGGTGATGATCCCGGAGAGCACGCCGGCCTCGTCCACCACCGGCAAGACGGTGAAGTTGTAGTCGGCCATCAGCCGGGCCACTTCCTCCTGGTCGGTGTCGGTGCGCACCCGCACCACGTCGGGGTTCATGATCTCGCGGACCCGGGTCTTGGGGTCGGCCACGATCAGGTCCCGCAGCGAGACCACCCCCTCGAGCCGGTCCGCCGCGTCCACCACGTAGAGGTAATAGACCTGCTCGGCGTCGGGGGCGGCCCGGCGCAAAAAGCGGAACACCTCGTCCACCGTCATCGAGTCGCGCAGGGCGATGTACTCCGGGGTCATCAGCCCCCCGGCCTCGTCTTCCTCGTACTCGGAGAGTTCTGCCACCTCGGCCCGGGTCTCGGGGTCCAGGTGCTCCAGCAGGGCTTCGGCCTGCTGGGGGTTTTCCTCCTCGACGGCCTGGAGGGCGTCGGTCAGGTCGTCGAGCGAGAGTTCACCCAGCAACTCCTTGACGCGCCAGGGCGGCAGGGCTTCCAGCAGTTCGGTTTGCTCGCCCTCCTCGAGGTGGCTGAAGACCTCGGCGGCTTCCTCAGGCGGTAACAGGGTCAGCACGGTAAAGCGGTGCTCGCGGGAAAGCTCGTCCCAGTGGTCGAGCAGCTCCTGCGGATAGAGCTCGGCCAGGGCTTGCTGCACCAGCCGTGCGTCCCCTTCGGCCAGGGCTTGCTGCAAGGCCTGCCATCCGGCCTGTACTTCCATCTCCGGCATGTTTCCCCCTTTAGGCTCGAGACAGCGATTTTCGCTGCGGGAGAAAGCATCCGTGGCCTTCTGCGAATTGTCAGAGGGGATTTATTCGGGGCCCGAATGAGGCACCGTCTCGCTCTGACGACTCGAACTGGAATCTTCCACGGTACCTCCTCGGTAAAGACAGCCCGACTAGACCTATCTACTGGGCGGCAAAAATGCCTCTGTTAGATTAGCACCCAGGAGTTTCCCTGGGCAAGCTTTCCGCCCGCGCTTAGCCAAGCGATTTACTGGCCGCGGATCATCAGGATCTGGAGCTTTTCGAGCCGGGCGGTTTCGTCTGCGATCAGGGTTTGGGCCAGTTTTTCAATCTGTGGATCGCGCGAACGGGCGTCTACCATCTTGGCGATGTTCACGGTGGAGAAGTGATTGGTGAGCATCAGGCTGGCGAACACCGAGTGGACTTTTTCGGTCTTCTGGCCCTCACGGAAGTTCACCCAGTCCTTGTACATCTCGCCTTTCATCGTCGCTTCAGCGGTGGGCTCGGGGCCTCCCAACCGTTGGATCAGGGTTTTCCATTCGCTGATGCGGCTCTTGCGATCCTTGATCAGCTCCTGCACCCAGCTTCGCACCTGGGGATTTTGTGCTTGCGGCAGGTAAGCCTCGGCCATGTCCAGCATCCCCTGGTAGTGGGGGATCAGCATCGAGATCAGCACCCGATCGAAGTTGCGGCTGGGCGACTTGTTGAGCACGTCCCAAATATCAGAGTTGCTAAAGCCGCAACCCAAGGCTAACCCGGCCAAAACGATCAAACCCGCCAGCCTACGCATCGTTCAACGACCTCCCATCAGATAAATCTGCAACTTCTCCACCCGGTCCGACTCGGCGGCCACGATCCGCTTGGCCAGCCCCAGCACCTTGGGATTTTTGGAGCGCTCGAGCGCCTGCTGAGCCATCCCGATGGCGGAGAACCCGTTGGTAACCATCAACCCAGTGTAAGTTTCGCTGGCCTTGCCCTGCCGGGTTCCGGTCTGCAGGCCCTTCCAATCGGAAGCCATCTCGTCCTTCATGACCCCCACGGCTTTAGGGTCGGTTCCGCCCAGCGAGGAAAGCTCGGCCTGGATTTCTTTTAAAACGGCCTTGCGGTCGTTGACGAAGGTTTGGGTCCAGCTTTTGAGCTGGGGGTCGCTGATCTGGCCGAGAAACCGTTCCCCCATGTTTTTGGTCTCTTCGTAGTGGTTTTGCATCAACGACAAAAAAGCCCGGTCGAAGTTAGGGGCTGGGGTCTCCCACAACATAGCCCAAATCTTTGGCGCCTGGAAGCCACAGGCCAAGGCCGGGCCGAGCAGGGCCAACAGCAATACCGGCAGCCGCATGCGACTATTGTGGGGCTCGAGGCTGGCTACAGCAAGCGATCTTTCACAATTGAACATCCCTTGGGGTATCGGGTTAAAGTTGATATTGACACGCTCAAGGTCTTGCTGCTACCCTAGCGGGCGGCCTTCAAGAAGTGGGCTGAGAATCACACAAAAGGCTTGAGTGATTTCTTGGGGGCGGGTAAGCTGGTCAGAGACATATCTGGGGCCGAGGAGGGGTCCCCAAGCTGAGCGCGAAGGAGCGGAGAGCATAGAGAACCGAGGGCGAAACCGAAAGCTCCGTTTGGGGTGAATCAAACCATGTTCGAGACGCTAAGCCAACGCATCCGCGCGGCGGTAGACAAGCTGCGCGGGCGGGGTCGTATCAGCGAAGCCGACCTCAAGACCACCCTGCGCGAGATCCGCATGAGCCTGCTCGAGGCCGACGTGAACTTCGAGGTGGCGAAAGCCTTCGTCAACACCGTGCAGGAGAAGGCCTTGGGGACTCAGGTGCTGGAGAGCCTCACGCCCGCCGAGCAGATCCTGACCATCGTCTACGACGAACTGGTGCAGACCCTCGGCGGCGAGGCCAAGCAGCCGACCCTCAAGAGCGAGGGCAATTTGTGGTTCATGGTGGGCTTGCAGGGTTCGGGTAAAACCACCACCAGCGGCAAGCTCGCGGCCTACTACAAATCCAAAGGCCGCCGCCCCCTGCTGGTGGCCGCCGACACCCAGCGCCCCGCCGCCCGTGACCAGCTCCGCATCCTGGGCGAGAAGGTGGGGGTGCCGGTGCTCGAGGTCGCCGATGGCGAGCGCCCCGAGGTCACCGCCCGCCGCCTGAAGGAACACCTGACCTTCGACTACCGCGACCTGGTGATCGTGGACACTGCCGGGCGCTTGCAGATTGACGAAGCCCTGATGGGCGAACTCGCCAAGCTCAAGGAGGTGATGCGGCCCAGCGAGACCTTCCTGGTGGTGGACGCCATGACCGGGCAGGAAGCGCTCAATGTCTCCAAGACCTTTGACGAGCGGATCGGGGTCAGCGGGTTGATCCTCACCAAGCTCGACGGCGACGCCCGGGGTGGGGCGGCACTCTCGGCCCGGCACGTCACGCAGAAGCCCATCGTCTTCGCCGGGGTCTCGGAGAAGATCGAGGGCCTCGAGCCTTTCTACCCCGACCGACTGGCCCAGCGCATCCTGGGCATGGGCGATCTCCAGACCCTTCTCGAGAAGGCCAAGGCCGCCGAACTCGAGGGACCCCTCAAGGCTCCGGGGGAGATCACGCTCGAGGATTTGATTACCCAGATGCGCCAGATGCGCAAGATGGGTTCCTTCGCCGACATCCTCAAGATGATCCCAGGGATGTCCCGGGCCCTGCCCCCGGGGTTCACGGTGGACGAAAAGGCCATCAACCGGCTCGAGGCCATCGTGCTCTCGATGACCCCGCAGGAGCGCCGCGACCCCCGGGTGCTGAACGGCTCTCGCCGCAAGCGCATCGCGGCGGGCTCCGGCACCAGCGTGCAGGAGGTCAACCGGCTCATCAAGACCTTCGAGGAGACGAAGGGCATGATGAAATCTTTAGCCAAACAAAAGGGGCGCGGAGCCTTCCGCAACCCGTTTGGAAGATAGCGCCCCAAAAGCGCAAAAGGAGAATCGCATGACCAAGATCCGACTTTCCCGTTTCGGCTCCAAAGGCAACCCGCACTACCGCATCGTGGTGGTGGACGAGCGCAACAAGCGCGACGGGGCTTACATCGAGCGCATCGGCTACTACGACCCCCGCAAGACCACCAAGGACTGGCTCAAGGTGGATGGCGAGCGGGCCAAGTACTGGCTTGGCACCGGGGCTCAGCCCACCGAGACCGCCAAGAAGCTCCTGAAGCAAGCGGGTGTGATTAGCTAAGGTCTGTGTATCGCGTATCGCCTATTGCTGGGTCGTTGCGATCCGCGATCAGCAATATGCGATATGCTTCTTTCTATGAAAGACCTCGTCGAATACCTTGCCAAAGCCGTGGTGGACCAGCCCGAGGCGGTGCGCGTGGACGAGCGCCGGGGCCGCGAGGGGCTGATCTACTACGTGGAAACCGCTCCCTCCGACAAGGGCCGCCTGATCGGTCGTCAGGGCCGGGTCATCGAGAGCATCCGCACCGTGGTGCGGTCCTTTGCCAAGGGGCGGGTATCGGTAGAGGTGAGGTAGAGCGCCGAGCACCGGGAAAAATCTTCCCGGATCCTTTTTCCATGCGAAGAATCGAAGTCGGACGGATTGGCTCTCCCTATGCGCTCGAGGGCGGCCTCAAGTTCCGCGGCGAGCCCTGGGTGGAGGATTTGCAGCGCATCTACCTCCAGGACCTCGGCTACCGGACCATCGAGGAAGCCTACTGGATCAACGAGGAGCTGGTCCTTCACCTGAACGGGGTGGAGGACCGCACTGACGCGGAAGCCCTGGTGGGGCTTTTGGTCTACGCTGACGAGAGCGATCTGCCCCGGCTCGAGGAGGGCTTCTTCTACTACTACCAACTCGTCGGCAGGCCGGTGTTCGTGGACGGGCAGCCCTTCGGGGAGGTGGCCGAGGTGCAGGAGGCCGGAGCCCAGGACCTGCTGGTCATCAAGCGTTCCGGGACTTCGCTACGGGCCTCCTCCAAAACCTATCTGGTCCCGTTCCAGGCCCCCTACGTGGCGGTGAAGGACGAGGGGATTTACATCGAGGCGATCCCGGGGCTCTTCGAGTAGCAGCCGGTAGCCTGTGGCTCCTGGCTTGTCGAAATCTACAGGCCACCAGCTATGAGATACACCATCCTGACCCTCTTCCCCGCGCTGATCTGGCCCTGGACGGAGGAGTCCATCCTGCAAAGAGCCATCGAGAAGGGCCTGATCTCGGTGGACGTGCGCGACATCCGCGACCACGCCGAGGGAAAGCACCGGGTGGTGGATGACACCCCTTATGGCGGTGGGGCCGGGATGGTGATGCGGGTGGACGTGGTGGTGCGGGCCATCGAGGCGGCCTTGCCCGCCGACGAGGTGATCTTGCTCTCCCCGGCGGGGAGACCCTTCACCCAGAAGATGGCCGAGGAGTTGGCACAAAAAGACCACCTCGTCTTGGTCTCGGGGCGCTACGAGGGGATCGACGCCCGGGTCGAGCACTTCATCACCCGTGAGGTCTCGCTGGGGGATTACGTGCTGATGGGGGGAGAGGTCGCGGCACTGGCGATCTTGGAAGCCACCAGCCGCCTCATCCCGGGGGTCATCAAGGAGGCCGAGAGCCACCAGCAGGACTCCTTCTCCACCGGTTTGCTCGACTATCCCCACTACACCCGCCCGCCGGAGTTTCGCGGGCTCAGTGTACCGGAGGTTTTGCTTTCCGGGCACCACGCTAAGGTGGCCGAGTGGCGGCGGAAGCAAGCCCTCAGACGCACCAAGGAGCGCCGAGCGGACCTCCTCGACGCTGCCGAACTCACCCCTAAGGATTTGCTCTGGTTGGACGAAACAGACACCGAGTAGTTCAGGAGGTGGGCGCTGGTCACGGAGCAAACCAACCGACTAGATGATGCTCGAGTTAGATGAGGGTGTTCGCGGCCTCGAGCGGGTTGTTCGGTAAACAACTCGGGCGGATGGCGGCGTTGACGTTTGCCCTTTGGGCCTGCTATACTCACCAATCGCTGACGTTCGAGTATCTGCATTGGCGGGTACGTTAAAGAACGCAAAACTCCTAAGAACCCCCGAAGGTTCCGCTGGGAACAGGAGAACCCCATGAACCGTGGTGCCCTGCTCAAGGTCGTTGAAACCAAATACACCCGTGCCGACATGCCCGAGTTCAAGGCCGGCGATACCGTCCGTGTCAACTACAAGGTGCGCGAAGGAAACCGCACCCGCACCCAAGCCTACGAGGGCGTGGTGATCAAGATCAAGCGCAACGGCTTCAACTCCTCCTTCACCGTGCGCAAGATCTCTTTTGGTGAGGGGGTGGAGCGGGTTTTCCCGTTCAACAGCCCGCTCATTGACAGCGTGGACGTGGTGGCGCGCGGCAAGGTGCGCCGGGCCAAGCTCTACTACCTGCGTGAACTGCGCGGGAAGGCTGCCCGGATCAAATCCGACCGTAAGCGCATCAACGAGGACGTCTCGGCCCGTAACGCCGCGGCGGAGGCTGCTGCCGAAGCGGCTCAGGCCGAAGCTCCGGCAGAAAACCAGGAATAAAACCCCCTTCGGGCTCAACGGGGGCTGGTTCAATCCGGCCCCTGTTTTTGCATTTCGTCTCGAGTACACTGACCCCATGGTCAGCTCAGTTAACGGAACCAAGATCGGGAATTACCGCCTCGTCAAGAGCGGGGAGTTGCCCCACCTGCAAGGCCAGTATCTCGAGCTTCTCCACGAGCCCACCGGCGCCCGCCACGTCCACATCGCCTGTCCCGACGACAACAAGGCCTTCGCGGTGGCGTTCCCCACCGTGCCCCAGGACTCCACCGGGGTGGCGCACATCCTCGAGCACATCGTGTTGTGCGGCTCGGAGCGCTTCCCGGTGCGAGACCCGTTCTTCTCGATGATTCCCCGCAGCCTCTCCACCTTCATGAACGCCTTCACCTCCGCCGACTTCACCTGCTATCCCTTCTCGACCCGCAACGAGAAAGACTTCTACAACCTGCTCGAGGTCTACCTCGACGCCACCTTCTTCCCCCAGATCGAGTACCAGGCCTACCGGCAGGAAGCCTGGCGCTACCAGTTCGCCGAACTCGAGAACCCCCACTCGCCCCTCAAGTACGAGGGGGTGGTGTTCAACGAGATGAAAGGGGCGCGCTCCACCCCCAGCTCGCTGATGTACCGGGCCATCGGCCAGGCTATCTTCCCCGACCTCACCTACGCCCACGACTCCGGCGGTGACCCCCAGTTCATCCCCGACCTCACCTGGGAGGCCCTCAAGGAGTTCCACGCCCGGCACTATCACCCCTCCAACAGCTATTTCTTCACCTACGGAAACCTGCCGCTGCAAAAAACTCTCGAGTCCATCGAGCGCCTGGTGCTCTCGCGCTTCGCGCAGGCCCCGGTGCACCTGGATATCCCCGACCAGCCGCGTTTTTCGGACCCCATCCGCTTCGAGGCGGTCTACCCGCTCTCGCCCGCCGAGCACCCCGACAAGAAATCCCAGGTCCTGTTGGCCTGGCTCACCGCCAAGAGCGCCGACAGCACCGAGATGCTGGCCTTGCGGGTCCTGGAGCGGGTGCTGCTCTCGAACGCCGCCTCGCCCTTGCGCAAGGCCCTCCTAGAGAGCCAGATCGGCGAGGCCCTGGCCGACGGCACCGGGCTCGAGGACAGCTACCGCGAGGCGGTGTTCGCCGCCGGGCTCAAGGGGGTGAATCCCCAAGATGCCGAGAAGATCGAGGTGATCACCCTAGGCGTGCTCGAGGACCTGGCCCAAAGGGGCCTGGACCCAGCCATGGTGGACGCGGCCTTGCACCGCCTGGAGATCGAGTCCCGCGAGGTTTCCAACGTCGGCTACCCCTACGGGCTCAAGGTGTTTTTCCAGCTCTCGAGCGCCTATCTCAAAGGCGGGGTGCCCTACCACGCGCTCCAGTTCGACGCCGACCTGGCCAAGCTCCAGGAGGAGCGGGCCAAGGGGCCCTATCTGGAGAACCTGATCCGCCGTTACTTCCTCGAGAACCCCCACCGGGCCACCATCGTCTTGAAGCCGGATCAACAGCTCACCGAGCGCCGGGAGGCCGAGGAACGGGCCAAGCTCGACCGCATCCGCCAGACCCTTTCCGACCAAGCGGTACAGGAGATCATCGCAGAGGCCAAAGCGCTCAAAGCTCGCCAGGAGACCCCCGAGGACACCTCGGTGCTGCCTACCCTGGAGCTTTCCGACATCCCCATGACCCTGGAGGACGTGCCGCACACCCTCCAGGAGATCGCCGGGGTCAGTGTGGGGCTTTTCCCCCAGCCCACCAACGGGATCAGCTACTTGGACCTCCAGTTCGACCTGGCGAGCTTGCCCGACCCCCTCAAGGACCTGCTCCCGCTCTTCGCCTTCGCGGTGACCAAGATGGGCGGCGGTAAAAGCGATTACCTCGAGATGGCCGAGCGCATCGAGGCCTACACCGGTGGGGTAAGCGCGGTGGTGGGCCAGCGCAGCCAGCCGGACAACCTGGAGGGCTTCCGGGCCAGCCTGACCCTCTCCGGCAAGGCCCTCTACCGCAACCACCTCGAGTTCTTCGCCATCCTGCGCGACCTCCTCACCGACTTGAAGTGGGACAAGGCCAACCTCAAGAACCTGCTGGGCCAGCTCAAGGCCAGCTTCGAAGCCCGGGTGGTACAGGCCGGGCACCTCTTTAGCTGGTATCTGGCCGAGGCCCAGTTCGGCGGGAAACACCTCCTGCAAGAGCGCTGGGAGGGGTTGAGCCAAACCGCTACCCTGAAGCGCCTGGCCGCGCTCGACGAGGCCGGGCTGGAGGGGCTGCTGGCCGACCTCGAGACCATCCGCCGCCACCTGTTCCAAAACGCCAACCTGAGGGTCTGTGTCACCAGCGAGGAAAGCCAGCTCGAGCCCCTGGAGAGGATGGTGGGGGATCTGCTCGCGGGTCTGCCCACCGGCCAGGGCTCGCAGAGCCCGCAGGCTGCCGCCCCGCGCCCCTCGCTCGAGCCCCAAGCCCGCACCACCGCGGTTCCGGTGGCCTACGACGCCAAGGTCTGGCGCACCGTGCCCTTCGAGCACCCTGACGCCCCGGCCCTGTTAGCGCTGGCCAACCTGCTCCGCTCGGAGTACTTGCACAAGGAGATCCGCGAGAAGGGCGGGGCCTACGGTGGATTCGCCGTCTGCCGCTTTGAGAACGGGGTCTTCGCCATGCTCTCCTACCGCGACCCCCACGTGGCGCGGACCTTCAAGGTCTACCAGGACGCCCTGAACTTCCTGCAAAGCCCGCTCGAGCCGGAGAAGCTCAAGGAAGCCATCCTGGCTGCGGCGGGTGATGTGGATCCCCTGCTCTCGCCCGACAACAAGGGCCGCACCCGTTTCTTCAGCGACTTGGCCGGGTTCACCCTGGACAAGAAGCTCGAGTTCAAAAAACGGCTGCTCGAGGTCAGGCTCGAAGACCTGCGGCGGGTGGCCCAGCGATACCTGACGCAAGAAGCCGCCCTGGCCGTGATCGGTAGCCCGGAAAAGATCGAGGAGGCTAATCGGCAGATGGGGAATGTCTTTAGCGTCAAGGCGATTTGAGACCGGCTCTAAGTGTCTGCACCCTTTAGCTGTCCGATACTGGGGGGATGCCCCGTGCGGGGATTGCGCCGCTCAAATAACCCGAGGTGTCCCCCTAATGTTTACTGCACGGCGAGTTCGCGGTTTTGTCGTGCGTTCATCTGCTCATCCATATGAGCTGTCCACGACTTACCGAAGTGCCAGACTCGGTCCGCTCCACCGCACCAGCGGTGGAGTGTCGGAAGGCTCCTCCTGCCCGCTCACTTCCCGGCTCAGGTAGACCCGGAAGGCCCCGCCGGTAGACCCAAAGCGGAAAACCACTCCCTTGGCATAGAGCTTCTCGCTGAGCAGGCGGCCATCGGGGAGGTAAAGGGCCTCGCCCTGATAGGCCAGGGTTCCCACCCACAACTCCCCGACCCGCTGGGCAGGCACCTGGAGCCGGACGCTAAAGCGATGCACCCCCTCCTGCTGGCCCAAGTAGATGAGGTTGAGCTGGCCTTTGGCCCCCACCGGCCAGGGGGCTGCTACCTCCACCTGGAGGCGCTGGCCGACCTCGAGCGGCACCTGATAGATCGGCAGGACCTCGCTGGAGGGGCTGGGGCTGGCTGGGGCCAAGCAGTCCGGCTCGGCCTCCCGGCTATCGCCGCGGAACGACGCCTCGTAGACCATGGGGACATCGCTCGAGCGCTCGGCAGCTACGTAACGGCTGAGGAAGATGCTGGTGATGAGGCAGTAGCCCAGGGGTTGCCAGCGGGTGACCTCCTCCACGCCGGGGGCCACCACCCGCCGCCACTCCTGGACGTAGCCCTCCGGCCAGATGTCGAGGCTGTACTGTTGCGGGGGCTGGGGCAGGCTCGAGGGCCAGAAATACTCAATGGGAACCGCCCGGGCCCCGTAAAAGGTGCTATAGACCATCGAGGTTCCCACCGGGGCGGCGTAGTGCAGGTAAGGTTGCGCCAGCCCGGTTCCACTCAGGATCAGCAAAGCCCAAAACCACCGCATAGGCACCTCCTGAACTGGGCGAAGGATTGAGCCTAGTGTAGCGGTTACCGGCTCGTCTGGAGGTGCTGGGCCACAATTCCTCGAGAGGCCTCTCGAGGACGGGATTTTGAGCCGCAACCTAGGATTTCACGGCGGGTTCGGTTTGATGCCACTCTTGCAGGGATTTCACCCCCAGTTCGGCGTTCCGGGCGCGGCGGATGGCCTCGAGGCTCCAGCCGGCCCCCTCCACGGTGGTGATGAAGGGCTTGCCGGTCTCGACGGCGCGGCGCAGTTCGGGGTGGGGCTCGAGGGAGATCAACAAATCATAATCCCCCTCGGAGACTTCAAACCCGGCCTCCAGCCATTCGGCCTGGAGGTCGGCCTGCCCGATGATCCGCACCTTGCCGGACAAAGGCAAACGCTGGTTCACCCCGATCTCGGCCCGATAGTAGGCCAGGTAAGGGTCGGCGTCGATGCCCATGCTCTCTCCGGTCGAACGCATCTCCGGCCCCAGTTGGGGGATCACCCCAGGGAACTTGAGCCAGGGGATCAGGACTTCCTTCACCGAGTAGAAGCTGGGGGTGGGGTCCTGGGTAAAACCGATCTTCTCGAGCGTGTGCCCCACCGCGATCAGCGCGGCGTACTTGGCGAGCGGGTGGCCGATGGCCTTGGAGACGAAAGGCACGGTGCGGGAGGCGCGGGGGTTGGCCTCGAGAACGTACACGGTCCCGTCCTTGACGGCGTACTGCACGTTGAGGAGTCCCTTCACCCCCACCGCCAGAGCCAGCTTGCGGGTGTAGGCGCGCACGGTCTCGATTTGCGCGGGGCTGAGCGAGACCGGCGGAAGGATGGTGGCCGAGTCGCCGGAGTGTACCCCGGCCCGCTCGATGTGCTCCATGATGCCCGCCACCACCACCTGCTTCCCGTCCGAGATGGCATCCACGTCCAGCTCGAGGGCATTTTCCAGGTACTGGTCGAGCAGGATCGAGGGCTTCTCGGAGAGCTCGGCATAGATCTCGGCCAGGTACCTTCTCAGCTCCGCCGCGTCCCGCACCACCTGCATGGCCCGACCCCCCAGCACGTAACTAGGCCGCACCATCAGCGGGTAGCCGATCCCCTCGGCCAGCTTGAGGGCTTCCTCGGGGCTCTGGGCCACCCGCCCCAGGGGTTGGGGGATCTCGAGTTCCTGGCAAAGCCGGTTGAACTCGGAGCGCTCCTCGGCCCGGTGGATGGCCTCCCAGCTCGTGCCGAGCAGGGTCACGCCCGATTGGGCCAGCGGTTTGGCGAGCTTGAGCGGGGTCTGCCCGCCCAGGGTGGCGATCACCCCGATGGGACGCTCGTGCTCGACCAGGTTCAGCACGTCCTCGAGCGTCAGCGGCTCGAAGTAAAGCCGGTCGGCAGTGTCGTAGTCGGTCGAGACCGTCTCCGGGTTAGAGTTCACCATGATGGTCTCGTACCCGGCCTCCCGGAGCGCCCAGACCGCGTGCACGGTGGCGTAGTCGAACTCCACCCCCTGCCCGATACGAATGGGGCCGGAGCCCAGGATCACCACCTTCTCTTTGTCGGTGGGGCGCACCTCGTCCTCTAACTCGTAGGTTGAGTAGTGATACGGCGTATAGGCCTCGAACTCTGCGGCGCAGGTGTCCACGGTTTTGTAGACCGGTCGGCTCCCCGCCGCGATGCGGGCTTTGCGGACGACGGGTTCCGTGGAGCGGGTCAGGGTGGCGATCCGCCCGTCCGAGATGCCCAGCCCCTTGGCGTAGCGCCAATCCTCCGAATCCTCGAGCCTCCAGCTTCCCGCCTCCAGCTCCTTCTCCGCCAGGATCGTCTCGCGCATCTGGACGAGGAACCAGCGCTCGATCTTGGTGATCTCGTACAGCTCCTCGACGGTGGTGCCCCGCCGCAATAGCTCGAGCACCGCGTAGATGCGCTGTGGGCTGGGGTAGAGCCGGGCTTTGAGTTCCTCGGTGGGCAAAGCTTCCAGGGCGCTTCGCACGTCGGCCTCGAGGCTCCGTAGCGCTTTCCCGAAGGCCTCCTTGAAGGTGCGGCCAATCGCCATCACCTCGCCCACGCTCTTCATCTGGGTGCCCAGCTTGTCGCTAAACCCGCCGGGGTTCACGTTGGGCAAGGTGTTGAACTTCTCGAAGGCAAAGCGGGGAATCTTCACCACCACGTAATCAATGGTCGGCTCGAAGCTGGCCGGGGTCTTCTGGGTGATGTCGTTGGGGAGTTCGTCCAGGCGGTATCCGACCGCCAGCAAGGCGGCGATCTTGGCGATGGGGAAGCCGGTAGCTTTGGAAGCCAGGGCGGAAGACCTCGAGACGCGCGGGTTCATCTCGATCACCACCTGGCGCCCGGTTTTAGGATCAACCGCGAACTGGATGTTGGAGCCCCCAGTGTCCACCCCGATCTCGCGGATGATGGCCTGGGCCGCGTCGCGCATCCGCTGGTACTCCACGTCGGTGAGGGTCTGTGCTGGGGCCACGGTGATCGAATCGCCGGTGTGGACGCCCATCGGGTCCACGTTCTCGATGCTGGTGATGATCACCACGGTGTCGTTGTGGTCGCGCATCACCTCGAGTTCGAACTCCTTCCAGCCCAGGATGCTTTCCTCGACGAGCGCGGTGTGGGTAGGGGAGAGCGAGAGCCCGCGGGTCAGGATCTCGATGAACTCCTTCTCGTCGCCCGCGATTCCCCCGCCGGTTCCGCCCAGGGTGAAGCTGGGGCGCACCACCATCGGGTAGCCGATGCTGCGGGCAAACTCCAGCCCTTCCTCGAGCCCTGAGACCATCTTGCCGCGCGGCACCTCGAGCCCGATCTTCTGCATGGCCCGCTGAAACTCCTCGCGATCCTCGCCCTTCTTGATCGCTGCTGCGTTGGCCCCGATGAGCTGGACGTTGTATTTCTCCAGCACGCCGGTCTCATGCAGGGTCATGGAGAGGTTGAGGGCGGTCTGCCCGCCCAGGGTGGGCAGGATGGCGTCCGGGCGCTCCTTGGCGATGATCTTCTCCAGGTACTCGGGGGTGAGGGGCTCGAGGTAGGTGGCCTCGGCCAGCTCGGGGTCGGTCATGATGGTGGCGGGATTGGAGTTCACCAGCACCACCTCGTACCCGGCAGAGCGCAGGGCCTTGACCGCCTGGGTTCCCGAGTAATCGAACTCGGCAGCCTGACCGATGGTGATGGGGCCGGAGCCGATGATCAGGATTTTTTTGAGGTCGCGTCGCGCAGGCATTCCAACTCGAAAGCCTATCACGCGCAGCGGAATTGCGCTACCTGGGTTTGCATGAGTATGCAGGCAAGATGAATATACAGAAAATGTGGATGGTGTACGGCGAAAGCTTTTGCTGGGTAGGCCATGCGCATCTTTCTGCCGTATCCTCGAGCTATGAAATCGGTAGATGCGGCCAGTCTCCCGGCTTTCCTCGAGCGCCAGCCACTCGTCGTGGACGTGCGTTCGCCGGTTCTTTTTCGCCAGGGGAGCCTCGAGGGGGCCCTCAATATCCCCACCACCGCCATCCAGGGGGGCAAGCATCAACTCCCCAAGGACCGGCCCATCCTGCTGCTGTGCGAGCGGGGCATCCAAAGCGAACTGGCCGGGCTGTACCTCGAGGCCGACGGCTATGCCGAGGTCTACAACCTGGCGGGCGGGCTCAACGCGCTCAAGCGGTAGTCATGGAGGTTCTACGGCCCGCTGAATTCTGGGATATTGCTGTGCTGCTCGAGTTCGTGGGCGAATATTACGCCTACGACGGGATCGCTTTTGACGCTGGGCGCGTTCGGGTGGGGCTCGAGCAGTTGATTGCGGATGAAACCCTGGGCCGGGTCTGGCTCATCCAGCAGGGTGGCCAAGGGGTGGGCCATGCCGTGCTCACGTACGGCTTCGACCTCGAGTTCGGGGGCCGAGTCGCTACCCTAACCGAGGTTTATATTGGCGAAGCTCACCGAGGGCGCGGGTTGGGGAAGGCGGTCTTCCGGGAGCTTGAGCACTTTGCCCTCGAGCAAGGGGTTTTCGCGCTCGAGCTTCAGGTCGAATCGGACAACCTCGAGGCCGGCGGTTCTACGAGCGCTTAGGTTTCACCGCCCACGACCGAATCCCCATGAGCAAGCAGCTTCGCTAGGCGGCCTGAGGTAGATAGGGAGCCCCGGGCCCTAGGGCGCCGGTAGATCAAAAAACCGTAAGGGGCACGGATGTGCCCCTACCTGGAGTGGTTGGCCATTTTTACTCTTCGCCCTTGGCGATAGGCACGCCCACCGAGTTGCCCCACTCGGTCCAGGACCCGTCGTAGTTCTTGACGTTGGGATAGCCGAGCAGGTATTTGAGCACGAACCAGGAGTGGCTGCTGCGCTCGGCGATACGGCAGTAGGCGATGACCTCCTTATCGGGGGTCACACCCTTGGGCTCATAAAGGGCTCGCAACTCCTCCACGGGCTTGAAGGTGCCGTCCGGGTTGACGGTGGTGGCCCAGGGGATGCTCTTGGCCCCGGGGATGTGCCCGCCGCGCAACACCCCTTCTTGGGGATACTCGGGCATGTGGGTCTTCTCGCCGGTGAACTCCGCCGGGCTGCGCACGTCCACCAAAGCCCCCTGCCCGGCCTTCACCTTATCCAAGTGCCGCAAGACCTCGTCGCGGAAGGCCCGCAGGTTGGGGTCGCGCTTACCGGGGGTGTAGGAGCCCTTGGGGTAGGTGGGTTTGTCGGTAGTTGTTGGCTTGCCCTCCTGGGTCCACTTGATGCGCCCGCCGTTCATCAGCTTGAGGTGCTGGTGGCCGTTGTAGCTGAAGAACCAGAAGGCATAGGCGGCCCACCAGTTGTTCTTGTCGCCATACAAAACGATGGTGGTGTCGTTGGAGATGCCCAGGCGCTCGAAGAGCTGGGCCAGTTCCTCAGGCTGGATGAACTCGCGGATCACCGGGTCCCAGAGGTCGGCCTGCCAGTCGATCTTCTGTGCGCCGGGGATATGGCCGGTGTCGTAGAGCAGGATGTCCTCGTTGACCTCGAGCAGGCGAATGTTGGGGTCAT
This sequence comes from Meiothermus sp., assembly GCA_035760705.1. Taxonomy (GTDB): domain Bacteria; phylum Deinococcota; class Deinococci; order Deinococcales; family Thermaceae; genus Allomeiothermus. The sequence continues at coordinate 15,805 of DASTSL010000039.1, read as the reverse complement.
TGAGGTGTTCCAGCACCCAATCGGTGCTGACCAAGACTTCCGGGTGGGCATAGCTCATATTCTCCTCCTTCTTCCGCTGCGGACTAGCCTAATCCTTCCGTGTCCCAGCGACCTTATACCTAAGGCTCGAGCTTTAACGGGCTCCGAGGCCAGCATAGAGGGGCCTCGCTGCCGGTTACGCTAGCACAGATTACAAACCTTGTAAACTACTCCCATGCGGCTTTCCGCCACCGACATTTACGCGTTCAAGGCGCTGGGCTACCTGGGCACCCAGCCTCCCGGACGCTACGTAGGCAGTGAGGAGTTGAGCCGGGTCACCGGGGTGCGCCGCACCTATTTGGTGCGCATCCTGGCGGCGTTGGTCGGGCAGGGGTTGGTGGCCTCCAAGAAAGGGGCCGGGGGCGGTTACGCCCTACCCCGGCCCCCCCAGGAGATCAACCTGCGCGACGTGATCCGGGCGGTAGACGGGCCTATTGCCCCGCTCTCCTGCGTGAGCCTCAAGTGGCCCAAGGCCTGTGTCGAGGAGGGCCGCTGCCAGGCCCGCAACCACGTCTGGATCAAGGTGCGGGACGCGGTGCTGGAGGCCTTGAGCCGGGTCAGCGTGGCCGATTTGGCCGAGGACTTCCGCCAGGGGGTGGACTACGACGAGTGCCTGGGGCACTTGTTGCCCCCCGGCGAACTCCTCAAGGGTTTAGCCGGGGTCCCCGCCCAGCGCTAGCTCGACGATATCTCCGGGGCCGAACGGGTCTTGACCTGGCGCTGCCGGGCTTCTTCGCGAAGGTGGGGCTCGAGGAAGACCCTTGTCCGAACGTGGCGATATCCTCAGTAGCCGACCGGAAGAAACTCCAGCAAACGGGCTCGAGTGCGTAGTTCTCCCGCAAGGGTGCGGCGATCCGATGCGGGGGGATTCAAAGATGGTCGAGCATACCGGCGTTACCCGATCAGCGCTTGTAGACCCGCCGCTCGGCCTCGATGGCTCGCTGGGTCTCCTGGATCTCGCGCAAAAGCTCCACGCTGGGCCCGGCCTTGAGGTCTTGTTTGAGCTTGTCCAGCCGGATCTCGTAGTAGACCTCGCGCAGGCGGGCCATGCTGAGGTTGAGCTGGTTCTCGAGGTCGCTGGGGATCTCGTCGGGCCGCTTCATCAGCGCGTCGAAGAGCCGGTCCCCCTCGCCCCGCTCCTGGAAGTGACGGATCACCCGGGCTTTCCCCACGCCCGACTTCGCCACCTGCATGAAGTCGGCCAGCAAGCTCCCCTCGGGTGGCCAGGTGTGGTCCTCCACGTACTGGGCCCACTGCACGAACTCCTCGTCGGGGGCTGCGTAGAGCAGGGCGATCACGTCCAGCTCGCGCAACAGGCGCTTCTCGGTGAGGTCGGGGCGGGCCAGGCCGAAAGCGGTGCCGGGGTTGGGCTGGGGCTCGCGGCGGCTGGGCGGGGCCTTGCGGCTCCTCAGGTAGTCCTCCAGGGCCCGGCGCTCGAGCCCCAGCCGGTCCTGTACCACCCGTTTGAGCGCTTCCGCCACCACGTCCAGCGGGTCGCTGGAAAGGAGACGGGGCAACAGGGTCTCGAGCACCCGCCGCTTCCCCTCCACCGACTCCAGGTTGACCCCCTGGGCCGCTGCCTGGAAGCGGAACTCGACCTCGGAGAGGGCGGATTCGAGCGCCTGCCGATAGCGCTCCTGGCCGTTCGGGAGCAACAGCAAGTCGCCGGGGTCTTTGCCTCCTTCCATCGCCACCGCGTACACCAGAAAGCTGCGGGCGATCTCCAGCTCGAGGCTCTGCAAGGTGGCCTTGCGCCCGGCCTCGTCGGCGTCGAAGGAAAGATAGATCTCGCGGACCTCGTGTCGCTTGAGGAGCATCCCCTGGTCGGCGGCCAGCCCTGAACCCAGCACCGCCACCGCCTCGGTAAAGCCCATCTGGTGCAGGGCGATCACGTCGAAGAGCCCCTCCACCACGATGGCCCGGCCCCGTTCGCGGAGGGATTGCCGGGCCTGGGGGAAGCCGTAGAGCAACAGGGTTTTCTTGAAAATGGGGGTTTCCGGCGAGTTCAGGTATTTGGGCTGGTCGTCCTTGCTGAGGGCCCGCGCGGTGAAGGCCACCGTGCGGCCCAGCGAGTCTTGGATGGGGAAGGTGATGCGGTGGCGGAAGCGGTCGAAGTACCGTCCGTCCCGCTCGGCCAGCACCCCGGCGGCCAGCCCTTCTTCGGGGCTCACGCCCTTGCCGCTCAGGAACTTGATCAGCCCGTCCCAGCTTTGCGGGGCGTAGCCCAGCCCGAACTTCTGCAGCGACTCGTCGCTCAAGCCCCGGCCCTTCAAGTAGGTGAGGGCCTCGGCCTTGAGGTTGGCCCGGAAGTATTCCTGGGCCAGGTTCAAGACCTCGTACAGCTCGCGCTTTTTGCCTTGAGCCTTGAACTCCGGGAGTTCCACCCCGGTCTCCTGGGCCAGCCGCTCGAGCGCCTCGCGGAAGTCCACCCCCTCGATCTTCTGCAAAAACCCGAAGATGTCCCCGCCCGCCTTGCAGCCAAAGCAGTAGCACAAGCCCTTGGTCTCGTCCACGTGGAAGGAGGGGGTCTTCTCCTGGTGGAAGGGGCACAACCCCTTCCAGCGCCCCTTGCCCGCCGGTTTGAGCGCCACGTAACGCCCCACTAGCTCGCGGATGGGCATCCTCGAGCGGATGAGTTCGACGGCCTGACTGCTCCTCGAGTCCATAGCGGAAACCACCACCGGGCGAAATCAAAGGCCCCAGCCAAGTCTAAAGCTCGGTTGGGGTGGGGCCAGGAGACGTGCTGGACGGCACAGACCAACTCCTGAAAGACCCGAGGGGGTCTACCGTATCAGGATACTCTAAGCTCGAGGGTCGGCGGGTTAGAGAAAGCCGCCGACCGCCGTCCCAGATAGGGCTAATCCCAGATAAAGACCTCGAGGGGATGCAGGCGGCCCCGGCAATTTATCGGGAGGTGCTAAGTATCCCCACGGTAAAACCGTAGCGGGTGGAGAAAGGGTGGCTGAGGAGGCCGCGCCGCACACCCCGCATAGGCATCTCCCGCCGATCAACTGGGCACCTCTATCGCGGGCGCACCTATAACCCGGCTGGTCCTGGGTTGGCGGGGTTACAGCGGCCAGCGGAATCGCCAAGGGCCTGGTCAGCGATCTTTTACGGTTTCCTCGAGCGTCTATTTGGTGCGAAGAGGGCCGGAGGGCGATGATGCAAGCCTAAGCCGGTCGTCCCTGTTCGCTATAGCCGATATCCCTGAGGTGTCGAAAAGGCCGAGCGTGGCGGGGGGTGTCTCAGTTCGCCCCGGGACGCAGGATATCGCCCAGGATGTCGTACTGGGTAACTTTTTGGGCTTGGATCTGGAGGCGGGCCTGGGCTTTGAGGGCCTCGCTGGCCTCGTCCTCGAGGGCCTCCAACCAACTCAGAACTTGCAGGGCCCGCCCCACTTCCAGCAGGCGGCGGGCCACCTCCTGACGGAGGCTGCGGTTCAGGGCCGGGCTGGGGGCCACCAGCAGGGCTTCGTTGTAGGCCTCCAGGGCCTCGGCCTTGCGGCCCTGGAACCAGCGCTCTTGTGCCACCAGCCGCCACAGCCGGAAGGCGGCGGTCTGCTCCCCGGCTATGCCCAAGTAGAGGGCGGCCTGCTCGACGTGACCGGCGTTCTGGCACCACTCGGCGGCTTTGAGCCACCACCGCTTGGCCTGCTCGGGGCTCACCAGGGTCAGGGCGGTCTCGCGCAGGTAGGGGGCGGCAAACACCAGCCGCTCCCCCTGGGACTCGAGGAAGCCCTCGCTCAGCAGACGGCTGAGGTGGGCCTCGCTGCCCAGCAGGTGACGCACCAACGCTGGGTCGGCTCCCTCGCCCAGCACGGCCATACACAGCAAGGCGGTGCGGGCGGAGCGGGGCAGGCTGTCGAGCCGCGGCTGGTAGGCCCAGCTTCCCCAGGCGGCCAGATCCGCCAGGGGGTCTTGATTGCCCTGGCTGCGCGAGAGGGCCTGGAGCATCAGGGGCAGGCCGCGGCTCTTGAGGGCCAGGATCTGGTGGGCCGCCTCGTCGAGGTCGGGGCGCATCTCGCGGGCGCAGGCCAGGGTACTGGGCTCGTCCAGGGGCGCCACTTCCAGCACCTCCACGCCCCCTTCTTCCCAAAGGTTGCGTCGGGAGGTGCTCAAGAGCAGAACCCGCCCGCGCGGGCGATGCCGGACCAGCTCGACCAGGATGGGGTTGGCGGCGTGGAGGTCTTCAAGCAGGATCACCAGGGGTTGGGATTTGGAGAGCAGCTCCAGGAGGTGCAACCAGCCCTCCACCATCAGCCGGTCCAGCTCGGGCTTAGGAGCAGGGGCCTGAGGCAGCAAGCCCACGCTGTAGGCCAGAGCCCGCTTGAGGGAAGGAGCCATGGGGGTTCGCCCCAGCCACTCCCCCACATCCCCCCCGATAAAGCTTTGCAGGGCTAGGTGCAGGCTGTGCCGCAGCGAGCCTTCCTTGCCGAGCCGGGGAGCCAGCAAGCCCCGTACCCCGGCGGGGAGTTGGCCGAGGAAGTGCCGGACCAGGCGGGTTTTGCCGCTACCCAGGGGGCCCACCAGGGCCAGGTGTCGACCCTGCCCGCGCCGAGCGGCCTCGAGGGCCTCTTGCAGCCGGAGGATCTCCGCTTCGCGCCCTACCAGGTTGTTCACGCACTCCTGGGTGCCGAGGTAGTGGTAGGGGCTCAGGGGGCCGCCCTGGCCTTTGAAGACCTGGGGCTCGAGGGAATGATGGCGGCAGTGCGGGGCCAGCCGCAAGGTGACCGCGTCGGCCCAGACTTCCCCGGGGGGTGCAGCCTGGGAGAGCCGCTGGGCCAGGTTCACCGCGGGCCCCAACACCGTGGATTCCCCGGCCTGCCCGTCGCCCAACGGGGCCCGCAACACCAGACCGCTGGCGACCCCGGCCCGGGCCGGGAGGGGGCTTTTGGTCACCATGGTCAGGGCCGCTTCGAGGGCGGCTTGGGCGTCGTTCTCGCGGCTGCGGGGGGCGCCGAATACCGCCAGGAGGCCATCGCCTAGATACTTGTCGACGTGTCCACCGTGGCGGCGAACCTGGGCCGCGGCCTCCGAGAGCGAGTGCCGCACGGCCTTCCAGGTGATCTCGAGGGGATTCTCGAGCGCGAACTCGCTAAAGCGGGAGAGATCGAAAAAGACTACGGTGACCCAGCGGCGCTCGTGAACCGGGCCGTGTTCGCCGATGCTGCCGCACCAGGCACAGTCTCCGGTGTTGTGGGAATGGGCGTGGCCGCAGTCGGGGCAGCGCATCCTTACCTCTGGGCGTCGGCGCGGAAGGCCATCAGTGGGGGGGCGGTCACCACCCGGAGCGGCCCGGAGAAGAGGTCGGGGCTGATGAGGCGGCTGGGCAGGCTGAGCACCACCGGGACCCCTATATCCATCAGGTAGAGGTTTCGGGCCAGAGCCTGCACCACCCGACCGCGCAACTCGTAGCGGCCTTTTTCCATCCGGTAAGCCCCGGGGCTGGTCTCCCCGCCGTAGGTCAGGCTCTCGACCTCGGCGTGAAGGAGGAGCTGGGCCCGCCCGGTGGGAGCCGGGGGCAGGCCCCGGTCAAAGGCCAGGAACACCCCAGCGGAGGTGACGACCTCGAGCAAGGGGCTGCCCTGCGGCTCAGGGGCCAGATCGGCCTCCAGCGCGTAGGCGGCGAAGCGCTCGAAGAAGCTCTCGGGGGCATCCTCGAGCGCGGTGGGTCGTTGGCTTAGGGCTTCCATGTCCATAGCATTATGAAAAATCTTAAACAAGATATAAAAACGTAAACCAAAGATATATCCTTAGGCTTGCCAAGTCAAAAGCAAGACCTGCCGCTGGCGGCAGGTCTTTAGCAAAGGCTAGCCTCAGAATGCTCTCAGAACAGCGGCCCCAAGCGGAAGTGGAACTTGCCCTCGGCCCGCCCTTCCACAAAGCCCACCCCGTAATCGAAGCGGATCGAAGGCAGGAGGGCCCCGAAGAGGTCCAAGTCGAGCTGGATGCCTAGGCCGATCCCCATGTGCAACTCGGGGCGGGGGTTGGCGGCGCTGCCCCAGGCCGTGCCCAAGTCGGTGAAGGCGATCCCGATGATGTTGGTGCCGCCGTTTTCGGAGAAGCGGAAGTCGTAGCGGTACTCGAGCGAGCTGGTAAAGAAGTACCGCCCGGTCTGGAACCGCGCTTCGTAGCCACGCAACGTTAGGGCTTCGTCGAGGGTGCCGCCCACCCCGAAGAGGGCCTCGTTGGGGATGGTCCCCGCCACCCCCAGCATGGTCCCGGTGGAGACCCGCAGGGCCAGTGCTTGGCGCTTGGCCTGATCCAGACCCCAGTAAGTTTTGCCGGTGATGCTGAAGGGGATGTACTGCGAACCGTTCCCGCTACGGGGCAGGGTCAGCACGTAGCTGGTCTGGGCGCTGGCCCCGAAGCCCTGGGTGGGGAAGCTGGGGTTATCGGCGTTGGAGTAGGTGGCGGAGAGACCCAAGGAGAAGTTGTTGCTGGGGGAGGGGAGCAGGGATCGAGCTTGATCTTCGGTTACGCCGGTATAGTTGGGGTCGTTGCACTGGGGCTTCTGGGTGTTTTTGGGGTCGTTGACGCAGGGGCGGTTGGGGTCGTAGATCTCGAGGCTGGGCGACTTGTACTCGTAGCGCAAGGAAGCGCCCAGGCGTAGGTTGGGCAGGTCCGCGGAGAGCGGGCGGGAGAGCCCGAACTCGAAGCCGGTGCTGCGCTGGGTGTACTGCCAGCCGGTCTTGGTGTTGTCCGGGGCGAACAGGTCGAAGTTGGAGACCGGGCGGGTGAAGATGCTGAAGCTGGCCGCGGTGCGGACTTCCTTGAAGTCGGCGAAGTCCAGGTAGAGCCAGGGGATCTGGTAACCCAACGAGAGCGAGAAGTTGTCGCCGGACTCGTTGAACCCGAACGAAAGCTCGGCGTTAAGCTTGTGGTTGAGACCCCACAGGTTCCCCTCGTTGTAGGCGATGGAGCCACTCCAACCCTCGAGGCTGCTCCAGCCGATGGAGGGCACGAAGGCCCCGGTGCGCCCTTCTTTGAGGCCCAGCGCGATGATGATCTCGTCGGGTTTCTCCCCCGGCTCCACCGTGCGCGAGGGCGGCTCGGCCAAGACCCCGGTGCGCAGCACGTTGGAAAGCCCGTTGAGGAAAGCTCGAGCCGAGAAGAGGGTGCCCGGCTTGGGCAGCTCGCGCAGGATCACCTCGTCTTGGGTGCGGTGCGGCCCCGACCAGTTGAGCTTGTACCCCCCGATCCTGACCTCGGTGAGGGCCTGGGTATAGACCCCGTTCTCGAAGGCGATCTTGGGCTGGGCCACGATCTCGTAGCCTTCGGTGCGGTAGAGGTTCAAAAGCCGTCCGAAGTCCTCGTTGGCCAGGGCCGGGTTGAAGACATCGCCCGGTTTGAGGCGCAAGGCCGCCTTGAGCCTGGCCTCCGCGATCGCGGAGGCCCCCACGATGCGGACCTCGCGGATGGGGCCGTAGGTCTGCTCGCCCGGCTCGAGGATCACCCGCACCTGATCATTCCCCACCGGCTCGGCGCGGAAGCTGATCTGTCGCCCGGTGGCCTTGGTGAGCGCGTTGATCCCGTCCAGGAGGCGGTCGTAGTTGAAGGGGTCGCCCGGCTTGAGCCCCAGGTTGGCCACATCCAGGCCATTGGCTTGGATCTCCGCCACCTTAAGCTCGCGCAGCCGCACCTTGAGGGTTCCATCTTCCAGCACGGTATTGCCCGCGTCCACCCCGCTGCCGCGGAAGCCTGCTTGGGCGTAGACCTGGGCGACCTGGTCGAAGGCGGCCCGGTAACGCTCGAAGTCGAAGCGACCGCCCTGCGCGAGCGACTGGACGATGGGCTCGAGCCGGTCCTTGGGCAAGAAGGTCGGGTTATCCAGCTCGACCTTCTTGACTTCGGGGTTCTCCTGGACCTTGAAGGTCAGGTTGACTCCCTGGGCCACGGTGCTGGCCTCGGCGGTCACCACCGGATTGAAGGGGAAGCCCTGCTGACGGTAGTACTGCGAGAGCCCCTGGGCAGCCTCGCCCGCCCGCTTGGGATTATAGGTTGCCCCCGGCCCCAGGGCGAACTCGTTGAGCAAGAATTGCTGGGCTACGTTTTGGGGGAGCACCTTGCTGTCGGTGGTGACGGTGTTGATGGGGGGGTTGGGGGTCAGCTCGACCACCAGCTTGTTACCCTCCAGGCTCACCTTGACATCGCGGAAAAATCCCGAATCCAATACGGCTTTGCGGGCCGCCTCGAGGTCGCCGGGCTCGTCGCCCACGCCAAACGGTAGGGCGATGCGGGCCAGGGCCTGGAGCACCGGGTCGCCGCCGCGAATTTCGACGTCTTGAATCGGTGCGGCTAGCGCCAGGCTCACCACTACGAAAACGAGAGCTAGAGCACGTTTCATCCGCCAAAGGATAACGGAGCGCGGTGAACGACGAGTGAGAAGCACCTAACATGACTAAGCGAAAAGCAAGACGCGGAACGAACGCGAAATGCTGCTTGCCGCCTGCCACGGGCCTTCCCTGACGTTCGACGTACGCCGCTTTTAGCTGTTATCGTAGGACTCATGGACAATCCGGGTATCTACGAAACCGTTCAGGAGACCGTCGCGTTTATCCGCCAGCAGACCGATTTCGTGCCCGAGGTGGGGATCGTGTTGGGTTCCGGGCTGGGGCCGCTCGCAGACGAGATCGAGACCGTGGCCAGCTTCCCCTATGCCGACCTGCCGCACTTTCCCCGCTCGACCGCCCCCGGTCATGAGGGCAAGCTGATTTTGGGGAGGCTCGAGGGCAAAAACGTGCTGGGCTACAAGGGCCGGGTGCATTACTACGAACACTACACTGCCGCTGAGGTGGTTTTCCCGATGCGGGTGGGCTTCTACCTGGGGGCCAAGACCTTCTTCCTGACCTCGGCTGCCGGGGGCCTCAACCCCAACTGGCAGGCCGGGGACCTGATGCTCCACCTCGACTACCTCAACATGGCCGGGGCCAACCCGCTCAAAGGCCCCAACGACGAGCGGATGGGGCCGCGTTTCCCGGTGATGTTCGACGCCTACGACCCCGAACTCAACAATTTAGCCCGCAAGGTGGCCCGCGCCCACGACCTCAGCCTGCGCGAAGGGGTCTACGTCTGGTTCGCCGGGCCCGCCTTCGCCAGCCGGGCGGAGCTGCGCATGTTGCGCCTCTTGGGGGCCGACGCCATCGGCATGAGCATGGTCCCCGAGGTGATCGCCCTGCGCCACCTGGGGGCGAGGGTCTTAGGGCTATCCACGATCACCGACATGGCCCTCCCCGACTCCACCCACCACGCCACCGAGCAGGAGGTGCTCGAGGTCGCGGCCCGCACCGGGGCCACCTTCCGCAAGTTCGTGCGGGGGATTTTGGCGGCGATGTAGCCGAGAATGGCCAACCGCCGAGGTCGCTCTTAGCGGTTTAGCTCTTTCCTATGGCGTTACCCCAAGTCCTCGAGCGCATCCAGGCCGCAGCGCACCGCTCCGGGCGCGACCCCGGAGCTATCCGGCTGGTGGCGGTGACCAAGGGGCACAGCCCCCAGGAAATCCAAGATAAGGTGCTCCAGTACGGGAATTTCCCGCTGGGCGAGTCCCGTGTTCAGGAAGCTTTGCCCAAGATGGCGGCATTCTCGGGGCTCGAATGGCACCTGATCGGCCCCTTGCAGCGCAACAAGGTCAAGTTCTGCTCGGGCTTTAGCCTCATCCACTCGTTGGATTCGCTCAAGCTGGCCGAGTACATGAGCAAGAAAGCTCAGGAGATGCGCCACACTTTCGGGGTGCTGATAGAGGTCAACCTGAGCCTCGAGCCACAGAAACACGGCTTCTTGGAGAGTGAGTTGGCCGAGGTCCTGCCGCGCATCGGGGAGATGGAAGGGCTCGAGGTGCGCGGTTTGATGACCATCGCCCCCTATACCGAAGATCCCCAGACGGTTCGACCGATCTTCGCCCAGCTGTCCCGCCTGGCCGATCGCTTCGACCTGCCCGAGCGCAGCATGGGCATGTCCGGCGACTTCGAGGTAGCGGTGGAGGAGGGGGCCACCTTGGTACGGGTCGGTCGAGCCTTGTTCGAGTAAGCCTTTGTGCCGAGCGGCAAAATTCGGGGCCAGGCGCGGCCCGTGTGGTAGCGTTTAGGTATGCCTGATACGGTGGACGACTCTATAGAAACGGTGATCGCGACCCTGCCCGGGACGCAGACCCAGCTCACCGCGCTCGACGTGCGCTATCAGGAGTTCAAGCGGGGGATGCGCGGTTATGTGGTGACTGACGTGCGCGAGTATCTGGGCCGGGTGGCCGACCAGCTCGGCACGCTCTCGGATCAGAACGAGGCCCTGCGGGCTAGGATTCGCACCCTCGAGACCGAACTGGCCGAGGCCAAAGAGGGCGAAGCCGAACTCCGCCGCGCGGTGGTGGCCGCCGAGCGCATCGCCCGCGAGATCAAGGCCCAGGCCGAGCGGGATGCCGAGCTGATCAAAAAAGAGGCCGAGTCGGCCCGCGAGGTCTCGCTGCAAGAGGTAGTAGCCGAGATGAAGCGGGTACGGGTGGAGATCGAACAGCTCAAGAACGAGCGCGATCTGTTCGTCTCGCAGTTTAAGGCCATGCTCGAGGGCTACTTGAGTTCGCTGGAGAAGTACAAACGCTAACCGCGCGAGCACAAGCGGGCGTGTCGTTGCAATAAGCAGGCTCAGGTTAATAGTTATTCCCTTAGTAGCTATTCCCCCCTAGCGCTTCACGCCATCCCCCTTGGGTGCGCAGCCCATCAAGTAACGAACCCTTTTGGTTTGTCGAGCCATGAAAGGGGGGCTTTAGTGCCCTCCGCACAGTAAGTTTAGGGGGCTGTAGCAAAACTCCCTTCACTCCCATGGGAGGGCTGGGGGCTGGATGGGTGCTACCGAGGTCGTATCCGGGGGATCAGCGCACCACGCCGAACCGGGCCAGGATGCCCAACATGCTCTCGCGCCAGTAATAGTTCGAGCTGAAGGTGCCTCGCACCGGGTAGCCTTCGGCTTTGAGCCCCAGGCTCCAGGCCAGGTAGAGGGCTCGAGGCAGGTGGGGTTCGTCGGTCACTATGATGATGCCCTGCTCGCCCACGGTGTCTTTGATGTTGCTGAGGTTTTGCCAGGTGCTGCGGCTTTCGGTCTCGCAGCGCAGGGCCGCCTGGGGAACCCCCCGCGCTTTCAGATAGCGGCAGCCCACCTCGCCCTCGCTATAGCGGTCGCCTGGCTTCTTGCCGCCGGTCACGATGATACCGGGTGCACGGCCCTGGCGGTAGAGCCGGAAAGCGGTCTCGAGCCGCCCCTTGAGGATGGGGCTGGGGTGGCCGTTGTACTGCGCCGCCCCCAGCACCACGATCCAACCGGGAGGGGCCAGGGAAGTCGCCCTAGCGACCGGGCCTGGCCGGTACTCGGGGGCCTGGGCCCACCCCAGGGTCATCAGCAACAACAGAGCCAGGATACGTACCGCGATCACTTCAGAACTCTCTTGACAACAGCTTAGCCTGTTTCAGACCGCTGAGCAGCGCACGTGGGCTTTCGAAACGGGGCGAGAGATCGGTGTTATCGGGGGTTGCCAGGAAGAAAGCCCGCATCCCGGCCTGCTGGGCGGCTCGCTGGTCGGCCCAGGAGTCCCCCACGAAAATCGCCTGGTGTTTTTCAAGGGCGAAGTGCTCGAGTGCCTTGAGCAGCAAATCCGGCGCGGGCTTGGGCTTACCGTCCTCGCGGGTGAGCACCAGGTCGAAGCTCAGCCGGTGTTTGGCCAAGACGATCGCAGTGCTCTCGCGGTGGTTGTTGGTGATGAGGGCGGTATACACTGCGTTTTCGCGCAATGCCGCCAGCAGCTCCTCGATTCCCGCCCGCAACAAGGCTGCTTGCGAGAGGGCCAGTTCCATGTTTTTGAACTCCTCGAGGATGGTTTGCTGCTCGGCCTCGGGGTACTTGCGCACCCCCTCGATCACCAGTTGGTCCACCGGCAGGCCCCACTTGTTCTTGAAAGTCACGAGCGGGGAGGGATGCCGGGGCTCGAGCAGGGTGTCATCCATGTCGAAGAAGACCGCGCGCACGAGAAGATATCCTAACGGATGCGGAACGCCGAACGCAAAGTGCCGAACGCCGAAGGCTCAACCGGCCAGGCGCAAAAGTTTTTCAGCTTCTAGCTTCCAGCCTTCGCCCCGAATGTGATTTTCCTCGAAGCCGGGCTGGCCCAACATGCTATCCTTGAAGGAGAGGATAAAAGCTGCGTGGATAAGATTCTCGGACGTACCAACGGACTCAAACCCAGCCAGCTCAGACAACTCGCGAACCTCTACCGCCGCCGGATTCCGGCGGGGCGTTTGCTTAATGCTGAACTGGCACGGACGCTGGCTAACCTTTCCTCGGAGATCGAGAAGCCCATCGCCCTGTTGATGGACCGCCAAGGGCACGTGCTGCGGGTGGCGGTGGGCGACGCCAAAGAGATGCCCATGCCGCAGATGGCCTACGTGGAGACGCGTCTGAGCGGCTACCGGCTCCTGCATACCCATCTGGGCGGCGGGGGGCTGTCCCGCCCCGACCTCACCACCCTATTCCTGAACCGTCTGGACGTGGTAGCGGCCCTCGACGTGGACGGGAAAAATAGCCTTCCCGGGCAGCTTCATATCGCCCAGTTGTCGCCGCCGGGGGCCCTCGAGGAGGACTGGCAGATCCTTCCTACCAAGCTCTACCACGACTACCTGGATTGGGACTTGGCCGCGGCCACGGCAGCGCTCGAGGAAGAGTTGGCCAGGCGCTCGCGCACCTACGAACTCCAGGATGGGGCCGGGGAACGGGCCATCCTGGTGGGGGTGGATCGGGGCGAAGGAGTGCAGGCCGAGGTGGACTTGTCGGAGCTGGTCGAGCTGGCCCGCACCGCCGGGGCCGTCACCGTCTATAAGGAATTGGTGTTCCGCCCGACCCTGGACCCGCGTTACGCGGTGGGTCGGGGCAAGCTCGAGGAAATGCAGAGCCGGGCCTACCACGAGAACGCCGGGACCCTGATCTTCGGGATTGACCTCACCCCGGCCCAGGCTCGCGAGATCGAAGCCGTGACCGGCTTAAAGGTGTTGGATCGCACCCAGCTCATCCTCGACATCTTCGCCCAGCACGCCCGCAGCCCCGAGGCCAAGGCTCAGGTCGAGCTGGCCCAGCTCAAATACCTTCTGCCGCGGCTGGTGGGAAAGGGCAAGGAGCTTTCCCGGCTGGGCGGCGGGATCGGTACGCGGGGGCCAGGTGAGACCAAGCTCGAGGTGGACCGCCGCCGTTTGCAAGACCGCATCGCCCTGCTCTCCGACAAACTGCGCGAAATCGCCGGTCGTCGCCAGGAGACCCGCCGCCAGCGCGAGAAGGCCGGCCTCCCGGTGGTGGCGGTGGTCGGCTACACCAACGCCGGGAAGACCACCCTCATGCAGGCCCTGGCCAAGAACGGCGACACGGGCGAAAACAAGCTCTTCGCCACTTTGCGCCCGCTGACCCGCCGGGGCTTTTTGCCGGGCGTTGGAGAAGTGCTCTACACCGATACCGTGGGCTTTATCCGCCACATGCCCGAAGAGCTGGTGGAGGCCTTCCGCTCCACGCTCGAGGAGCTGCGCGAGGCTGATTTGCTCCTGCACGTCCTGGATGCTTCGAGCGAGGGAGCCCTGGAGCGCCACGCGGTAGTAGAAGAATTGCTGGGGACGCTCGAGGTCGAAGTTCCCCAGGTGCTGGTGCTAGCTAAAGCTGATAAAGCCGGAGGGTACGACCTCGAGTTCGTCAAGGAACGCCTGGGTGGGATTCCGGTCTCGGCGGTGAAGGGCAGCGGTTTGCCCCAACTCAAGGAGCAGATCGCTGCTCGGCTCCTCTCGAGCGGGGTGCGCCCGGCGGAGTGGGCTAGGGCTAACGTCTGGGCGTCCTGAGCCCCGGCGTGGTCACCCTGCGTGATAGCCCCCTGAGCTCTTTGCCCACTCTCCCCGACCCCACCACGGTGACCACGCCGGGGCAAGCGAGCCCGCCCCCCACCACTACCAGCCCGCAGGACGGGCCGCTGGGGGCGGCGGCACCCGCCCCGATTGCCGTGACCAACCTGCCACCTATTGCCCCCAGTGGCAGCCCGGTGGAGGTGGCGCCACCGCCGGGGTTCAGGCTGGGAAATAGCGGGCCGCAGGTCACACCGCAGTCGTGGGAGGATTTCGTCAGGTGGCTGCAAGACCTCGACAAGTACGCCAAGTCGCTCGAGGACGAGCTGAAGAACAAGACCGACGAGCAGCTTGCCCAGATGGGCGACGAGACCGCCAGCAAGCTCGCCAACCAGTCCAACTACCTGCTTCGCAAGCACGTGGACGCGCTCATCCGCCGCGGCGACCTGTCGCAGGATTACCGCAACAAGGTGGACGCGATCCTCGACTTCGCCAAGACCTGGCAAGACCCCAAGGAACAACTGGTATTCATCCGCGTCCTGGCGGCGATGGTGATCGGAGCCAGAGGCACGGGCGGGGGCGGCGTGACCCCAGCGGGGCCAACCGCTCGTTCAACGCTGGGGGCTATAAGAACCTGTTGATGGGGTACGTGGGGGATGCCTCAACCCTGATCAGTCCCGAGTACCAGCGGTGAGCGAACCAGTTCGTGGGGGGCGCAGCAGCGTTCGCAGCGGGATTCATTCCAGGGGTCAGCACCATCACGAGCATCTACGGGGCCATTACTGGGACGGATTTGTTCAGCGGTCAACAGCTTGGCACGACCGATCGGGTTTTGGGAGTCGTGCCTTTTGAGAGGATTGCAAAGGTACTGAAATCCGCCAATTCGCAGTAAATACCAGGTGTTGGCGGACACCTATACCCCGGTGGCCCCGGAAAATCGGCTTTCCCTGCAACCTAGAGCGAGAACAAAATCTTAGGGGCTGTCCTAGATAATCCCTAGATTACCCCCTCCTCCCTGGGCCAACGTTTGAGCAGCCGTAGTTGCTCTTTGGGACTTTTGGGACTACCGTAGTACCGTAGTTGAATCTGAACTCACACTCCTTGATGAACAGCTCCTTGATGAACAGCTTCTTGATGAACAGCTCGAAGTTGTTCCTGGGGATGCCGTCGTACTGGCGCAGGATTCGCTGAGCTTGATTGCTGAAGTTCTCGAGGCCATGGATGTGCTTGCCTGCATCGTCCACGAGTTCCTCGCCGTGATTGATGCGTTCCGTGATTGATGCGTTCATGCTTGAACTCGCTTACGTCGAGCACGTCGTAGCTCTTGAAGCCGTCGGTGGACACGAAGCCGTCGGCGGACACAATGGAGTCGGGCACAACTTTCTCCCGGATGATGGGCATCAGGTCTTAGCCTTGAGGTCGTCGGGAACTACCGTGTACACCTTGCCCGCACGTTTGCACGTTTGCACGTTTGAGAATACCGAACCCCGCCACCTTCCCCGCCGCGCCCCGGTCTTGCCTGCCCTTGCGGGCTCGGCCGAAGTACGACTCGTCCACCTCCACCTCGCCCGCAAACGGCGTTTCATGCTTCAGCCTGCGGGCGATCACCCCCCATACTTGCGGTAGATTGCGATAGAACAGGGTGACCTCGGCAATAAACCGCTCCAAAAGTCGCTGAACTTTCCAGTCGCTAAGTTTTGTCCTTCTGCTCGTCATAAAGCTCTGCCTAGACTACCCCTATCTAGGACAGCCCCAACCAAAAAACAGGGTGGGCTCCCGACTTTGCGCCAGAGCCCACCCTGTTTGACTACCTTACGCCTTCGCCTTCTCCGCCAGCATGTTCTTCAGCACGGTCTGGAGAATCCCCCCGTTCTTGTAGTAGTCCACCTCCACAGCGGTATCGATCCGGGCCTT
>DASTSL010000038.1:0-2547 GCA_035760705.1 Meiothermus sp. | reverse complement strand
GGTGCGCTGCAAGATGCCGTCCGCACCGGGCCGCCAGCCCATCTGGCTCAAGAGTTGCCGGGCCTGGTCGAAGTTGTAGGCGTAGGCCCTGGCCTTGGGGTTATAGAAGGTGTAGCTGGGCGGCATCCAGGTGTTGGCCACCGGCTGCAAGCCGCCAAAGAAGGACTGCACCAAGCCCTGGCGGTTCATCGCCAGGATGATGGCCTGGCGGGTGCGCTTGTCGTCGAGGCCGAGTTCCTTGACCCGCGGAACGTTCGAATAGTTGTTCAGCAGGATGTGCTCCCAGATGGCGCCGGGCACCACCCAGATGTCGAAGCGGCCCGGAGCCCGCTGCACCAGTTGCGGGGCGCGGGCCTGGTCGAAGTCCAGCCCGGCGCTGCTGGTCACGTCCACCCCGCCACCCAGCACCGCTACCAGCAAGGAGTTGGTGTTTTTGAAGAAGCGGTAGGCGACCCGCTGCACGTACTTGTCGGCTCCACCCGGAGGGGTGAGGGCGCTGAAGTTGGGGTTACGCACCAGCTCGAGCGTGCTGCCCGGCACCCAGCGACTCACCCGAAAAGGCCCCGAGTAGACCATCCGCCCGGTGTTGATGGCCTGGGGATTGGAGAAGGCGGCGAAGAAGCTGCGGTAGGCTTCGGCGATCTTCTCGGCGTCTTTCTGCAGGTCGAGCCCCTTCACCGAGGCTTTGGCCTTTTCCCATTCGGCCCGCATCGCGTGCTGGGGGGCCAGCCCCATCGGTGAGCCGATCAGGTCCACCGCGCTGGCGGGCTCGAACGTGACGGTGAAGTTGCGTTTGTCGCTGACCTTGAGGCCTACTCGGTCCCAGTAGTCGGGGTTGCCCACCGGCATCCCCGGAGCCTTGCCGACTTCGTAGTAGAAGGCGATGTCGTCGGTGTCGAGGGCTTGCCCGTCCGACCACTTGAGGTTTTCTTTGAGGGTCAGGTTGATCTCGAGCCGCTTCTTCCCGCCCTGCACGTCGGTGAACTTGACCCGTCCGTTCTGCACGGTAGGCAGTTCGGTCACGAGCACCGGAAAGTTCTCCCCGCTCAGGTCCAGCCCGATCAGCGGAGCGTCGTGGTATCCGGCGATCTCGCTCGAGACCGCCAGGTTGTTGAGCACCGCCAGGAAGTCCCCGGCGATCACGTTGGGTTCCTGCGAGGAGGCGATCACCAGGGAGTTGTCCTGGGGCCCGGCTAGGGCGAGTCCGAAAAAGAGCGCGGCGGCCAAGAGCCCCCGCAGGGTGGTTCTGACATATCCGTTGCCCATGTGCCCCTCCTGGACCCAGCCGCTTCGCGCCAGGCGTGAGGGAAGATGCAGGGAATCCGAGGCGATGACAGGCTCGAGCAGCGGGGATGACGCTGACAGCCTAAGGATTCGGGCCAAGCCTTGTCAATCAAAAAGCGCTACCCCAGTTCGCTGAGCGCCCACCCCTCGACTTTTTGCCCCTCGAAGCGCCATCCTCTCCGGACCAGCCCGGTTTTTTCCAGCGCGTGGAGGGCCTCCTCGAGGTCGTCCCGCCCCCAGCCAAAGAGCTTGGCGATATCGGTGGTTGGGGCTGCCCCCACCGAGCGAAAATACAGCTCGAGCAGTCGGACTCGCGCGGTGTGGCCGTCGATGGGTCGCGCTTGTTGGGGCAATTCGGGGTAGTGCCGGTGCACGCAGTCATAGATAAAGGCATATTTCCAGCGCCCGGCTCGAGCGATCCCGATAGGGACCACCTTGAAGTCGGCTTGTAGCTCGTCGAGCCCCTTGCCGAACTGATAGAGTTCGCGGCCCAGCCCGGCCTTCTTGCGGAGTTTTTGGGTGTGGAGGGGGCCTTCCTTGAGCAGGGTTTCGTAGATGGCCTTGGCTGCCGGGCTCATCTTGCCTTCTCCGTACTGGGTCAGGTAGTCCTCCTCGGGATCGCCGTAATTCTCGCTGAGGGCGTAGAAGTAGGGGGCGACTTCGGGGCTGATCATGGTGCCCTTACGCCTTAGCACCTTGGCGTAATACCAGCGCTTGTTCCCGAGCATCTGATCCTTCCAGCCCCAGGTGATGTGGCCGGGGTGGTCGTGGTTGGAAGGGACCTGAAAAATCCCGGTGACTGCCGTCCAGAGGCTGGGAAGCTCGATGCCGCCAATCGGCCAGAAAAAGACGAATCCGCGCTCTCGCACGTAGGCGATGGCTTGCTCGAGGGTTGTGACCCTTCGCCGGGGGTGAAGTCGGTAGGTGTTGGCTCGGTAGGCTTCGACTCGAGCCCAGGGGAGGGGGCGGGAGGTCTTTACGGCCATAACAGAATGATACGGCTTGGGAGGGTGGAAGAGGGTGGGCTCGAGGGCTCAGCCCGCGATGGAGCGCTGCTTAGAAGTGCTGATACCAACGTAATCGAAGAGGGCTTGACAAGATTCGGGGTAATTGATACCCTCTTCGTTGCGCCTATCTACGGGTAGGCGGGGGACCATGAAAAGTGGGCAGTGAGGGAAGAGCGGCGGTGTTGCGGATTGACATAGCTGCTGAGGTCAAGATAGTAAGGGCACACGGTGGATGCCCTGGCACCCGAGCCGAAGA
>DASTSL010000037.1:0-7789 GCA_035760705.1 Meiothermus sp. | reverse complement strand
TCTTCGGCTCGGGTGCCAGGGCATCCACCGTGTGCCCTTACTATCTTGACCTCAGCAGCTATGTCAATCCGCAACACCGCCGCTCTTCCCTCACTGCCCACTTTTCATGGTCCCCCGCCTACCCGTAGATAGGCGCAACGAGAAGAATACCAAACCTTTTGAGAGGTGTCAAGGGTTATATGTGGAGTCTTTTTGGACCTCTCAGATGGTGTAACCTGATCCAGCGATGTTGCTCCGGGCTGGCTCGCTCGAGTTCCCTCTCTCCCAGACCAACCTCTTTGGGCGGGAGGGCCAGTTGGTGCTCGAGGTCGGCCACGGGGACGGGCGGTTCACCACCGAGATTGCCCGCCGAAACCCCGACTGGAACATCCTGGGGGTGGAGGTCTCGGCGGGATCGGTGGCGCGGGCGCTCAAACGGATGCGGCGCGAAGGGATCCGGACAGTGCGGCTCTACCACGGCGAGGCCAGCTTTGCCCTGCGCAACTTCATCGCTCCGCGCTCGCTCTACCGGGTCTACGTCAACTTTCCCGACCCCTGGCCCAAGGCCAAGCACGAGGAGAACCGGCTCCTGCAAACGGAGTTCTTTCGGCGGCTCTCGACCCGGCTGGCAGACGGCGGCCAACTCCTCCTCACCACCGATCACGAGGAGTATTGGCGCTTCGCCCAGGAGCAAGCCCAAGCCAGCGGCCTGTTCGACGTGGAGACCCCACCCCCACCCCCCCATCACCTCGAGACCAAATACGCGCTCAAGTGGAAGGAGCAAAACCGCAGCTTCTACCACGCGGTGTTTAGCAAAACTGGCGAAGACCCCGAGCCCTGGCCAGTGATCGAGAGGTTTTCCATGGCCCATGCCCTATTGAGCGGAGAACTCCCCCAGGTCGAGTCGTTCGAGAAACAGGTGGTTCCCTTTGACCGTGGACACGTGATCCTTCTCCAAGCCTACCGTGCGCTCGAGGGCACCGGCTTGGTATTTTTGACCCACCTCGAGGAAGAAGACCTCACCCAGCAAGTCCTGATCGAAGCCCGGCCCAGCGCCCACGGGATCTATGTGGGGATCTCGAGCTTCGGGGCTCCCCTGGTCACGTCAGGGGTCAAGGCCGCCGTGGGCTGGGTGACGGACTGGCTCGAGTCCCAAGGCCTCAAGGTGGTGCAGCGGTCGTATTGAAAGCAAACCGCTAACTGCCGTTCGCGCTTTGCGGTTCGCCGTTGGCTTTATTCTATCTCCATGCCCCATCCTTACGACTCCCTCGAGATGGCCGAGATCAAAGGCCCGCACTCGGCCAAGTGGTCGCTCTACGGCGATGAGGTGCTGCCTTTGTGGGTGGCGGACATGGACTTCCCGGTGTGCGAAGAGGTTTTGCAGGCCGTGGCCGCCCGGCTCTGCAAACGCATCGGCTACCCCCAGGGGACCGGCGACCCCGAACTGCTCGAGGCCCTCCTCGCTCAGCAGGAAGCGATGGGGTTAAAGGGACTGGGCCGAGAGAACCTCTGGCTCACCACCAGCGTGGTGCCGGGGATCTACGCGAGCGTTTTGGGGCTCACCAGCCTGGGGGACGAGGTGATCACCCAGGTTCCGGTCTACCCGCCTTTTTTGCTCGCTTTGAGCGATTACCACCGGGTCACCCGAGCCAACCCGATGGCGCCCGGCTCTTCCGGGCAGTGGGAGATCGACTTCGACCAGCTCGATAGCCTAATCAGCCCCGGAACCCGGATGCTGATGCTCTGCAACCCGCAAAACCCCACCGGGCGGGTGTTCACCCGGGGCGAACTCGAGCGCCTGGCCGAGCTCGCCCTGCGGCACCGCTTGTGGGTGATGGTGGACGAACTCTGGGCCAGCTTGGTCTATGAGGGGGAGCACGTCCCCTTCGCCTCGATCTCGGAGGAGGTCGCCCGGCGCACCGTGACCCTCACCGGCCCCTGCAAGGCCTTCAACACCGCTGGGCTGGGCGGGGGCGTGGCGATCAGCCACAACCCGGAGATCCTGGCCCGCATGCAGAAAGCCAGCCGGGGGGTGATGGGCCACCCCAACGTGGCCGCGATGGCCGCCTGGACCGCGGCCTTGCAGCACGGGCAGGCCTGGCTCGAGGACACTCGCCGCTACCTCAAGGCCAACCGCGATTTCCTCGGCGAATTTCTGCGGGAGAGGCTTCCCGAGGTCAGGTATACCCCGCCGCAGGCCACCTATCTGGCCTGGCTCGATTTCCGCGCCTTCGGGCTCGAGAACGTGCATAAGTTCATGCTCGAAGAGGCCAAGGTCGCGTTCAACGACGGAAGCCTGTTCGGCCCGGCTTTCAAAGGGTTTCTGCGGCTCAACTTCGCCACCAGCCGCCCGATCTTGCAAGAAGCGCTCGAGCGCGTGGAGCGGGCCTTGCGCCAAGGCCGGGTTGGATCTAGCGGGTGACCTGCTGAATCCAATCCCGGAGGTTATAGCGGTTGGACACCCAGGCCACCTTTCCTCCGCGGACTTCGAAGAAGGCCCGACCCGGAGGATATAGGTTTGTCCGTGAGCCGGAGGCAGGTCACCGTCGGTCTCGAGATATTCTCCTTCCAACATGAACTCGGGCGGCCCTCGAGCCATCAGAGTTGGTCAGGACCACCAGGTCGTAAACCCGCTCGCGGTCAACGGTTCATGTGCTCGAGGAACTTGCGAAAGGCTTCTTTCCCGATCTCGATTCCGCCCTGGCTGATCTCGTGGATCACGTCCTCGGTGAGAAGCGCTAAAAGCCCTCGAGGTCTTGAGCATCGAAACGTTCGTAGTAGATGCGGATCAGGGTTTCGCTGGTCTCGCCCATGAAGTGCATTATGCCGAAAAGGCGGGGACGGGCCGAACCCGTCCCCTTTGCTAAAGCCTTCGATCAGGGCAGGTGGTTGCCGGGCTTACTCGAGCCCGGTCCCCGATCTTAATCCAACGGTTTTGGGGCTAAAGATCGGCTAAAACTCTTCCCCGCCAAACAGCCCTTAGGATGCCCAGGTCACCGTCCCGCATCCCCCTTCCCACTAAAATGCCCCCATGATCGTGCAACGTGCCCCGGAAAACGCCCTTTTGATCGACACCCGTCCCCCCCAGCTTTACGCGGCGGGCCACGTGCCCGGCGCCCTCAATCTGGATCTCTCTCCGATCTCGCCCAAACTGCATACCGAAGCGGATTTGGCGGCATTCGAGCAATCGCTCGCCAACCTTAACGGACAGATCGGGGCGACACCGGAGCGCCCGGTGGTGGTCTACGACCAGGGCCTGACCAGCGCGGCGGGCCGCACCGCGTACTTCCTGGCCCTCTCGGGGCTCGAGGTCCACCTCTGGCCCAGCGGCTGGGAAGCCCAGGCCACCTCCACCGAACCGCTCCGGCCCACCCCCGGCCAGCCCTGGGCCAAGCTCAACCGGGACATCCTGCTCACGCTCGAGGAGGCCGCCCGGTATCCGAACCTGGTGGACGTGCGCCGGGCCGACGAGTTCGCCGCCGGGCACATCCCGGGGGCTAAGCCGATGCCGCTCGACCAGTTTTTCCAGCCGGGGGTGCTGGGCAAGCTCGAGCTGAAACCCGGCGACGAGGTGGGCCTGTACTGCCGCTCGGGAACGCGCAGTGCGGTGGCCTTCTGGATCTTGCAAAACGAAGGGGTCAAGGCCAAGAATTACCTGGGCTCGATGCTGGACTGGCAAGCAAGTGGGCGAGAGATCGAGAGATGAGGGGGACGGGGAGAACAAACTAACGAGAGCAGTGATGGCCTCTTGCTCTCTTGGTCTGCGCCTCGAGGAGCTTTATGAAAGTCCACAGTCTGACCGTTGGGCCGCTACAGGAAAACACCTACTTGCTCGTGGGGCAAGATGGCCGTGGGGTGATCGTTGACCCCGGCGACGAGGCCGGGCGGATCCTGGCCGAGGTCCTCCGGGTGGGGCTGAGACCCGAGGCCATCCTGCTCACCCACGCCCACTTCGACCACTTGGGCGCGGTGGCCCCGTTGGCCGAGGACTTGAGCCTGCCGGTCTACCTCCACCCGAAGGACCTCGAGCTTTACCGCTACGCCCCCGAGGCCGCCGCCCGCTGGGGGCTCTCGGTGCCTAGGCCGCCCGAGCCCGCCGAATTTCTCACCCAGAACCAGACGCTGGACTTCGGGCTGGGGCTACAGGTGCTCTTCCTGCCCGGCCACGCTCCAGGGCACGTGGGCTTTTACTCCGCCGAGACCGGCAACTTGGTGAGCGGGGACGTGCTGTTCAAGGGCGGGATCGGTCGCTACGACCTGCCCGGCTCGAACGTCGAGGAGCTGGCGGCCTCGCTGCGGCGTCTGCTCGAACTCCCGCCCCAGACCACGGTCTGGCCGGGCCACGGCCTCGCCACCACCTTGGAGCACGAAGCCCGGACCAACCCCTATCTGCTGCAGCTTCAGGGGAACGAATAAGCCCTGCTTACTATCTCCGGCAGAGGGGAGGGTTTGACTAGTGTTAGACTAGGGTTTGTGAATGGGTCGGACTCTTTGGCACAGCTTTTCCACCTGCAAGATAAAGACCTCGAGCTGGATCGCATCAAAGAGGAAGAAGACCGCCTTCCCGAAGACCTGGTAGCCGCCCGCAAACGCTGGGCGGCTTTACAGGATGAGCTGGAAGAGTTACAAGACCGCTTGCAGGAATCCCGGCTTGAATATAACCGCAACGACCTGCAACACAAGGACCTCACCGCCAAACGCAGCAAGGCCCAGGAGAGCCAGCGCAACGCCCAGAGTGCTCGCGAGCAGACCCAGTACGAAAACGTGATCCAGCAGTTCCAGGGGCTGATCGAGGAACTCGAGGAGGCCTTGCTCCCCCTGATGGCAGAAATCGAGCGGCTGGAGGGCGAGGTGGCCCGGGTCAAAGGGGAACTCGAGGCCGAGCGGCCCCGGCTGGAGGAACTCGAGAACGCCAACGAAGCCCGTATCGCCAAGCTCGAGGCCGCCTACCAGGAGAAGCTGGCCGAGCGCAACCGGATGGCCGCGGGCATCCCGGCCAACCTGGTGCGCGAATACGAGTCCATCCGCAAAGCCCGCAAGGGGACCGGGGTCGCTAAGATGCTGCGGGCCGGTTCAGGGTATCGCTGTGGAGCCTGCAACGTGCAGCTCCCCATGCACGTGGCCCAGCAGGTGATCCAGTCCGGCAAGGTGGTGCGCTGCCCGGCCTGTGGGCGGATCCTGTGGAAGGGCGAGTAGGAGCCGCCCAACGCCAAACGCTGAGCGCTAACATAAAGACATGTCGGTGGTCGGCGTTTTTTTGGTTTTTCTGTTGCTGGTGGGGCTATTTGGCCTGGTCAACCTGTGGGCGAACCGCAAGCGGGAGGCTGCGTTTCAGGCCTGGCTGAAGGAGAACCTGCCGGAAGGAACGAGGCTCGAGGACTTTCTCGAGGCAGCCCCCTACGGCTACCGGCTGCTCTTAGACCGGCGGGCCTACGGCATCTGGGACAAGCGCAAGAGCGACGACACACCGGTCAACACCGCCAAAACCGAGGAAGAAGCCCAGGCCTGGATCGTGGCGGCGACGCTCAACGAGCAACGTAATCCCCCGTAGCACTCTGCGCCATAAGCACCATACCCCCCTTGATGCGGCTGCGCCGCGAGGGGAGCGAGGGGGAATTGCCGTTATGCTAGCCCCATGAACCGTCTTCAAGCCGATCTGGTGATCCGGGGAGCCCGCGTGGTGGACGGGACCGGCAACCCCTGGTTCTACGCCGACGTGGGGATCGTAGGAGACAAAATCGCAGCGATCACCCCGCCGAAGCAGCTATCGGGGCGGGAAATCCTCCAGGCCGAGGGCCTGGTGCTCGCGCCGGGATTCATCGACATCCAAAGCCACTCGATCCTCCCGCTATTGAAGGACGGGCGCTGCTTCTCGAAGATCGCCCAGGGGGTGACCACCGAGATCATGGGCGAGGGCTGGACTCCGGCCCCTTTCGGGGGGAAGCTCGAGCGCCCCTTCCCGCAGAGCTGGACCGGCCCCGAGGCCCACCAGTGGACCGAACGGGCCAAGGGCTGGACGCGGTTCGCGGACTGGCTCGAGTCCATGGAGGGCAGGGTCTCCCCCAATGTCGGCTCCTTCCTGGCGGGGGGAACGCTGCGCGAGTACGCCTGCGGGATGCGGATGGGCCAGGCCAGCCCAGAGGAACTCGAGACCATGCGCCAGGTGATGGCCCAGGCCATGCAGGACGGGGCGATGGGCGTGGCCTACGCGCTCATCTACCCGCCGGACGAGTTCGTGGGTACCGACGAGATCGTGGAGGTGTGCCGGGTCGTGGCCCGCTACGGCGGGGTCTACATCACCCACATGCGCTCGGAGGGCGACCGGCTTTTAGAGGGGGTGGAAGAGACGCTCGAGATCGCCCGGCGGGCTAATCTCCCCGCCGAGATCTACCACCTCAAGGCTTCGGGGCAACGCAACTGGAGCAAGATGCCCCAGGTGATCGAGCGGATCAACCAAGCTCGCTCAGAAGGGCTCGAGGTGACCGCCGACATGTACCCCTACCCGGCTTCGGGGACCGGGCTAGACGCGATTCTACCGACCTGGGTCGCGGCGGACGGGAAATTTTTCGAGCACCTGGAAGACCCCGAGACCCGCGCCCGGGCCAAGCAGGAGGTCTTGCAGGGCAGCGGAGACATGAACACCTCCAGGGCCGAGAACATCATGCCGGTGGGTTTCCGCAGGCCGGAGAATCAGGCCTATATCGGCAAACGGCTCTCGGAGATCGCCCAGATGCGCGGCCAGGACTGGGTGGACTGTGTGATTGATTTGCTCCTGTCCGAGCGCCAGCGTATCAGCACTATCTACTTCACCATGACCGAGGACAACCTGCGCCTCCAGGTGCAGCAACCCTGGATCAAGTTCTCCTCTGATGCGGGCGGGCTCGACCCGGCGACCGCGACCACCCCGGTCCACCCCAGAGCCTATGGCACCTATCCTCGAGTCCTGCGCAAGTACGTGCGCGAGGAGGGGCTGATAGGGCTCGAGGACGCCATTCGCAAGATGACCAGTGCGGTCGCCACCCGCCTCGGCATCCGCGACCGAGGCACCGTCGCCCCTGGCCTCTACGCCGACTTGGTGCTCTTCGACCCCATGACCGTGGCCGACACCGCCACCTTCGAAGAACCCCACCGACTGCCCATCGGGATTCCTCACGTCTTCGTGAACGGGGTCCGGGTCATCGAGAACGGAAGCCATACCGGGGCGCTGCCGGGGCGGTTTGTGCGCGGGCCGGGTCATGGGCTCGGATAGACCGCTGGGGAAAGTACAGCGCACCCTGCTCAGATGCAGTGTCACAGGTAGTGATCGGCCATCCACGACTTTTGTAGCGGTCCAGCAAGAATTCCTTGGCGCATAAGTTAAATTGAGAACATGTACGACCTCATCCTTTCGCTTCACAACTTCACCCGCTGGCTGGTCTTGATCGCGGCGGTGTACGTCCTCTGGCGCTCCTGGCAGGGTCTGCGCTCGGGAACCTATCAGGCCCCGGACCGGATGGGTGGGGTGGCCTTCACCAGTTCGCTGGACTTACAGCTTTTGCTGGGCATCCTGCTCCTTGTCTTCAGCCCGCTCATGCAAAACGCCTGGGCCAACCTGGGGGCCGCCATGCAAGCCCCCCAACTCCGTTTCTTCGTGGCCGAGCACCTGGTAGTGATGCTGATCGCGGTGATTTTGGCCCATATCGGGAGTGCCCGGGTGCGCCGGGCGGCCACCGATGCCCTCAAACACCGCCAAGCCCTGATCTTCTACGGGCTCAGCACGCTCCTGATCCTGCTGGCGATCCCCTGGTGGCGGCCTCTGTTACGGTTTTAG
>DASTSL010000036.1:0-20887 GCA_035760705.1 Meiothermus sp. | reverse complement strand
GAGAGGTAGTCGCCGTTCAGGTTGGGGGTCGCCACCACACTGTACTCGGCGGGGCGCAGCAGGATCTGCTGCAAGAAGTTATCCGCGATCATGTCCTTGATGACGATGTCGCGCCCGGTGCGGGGGTTCTTGAGGGTCTGCCAGGGGCCGCCGTCGAGGTCTTGGGCCCCGTACTTTTCCTTGGCGAGCTTGTAACCCCAGTCGCGGAAGGCCCCCTCGGTGAACTTCATGATGTTGCCCTTGTGCACCAACGTCACGCTGGGCAGGTTGTTTGCGATGGCGTAGTTGATGGCGGCTTCGACCAGCCGGTAAGTGCCCTCCTGCGAGATCGGCTTGATCCCGATCCCGGCGGTTTCGGGGAAGCGGATCTTGCCATAGGCCTTGGGGAACTCGGCCCTCAAGAACTCGAGCAGCTTCTTCACCTCGGGCGTTCCTGCCGCCCACTCGATCCCCGCGTAGATGTCCTCGGTGTTCTCGCGGAAGATCACCATGTTGACCAGCTCGGGGTGGCGCACCGGGCTGGGCACCCCCTCGAACCACTGCACCGGACGTACGCAGGCGTAGAGGTCGAGTTCTTGGCGCAAGGCCACGTTGATGCTGCGGATCCCTCCTCCGACCGGGGTAGTGAGCGGACCCTTGATGGCTAGGCGGTACTCGCGGATGAAGTCCAGGGTTTCCTCGGGGAGCCAGATCACCTCTCCGTACACCTCGTTGGCCTTCTCCCCGGCGTAGATCTCGGCCCAGGCGATCTTCTTCTTGCCCCCGTAGGCCTTCTCCACCGCCGCGTCCAGCACCGGCTGGGAGGCTCGCCAGATATCCGGGCCGGTGCCGTCGCCTTCGATAAAGCCGATGATGGGCCGGTCGGGAACCTGGAGCTGGCCGTCTTGGATGGTGATCTTCTCGCCCTCGGGAACTTGAATGTGTTTGTAAGCCACGGCTTTCCCCCTTTTTGGATGCAGCGAACGCTGTCTGTCCCCAAATCATAAAGCGTATCGGGCCGCTTGACAGCCCGGCCCGACGAGACCCCATCCCGCCTCGCCGCAATCAGGTGGCGGGCTTGGTGTCGAGGAGTTCGTAAAACCCCCGGGCGTTGTGCAGGTAATGGGCCAGGATGCCGGGGATCAGGCTCCCGGTGAGGGCGTAGCCGAGCCCGAACAGGAGCCCGGCGAAGAGGGTATAGAGCGGATAGGCCCAGGCCTTGCGCTCGGGGACGGGATGAAACGCGGCGAAGATCACGGCTTGAGCCAAGACCCCCAGCGGGCCTAGAAACCCGACCAGAAAGCTTTGTAGCGCCCCACGAAAGAAAAACTCCTCACCCAGCCCCGAGGCCCCCGCCAGACCCAGCGCCTGGGAGTGGGTCAGCCCGCCCTGCTGCATGGCGAGCCCCAGTTGGCGGTGCAGGGCTTCGGCGTGGCGGAAGGAGTGGGGGAAGAGGCGAGAAAAGGTTTGCTCGAGCCCCCACAACCCCCCAAAGAGCAGCAAAAACGCCAAAGTATCCCGCAGGGCGTCGGGGGAGCGTAAGAAGGGATAACCGGCCAGGCTCATCCACAGCAGGCCAAGGGCAAAAAGCCCGCCTTGGATGGCGAAGAGCACTCGGATCACGCGGGCGAACACAAGGGTTTATTATTCCGCATCGGAAAACGGGGCTTGGGAGCTGAAAGACATTTGGATCTTTCTCCACCAAGGGGCCTGCGGCGAGCCGATAAGGTTTGCGGCAGTTGTGCTCGAGCGGCCTCGGCGGTTTGTAGAGCTTTGCTCCACGCCCTCAGCCGAGTCGAACCCCGACGGTCGCTATGGGCTTGCCGCAACCGGCTCTGCCGCAAACGCGCTGAGCCCCAGCCCTCTCGCCAAGCGCTTACGTACAGGGAGGGATTCATCTTAGTGAGGATGCAGTTAGCCTGGACTCGAGCTTCCGCTCTACTCGATGACTTCCGAGCCCAACCCGAAGCCCTGCTCGAGCAGCTTTTTGGGGTAGGCGCGGAAGGCCAGGAAGGTCTGGGTGCGCTCGACCCCCGGCATCTTCCGCAGACCCATCGTCACCACGTCGTCGAGCTGCTCGAAATCCGTGAGGCGCAACAGGGCGATCAGGTCCCACTCCCCGGTTACCGAGTAGACCTCGGCCACGCCGGGTAATTCGGCGATGGCCTCCCCGGTCTCGGGGATCAGTTCTCGCCGGGCCTGGATCATCACGAAGGCGGTGATCATGCCCCCATGATAAGGCGAATTGCAACCTACATCCGGCACGGTGACGGGAGACGTATAAGTATGGAGATCACCCAAGTGCTCTAGCTCACCCCGCGCGGTGAAAGGGTCTGGCGGCGGGAGCCCCACGCGAAGTTTTCTCCCCGGATACGTATACTTTGCTTACGCTCCTCTAGCGGAAAAAGGTGAAGCGATGACAAAGTCTCGGCGTTGGTTTACTCAGTTCGTTGCGCTCGTACTGGCTTGTTGGGGTTTGGCGTGGGCCCAGCAGGCTCCTCAGGGGGTAGACGCGCAGAAGATCGCCCAACTGCGCCAACTGGCGGTGGTGATCGAGGTAGATCGCCAACTGTTGACCGAGTTGCGCAAGGACTTCCCCGATGATCGCTCGGAGGCCGAGGCCTACATCCAGCGGATGCGCGAGTTGGCGGTGAAGTCCGACCCGGTGCGGCTCGGCCCGCTGGCCGCGCGAGTGGGGGAGGCGGCCCCGGCTTACTTGAACTGGCGCGACAAAAACTTCACCTCCTCCGAGGAGGCCGCCCGCGAGTTCGTGCAGAGTGGAGCCCGGGAATTTCGCAACAGTTTCAGCAACTTTACCAACGCCATCCTGCAAACGGTGATCAACCACCTGGACTCGTTCCTCGACATCGTGGGCACGGGTCGTTAGATAAGAAGTTACCCCGAGGGAGGTATAGCGTATGACGTCGAGGTGGGGCCGTGGGTTTTGGTTGGCGGCCGTATGTGTTTATATGGGAGCGGCGTGGGCTCAGGCATCCGAGCTGCCTCGAGCAAATCTACCTGGCCCGGTAGGGCTGCTGGCTCCTATCAGCAAAAAGCTCTCTGGCTCGATGTGGACGCTCAGTCAGGGACTCAACCCCCGGCTGGCGATGGCTTTGCGCGGCGAGAATGAGGGAGAAGGGTTCCGCGGCGAGTTCACCGCGGCCTCGACGGCCTTCGGGCGCTTCGGGCCTAGCCCGGTTTTGCAGGCCCCGGCGGCGGCTTTGGTGCCCTTCCGCGACCCGGCCCCCGCCTTCAGCCGGGGGCTCCTGGTGACCCGCGACCTGGGGGACATCCCCATCCAGACCGAGCCCCACCTAGCCATAGACCCCAAGGACCCCGATCACCTGGTGATGGGCGTGATCGACTACAATATGTCCTCCTTGGTGAGCTACGTCAGCCAGGACGGGGGCGGCAGTTGGGAGGGGCCCTACCAAGCGCCCTACCTGCTCGATGACT
Organism: Meiothermus sp.; assembly: GCA_035760705.1. Classification (GTDB taxonomy): domain Bacteria; phylum Deinococcota; class Deinococci; order Deinococcales; family Thermaceae; genus Allomeiothermus. The sequence continues at coordinate 17,452 of DASTSL010000036.1, read as the reverse complement.
TGGCCTCGGCGGGAGACCCGGTGCTGGCCTTCGACCGCAAGGGCAACGTGTTCATGACCGGCATCTCGCTGGGCCTGGAGGAGTTCGAGGTGGGGCCTTTCTCGCTCGCCACCATCGTCTCGAGTATGGCTGTGGCCAAGTCCGATGACGGCGGCTTCAACTGGCCCGCCACCTTCTCCTCGGCCCGCAGCCGGGTCGGGACCGACAAGCTCACCACCGACCGCCAGGGCCGGGTGCGCGGCGAGATCCAGGTGGGCTTCCTCGACAAACCCTGGATCGCCACTGGCCCCAACCCCAAAAACCCCACCCAGGACAACATATACGTGGTCTACACCGATTTCGAGAGCGTCTACGAGGTGCTCTATATCGACGAGGTGTTGTCGCTGGCCCAGCGCGAGACCCTGACCACCATCCGGCTGGTCAAGTCCGAGGACGGCGGGGCTACTTGGAGCGCTCCCATCGCCATCAGCCCTACCGTGCGCGAGGCCGCCGGCGAGGACGACGGCGGCGGGGGCGAGGGGACCGGCGAAGCGGTGGGCAAGAAGCGGGTGGTGCAGGGCGGGAACGTGGCGGTAGCCCCCGATGGCAGCGTATACGTGGCCTACTTCGACTCCACCGACGATGAGAGCTTCAAGGGGATCGGGGAGATCTACGTGGCCCGCTCCACCGACGGCGGCACCACCTTCTCCAAGCCGGCCCAGGCCGCCGCTTTCAACGAGCTGCCCTTCAAGGCCCGCACCAATAACTTCCGCTTCTGGTCGGGGGGGTTCCCGCAGATGGCGATCGGGCCGAAAGGCGAGGTCTACATCGTTTTCGGAGCCCGCTCACGGGAAAAGACCGCCGACGACGGCGACGTGTTCTTCATCCGCTCGACCGACCAGGGGCGCACCTTCAGCCGCCCCAAGCGCTTGAACGCGGACGACACCGCCAGGATCCAGTTTTTCCCCACCCTGGCGGTGAGCCCCAAGGGGGTCATCCACGTGATGTGGGGCGACTTGCGCGACGACAAGACCCAGACACGCTACCACATCTACTACACCCGCTCGGAGGATCGCGGCGACACCTGGGGCTTCGAGCTTAAGGACCAGGGCATCAAAAACGGCGACACCCGCGTCACCGACTTCCCCTCTAACCCCAACCGGGCCTTCCCCGGCGGGCAGTTCATCGGGGATTACTTCGCCATCAAGGCCACCGACGAAGACGTGTACATGATCTGGCCGGACGCCCGGCTGGGCGAGTTCGGCGGGTTCAACCAGAAGATCGGTTTCGCCCGGCAGCGCACCATCAAACAGCCGGAGATCTTCGTGTCCCCCAATGCCGGGCCGGGCGGGCAGAACATCACCCTGCAAGGCTTCAACTACCAGCCCGACTCCACCGTCTTCGTCCTGTTGGGCGACGCGGTGGTGGCGACGGCCCGCACCAACCTCGAGGGTCGCTTCAGCACCGCTTTCTTCATGCCCATCACCGCCGAGGGGGCGCAGAACATGCGGGTGGTGGACGCCAGCGGCAACCTGGCCACCGCCAGCTACTTCACCGATTTCGGTTTCAACAACATCCAGACCCTGCTCAAAGGGATGCAACCGCAAACCCCCAATACCCCTAACCCGCAAGTGGCCGCCCTGCAAGAGCAGATTGGCCGCAACCAGGCCCAGATTCAGCAACTCCAGCAGCAACTGGCCCAGGTCCAGCAGAGCAACCAGCAGGTCATCCAGCGGTTGCAACAGCAGCTCACCCAGTTGCAGCAGACCAACCAGCAACTCTTACAGCGGCTCGAGCAACTCCAGCGTTCCCTACCGGCGCAGACGCCCAAGAGGTAAATGATGGGGAGCCCTACGATGCTGCTTAAAGGATGGATCTACCTGGCCTTGGCAGGGTTGGTTATGGCTCTGGCCCAGAACAGCGCCTACCGGCCCCCCCACCAAAAACCCGGCCCCGCTGCCGAGCGGGTCATCTTCCGGGCTTTCAACGTGGACCGGGCCCCCCTTGACCTCAAGGCCGGGCAGATGGATTTGTACTTGTTTAGCCTCAAGACCGCCGCTGCCCAGGAGTTGCGCGGTCAGCCGGGCATTCGGCTCTATCAGGCTCCTGCTACTGCGCTCTCGATCATCCTGAACCCCGCTCCGGCCCCGCAGGGACAACTCAACCCCTTCTCGATCAAGGAAGTGCGCGAGGCTATGCAACTGCTGGTGAACCGCGAGTTCATCGCCCGCGACATCTTCCGGGGGAATGCCCTACCGATGGTGACGCATCTCTCGCCGCGAGACTTCGACTTCCTGAGCATCTACGACCTCGACCGGGGCTCGGGCATCCGTTACGACCCCGAGCGGGCCCGGGCGCAGATCGCCGCCGCCATGCAAAAGGCCGGGGCCCAATTGGTGGGCGGCAAGTGGCAGTTCGGCGGCCAGCCGATCCGGCTTAAGTTCATCGCCCGCGTCGAAGACGAACGCCGTGAGGTGGGCGACCTGATCCGCTCGGAGCTCGAGAAGGCCGGGTTCACCGTGAGCATGTCCTACCAGACCTTCGCCCCGGCAGTGCTCTCGGTCTACTCATCCGACCCTAAAGCCTTCGAGTGGCACCTCTACACCGAGGGCTGGGGCCGGGGGGCTCCCTCCCGCTACGACGACGGCAGCATCAACAGCTCCTACGCCCCCTGGATCGGCAACATGCCCGGCTGGCAGCAGATCGGTTTCTGGGAGTACGAGAACAAAGAACTCGACGACCTCGGCAAAAAGCTCTTCCGCGGCGAGTTCAAAAGCCAGGACGAGCGCAACCAGCTTTACCGCCGCATGACCGAACTGGGCCTGGACGAGTCGGTGCGGATCTGGCTGGTGACCGCCGTCAACACCTTCCCGGCCAACGCCCAGCTCACCGGCATCACCGAGGACATCGTGGCCGGGCCGCGCAACCCTTACGCCCTGCGCGAGGCCTACATCCCCGGCAAGGATACCCTCACCGTAGGGAACCTCTGGGTCTGGACCGAGCGCACCACCTGGAACCCCATCGGTGGTTTCGGGGACGTGTACAGTACCGAGATCTTCCGCAACATGGTGGACCCCCCCCTCCGCAACCACCCCTTCACCGGGGCGGTGCAGCCCTTCCGCGCGGATTTCCAGGTGCAGACCGCGGGGCCAGCGGGCAAGCTCGAGATCCCGGGCGACGCGGTGGTGTGGGACGCGGCGGGGGGCAAGTGGGTGGGCGTGGCCGCCAACGCCCGGGCTACCAGCAAGGTCACCTTCGACTATTCCCGCTACTTCCGCAGCAAGTGGCACCACGGTCAGCCGATCACCATGGCCGACGTGATCTACTCCATTGCCCAGGGCTTCGATTTGGCTTACAACCCCGATAAATCCCGCATCGAGACCGCCATCGCGGTGACCAGCAGGCCGCTCCTCGAGACCTTCAAGGGTTTCCGCATCGTGGACGCCAATAAGCTCGAGGTCTACGTGGATTACTGGCACTTCGACCCGCCCCAGATCGCCGCCTATGCCTCGCCTTCGGGCCTGGCCATGCCCTGGGAGGTCCTGGCGGCGATGGACGACCTGGTGTTCAAACAGCGCCGCGCCGCCTACTCCGACACCGCCGCCGCCCGCTACGACGTGCCCTGGCTCTCGTTGGTGATGGACAAGGATGCCCGGGCCGTGCTGCGTACCCTGCGCCAGTTCGTGAGCGACAACGTGGTGCCCGCGGGCGTGTTCCAGATCGGCGGGCGCAGTCTGGTCAGCCCGGCGGAGGCCAAAGCCCGTTACCAAGCGGCTATTGACTGGTTCAACAAGTACGGCCACCTGGTGATCGGCAACGGGCCGTTCTTCCTCGCCAAGTACGACCCGCCCGCTCAGTTCGCCGAGTTGCAGGCCTTCCGCGATCCCAGCTACCCCTACAAGCCGGGCAACTTCTACCTGGGCGATGCCCCCGACCTCAACATCACCCGCGTGGACGCCCCCAAGGTCGCTCCGGGCCGGGCCGTGGACGTGAAGGCCACGGTGCGCGGACCCGGCAACATCGGGCTGCGCTACTTGCTGGTGGACCCCAGCAGCGGGAAGGTGCTCTCGAGCGGCCAGACTCGCCCCGCCAAGGCCGGGGACCTCACCCTGACCCTTGACGCCAACACTACCCGCAACCTCAAGAATGGGCTTTACCGCCTCTTCATCGCCGCCTACAGTGACGGAATCGCGGCGGTGGCCGAGCGGAGCGTGGATTTGAACGTGGGGCAGTAGCCTCGCTTACTATGAGCTGCCATTTTGAGCGGTGCAGCTTTGCTGGGTCTTTCCTGCGAGGTATCCCGCCTGCGAAGGGACACCGAGGACTTCTCGGGCATACAGACCGGTCACTTTGCTCGGGCAGTCTTCAAGCGATGCGCATGAGAGACCCTTCGACTATTCGCTCAGGGTGACACCTTTCCCCTAATCAGCTTGCCGACTGTGGACATCCTCCGACCCCTTCTCCTCCGGGCAGCGACCCTCTTTGGGGTGCTCATCGCGGTCTTGGTGCTGCTGGCGGTGAGCCTGGGGGCCACCGGCTTCTCGGATCGCATCCTCGAGGCCACCGTGGGGGAGGAGATACGCGGGCTGCGAACTTCGCTGGCCCAAACCATTCGAGACCCGGACGAACTCGAGCAAACCCTGCAAACCCGCGCCACCGAACTCCGCGCCTCCTACGGCTTGGATCGGCCCTGGTGGGTGCGCATTCCGGGTCTGGTCAGGCGGGTGTTGACCCTCGATCTGGGCGACGCTCGCAGCATCCGCAGCTACGAGGGGAGCACCCGGATCGCCGACATCATCCTCGAGCGCCTGCCCAACACCATCTTGCTCCTCACGACCTCCACCCTCCTGGTCGCCCTCATCGGGATCGCGGCGGGAGTGTGGATGTCCACCCGGGTCGGCAGCCGTATTGACCGCTTCGTCACCTACCTGGCCGCCATCTCCAACGCCCTCCCGACCTGGTGGCTGGGCATCCTGCTGATCCTGCTTTTCACCTACCAGCTGCGCTGGCTCCCCTCCGAAGGGATGTACAGCGTCCCCCCGCCCGAAGGGGGCTTCGCTCGCTTCCTCGACCTGCTCTGGCACTCGGTCCTGCCGGTGATGACCTTGGTGCTGGTGAGCATCGGGCCTTCGATCTACTCGATCCGCACCCTCACCCTCAACATCGCCCAGGAGGATCACGTAAACGTGGCCCGGGCCAAGGGAATGCCCGAGCGGATCGTGTTGTGGCGGCACATCCTGCGGGTGGCCGCACCGCCTATCGTCACCGGGCTAATCCTGGGGTTGGCGGGCAGCCTGGGCGGCTCGATCCTGGTCGAGACCATCTTCAACTGGCAGGGGATGGGGCGGCTCTACTACGACGCCATCGCCGGAACCCCCGACGAGGGGCTGATCGTCGCGCTCACTTTTATGTTCACCCTGATCTACGTGCTGGCGAGGTTGCTGCTCGAGTTCCTTTACCTCGTCCTGGACCCGCGGGTTCGCTATGAGGAGACTGTCGGACGTCCTGCCTGAACTCTGGAAGAGTGCCCCCGGAAAGGCCGGGATGGTGCTCTTCGCCCTGCTGCTGCTGACGGCGGTGTACGTCCTGCTGACCTTCCCTGCCAACTTCGGCTCGGCCCGCTGGAGCAACCCCGCGCTGTGGGGTGACTACCCCAAAACCGCCCCGCCGGTCTGGACAAACTTCTTTGGGGCGAACCGGCCCGAGCACCGGATTTTGCAGGCTCGAGCCCCGTCCAAAACCGACGGCAACGTCAAAATCTACGCCCTCCCGCTCGACTTCCAGGCCAATCAACCCCCGACTTTTCTGTCTTTCTCTGTCGGCGAGGTCACCTATCAGGCCAACCCGCCTACCGTCGAGGCCGTACTGATCCGCCCGGATGGGGGAGAGGTGCGCCTCTACCAGACCGTCCTCGGCGGGCCGCAGCCGGGGGAGACCCCCCCTTACCGGCGCAATTTTCAGGAACCCCTGCGGGTCCAGCTCGACACCGAGCCGGGAGCGGTCGAGGCAGCCTACAACTTCCTCTCCGGGAAATATGATCCCAACCTCGACTTCGACGAAGTGGGGCGGCAGCTTCCCTTCGCCCTCTTCGGGATCGTGGTGGACGGCGGATTCGTGGTGCTGAAGGGGGCGTACCGGCTCGAGGCTCGAGTGCGTGTTGGCAACCCCCAGGACTCTGTCGGGTTGGTTCGCTTCGTGGCAGGCGGCGCGATCTACGGCCTGATGGGCACCGACGGTCAGGGCCGCGACCTGGCCCAGGGTCTACTCTTCGGACTGCCCATCGCCCTCGCTATCGGCATCGCGGTCTCGACGTTGAGCACCCTGCTCGGCACCGCTTTGGGCCTGGTGAGCGGCTACGCCGGGGGCCGCACCGACCTCTTTATCCAGCGGGCCGCCGACATCGTCAATAACGTGCCCACCCTACCTCTGCTGATCTTTATGGTCTTCGTGCTGGGGCCTAAGCTCTGGCTGATCCTGCTGATGTTGATCCTTTTTAGCTGGCCGGGGCTCACCATTTTGGTGCGTTCGATGGTGCTGGGGCTGCGCTCCTCCCCCGAGGTCGAGGCCGCCCGGGCGCTCGGCTCCTCCACGGGCCGGATCATCACCTATCACCTCTTCCCCCACATCGCCCCCTTTGTCTTCGCCACCCTGATCTTCTCCGCCCCCGGCGCGATCCTGGCCGAAGCGGGCCTGAGCTTTATCGGGCTGGGCGACCCCACCCTGCCCACCTGGGGCCAAATCCTCGAGCAGGGCTTTCGTACCGGGGCGGTGTTCAACGGCTACTGGTGGTGGATCATCCCGCCTGGCCTCCTGATCGTCCTCACCGCACTGGCCTTCATGCTGATCTCGCTGGGGCTCGAGCCCATCATCAACCCCCGCCTGAGGAGGGAAACGTGAAGCCGTACGCCCTACGCCGTACGCTATACGTCCTTTTTTTGCGTAAGACGTATGAAGTACGACGTATGACAGGAGGTCTTGCATGGCCCTCCTAGAAGTCCGCGACCTCGTACTCCACTACGCCACCCCCCGTGGGCCAGTGCGGGCGGTGGACGGGATTTCGTTCGGGCTCGAGGCGGGCGGCGAAGCGCTGGGTTTGATCGGCGAGTCCGGGAGCGGCAAGACCAGCCTGGGGGTGGCCCTGATACGCACCCTGCCCAAGAACGTGGCCCGCTACGAGGGCAAGATCCGCTTCCAGGGCCGCGACCTGATGCCCTTATCCGAAGACATTCTGCGCCGCGAGGTGCGCTGGAAGGGCATCTCGATGGTCTTTCAGGGAGCTATGAACGCCTTCAACCCGGTGATCCGGGTGGGCGAGCAGGTGATCGAGCGGATGCTGGTGGAGGGGATTCCCCGAGCAGAAGCCCGCAAGCAGGCCGAAGGGCTCCTGGAGCGCGTCGGGTTACCCCTCGAGGTCTACCACCGCTACCCCCACGAACTCTCCGGTGGAATGAAGCAACGGGTGGTGATCGCCATGGCCCTGGTCCTCAAGCCCCCGCTGGTGATCCTCGACGAACCGACCAGTGCTTTAGACGTGGTGGTGCAGGCCCAGATCATGAACCTGCTCAAAGAGTTGAAAAAAGAGATGGGTCTCTCGATGCTCTTTATCACCCACGACCTGGCGCTGGCCTCCGACTTGTGCGACCGGGTGGCGGTGGTCTATGGTGGGCAGATCCGCGAGCTGGGGAGCGTGGAAGGGCTGCTCGAGCGCCCTCTCGACCCCTACACCCAGGGCCTCCTGGCTAGTATTCCCCGCCTTTACTCCGACCTGACGCCCGCCTTCCTCCCCGGTGCTCCACCCGACCTAATCAACCCGCCCCCCGGCTGCCGCTTCCAGCCGCGCTGCCCCAAGGCCTTCGCGCCCTGCGACAAACCGCCCGCCCTGGTCGAACCCGAGCCCGCCCACCAGGCCCGTTGCTGGCTCTACGCCAAGGACTAGACCCCATGTTGACCGCGACGAGCCCTACCAGACCCAGCATTGGGGTTACTGTTTTTGCCGATCCGGCGATCAACACCAGGACCTTTGAGAGAAAAGACTTATGGACCCCATCCTGAGCCTCGAGAACCTGCAAGTCCACTTTCGCGCCCGTCAGGGGCTGTTGGCTTCGATCCCCATCAAAGCGGTGGACGGGGTGAGCCTCGAGCTTCGCCGGGGTGAGACCGTGGCGGTGGTAGGGGAGTCTGGGAGTGGCAAGACCACGCTGGGGCGGGCCACGCTCAAGCTGATCCGGGCCACCGGGGGCAGCATCTGGTTCGAGGGTGAGGAGATCACCCGCGCCCCCGAGAGAACTCTCAAGGGCTTTCGCCAGCGGGCCCAGGCCATCTTTCAAGACCCGTATGCCTCGCTCAGCCCCTACATGAACGTCTTCCAGATCGTCGAGGAGCCCTTGCTCGTTCAGGGCGGTTTCTCCTCCAAGGAACGCGAGGAGCGGGTGTTGCAGGCTTTGGGGAGCGTCCGGCTCACCCCGGCCCAGGAATTCGCCGCCAAGTTCCCCCATCAGCTCTCCGGCGGGCAACGGCAGCGGGTGGGTCTGGCCCGCACGCTGGTGCTCGAGCCGCACTACATTGTGGCGGACGAACCGGTCTCGATGATTGACGCCAGCAGCCGCGCCGAAATCCTCTATCTGTTGCGCGAACTTCAACAGACTCGAGGACTCAGCTTCTTGTTCATCACCCACGATCTGGCCTCGGCCCGGCACTTCGCCGACCGGATCGCGGTGATGTATCTGGGTCGGATCGTCGAACTGGCCCCGGCACGGGAACTCATTGATAACCCGCTCCACCCCTACACCCAAGCCCTCTTGCGGGCCGTGCCTGAACCCGACGCCACGAACCGACTCAGGATGCGCGAGGTAATCAGCGGGGAGCCCCCCAACCCGGCTCGAGTCCCCCCCGGCTGCGCCTTTCACCCCCGCTGCCCGAAGGTCATCCCGGGCGTCTGTGAAAGGTTGCGGCTCGAACTTCAAGAGGTGACATCGGGGCATTTTGTGGCCTGTCATCTTTATCCGATCTCAGGGAATCTGACCGATAATGCAAGCCAACAAGGAAGGTGAGCGATGAAGAGGATCCTGGCCGTAGTGCTGTTGGCCGGGGCCGCGCTGGCGCAACAAGCTCCCGGCCAGCCCGCCCGACCCCAGACCGCGAGTTGCCCCCAGGCCGAGCCGCTGGGGATCAGCCTCGAGAAGACCGACGGCTTCCCTAAATTTATCGAGGCCGCCGACGCCCGGGCCCGGACCCTGGACGAGTTGCTGGCCACGATCTGGCTGCGCTACGTGGACCCCAAGTTTGGCGGTAGGGACTGGGAGAAAATCACCGCGCAGTACAAGGCCAAAGCGCTCGAGGCCAAGAGCGAGCGGGCTTTCTACGATGCCCTGCGGGGCTTGGTGGCCGAGCTGGACGGGGGTGAGAGCGCCTTCGTCAGCAGCACCCAAATCGCTGCGCAGCAAGCCTCCGCCAGCCCCACCTTTACCGGGGTGGGGATGCTCGTCACCCAGTCCGCTGCCCGCGAGGGGCTCACCATACAGTGGGTGGTTCCCAAAGGCCCCGCCGACCAAGCCGGGCTTCGCCCCCGCGACCGCATCCTCGCGGTGAACGGCCAGCCCTGCCCCAGCACCGACAAGATTCGCGGGCCCGCCGGGACCAACGTCACCCTCACGGTCAAGTCGCCAGGCAAAGACCCGCGCGACATCACCATCCAGCGAAACCGCATCAACTTCCCCTCCTCGCTGGTGGAGGCTCGGCGGCTCGAGGCCGACCCCAGCGTGGGTTACGTCTGGATCGGAGCCTTGACCGGAGATGACTTTCCCGACGTGTTCAGCAAAGCCGTAGCCTCCATCGCCTCGGGGAACAACCCGGTCAAGTCACTGATCCTCGACCTGCGCAGCAGTTCGGGGGCCGGGATCGGACTGATGGAAGAGATCATGGGGCATTTCGTGGGGGGAACCCGTTACAGCCTCGAGGGCCCCGAGGTCACCGTGCGCCGCACGATCCAGCCCCACACCCCTAACCTCAGCCAAATCCCGCTGGTGGTGCTGGTGGACCAGGACACCAGCGGCTCGGCCACCATGACCGCGGGGATCCTGCAAAAGCGCCCGAAGACGGTGGTGATCGGGCAGACCACCCAGACCGGGGGCAAGCTCTTCCGCACCCACGAACTCCCCGACGGCTCGGCCTTGCTGCTGGCCGAAGCCAAGTTGGTGCTGGCCGATGGTGGCAGCCTCAAGGACGACAAGGTGACCCCCACTACGGTGGTCAGCCAGGATTGGGTGCAAAGCCCCGAGGTCGACGACCCCTACCTCAAAGCGGCGCTCGAGGCCCTCGGCAAACTCCGCTAGCTTCGAAGCGCCAGTCGGCGCAAGGTGACGAGTTGGCCGACGTGGGTCATGGCATCCGCAAGGGGGCCTTGCAGCAGGCGGAGCAGGAGCTCGTCGGGGAGGTCGTCCCGGCGGGCTAGCTGGGCGTCGAGGGCTTAGAGGGTGGCGTGAATCCGCTCCACCTCTCCTTTCCAGTCCAGGTCCTCGAGATGAACCCAAGCACCGCCAGGCCGTAGTTCAACACCCCATTGATGTGCCGCACGATCTGGCGTGGGGTACGAACCCCCTGTCCCGGCTCGAAAGCCCAGTACTCCTCGGGTGCACCTCGGATAGCCTTTTGCAGCCGATAAGCCAAGGCCGCCAGAAAGTGCCGCAGGACTTCGTTGGGCTTCATTCCCCCTCCGCTTGACTGTCGCCGCGAAACTACACCACCCGGATAAGCTTGGGCTTGAACTGGAGGTAATCCGCCGCGACGAAGTGGAGCGGGATGCCCTTCCAGTCCTGGGGCAGCCGCCGCCCATCCGCGCCGTGGAGGTGCCCATAAAGCACCGCGTCGGGGCGGTACTGCTCGATCAGGTCGGTGAAGGCGCTCTTCTCCCCGCCGGGGCCGAAGGGGGGATAGTGCAGGGCCAGCACCAAATACCGGTAGGTTTTGCCCTTCAAGCTCTCGAGTGAGAGGCGCAGCCGCTCCACCTCGCGCCGGTAGATCTTGTCGTCCTCGGGGGTGAGTTCGCGGCTTCCCGGAACGTCCCAGCCCCGGGTCCCGGCCACGGCTACATCCCCGATCACCAACGAATCGTTTTGCAGGGCGTACATCCCGCTTGGGATGGCCGAGCGCACCTGCCCGATGGAGCCCCACCAGTAGTCGTGGTTGCCGCGCAGGAGCACCTTGTTTCCGGGCAGCTCGGCGATGTCCGCCAGGTCCAAGAGGGCATCCTCGAGCCGCATCGCCCAGGAGATGTCTCCGGCGACAATCACCAGATCCTCCGGCCCCACCACCTCGCGCCAGCCGCTAAAAAATGCCTCGGGGTGGCCCTCCCAGTTGCCCCCGAAGATGCTCATGGGTTTGGGGAAGGCCCGCGAAAGGTGAGGGTCGGCGATGGCAAAAACGCGCACGGAACTAGTTTAGCCGAGAGCAGGAGCTGCCGGTCGGAGTCGCTCCCGACATCGGGATGGGCAAGCAACTGTCCGGAGCGTGGCGGTAGGTTCTTACGGCGGTCCTGATAAATGGGCCATATGCCCCTCGTCACGGAAGGGGGGATGGGAGATCGCGCAGGCTGGTCCTGTGGGGAGAGGTCAGGGCAGCGGGTCTATCACCCGCAGCTTGCCCCCGTCATAGGGAACCCACAGCCGCTCCAGCACCGCCATGCCCAGCAGGGGAGCCTCGCTGAGGGGCTTCTCTTTTTTGAGCACAGTTCCATCGCTTTGGAGAGCCACCAGGGTTCCGTCGGTGTGGGCTAGATAGAGCTTGATGCCACTTGGACTGGGGGTGAAGGCCAGTCCAGGAGTAGCCTTGTAGGGTTGCGAAGTGCTGCCGTTGGCGATGGCTCGAGTCAGACAGCCGCCCCCGTCGCTCACCCACAGATCGGCGAGCAGCACCATTCCGCTAGGCGCACCGCACAGGTTCTGCCGAACCACTGACTCGAAGGGGGCCGGGTTAGCTCCCTTGTCGAGCCGCACCCCCCACAGGAGCAGGTTCACTCCCTCGCCGGAGTCCTTGAGCAGATAGAGGGTGATGCCCTTGACCCCGGGTGGGGTGGTGAAGGTCAGGCTGACCCGTTTCCAGGCTTTCTCGTCGGGGTTTATATAAGGAGTGGGGGGCACGATCTCGTTGCCGTCGGTGTCGTAGACCGCATACGAAGCCGCCTTGCCGCGGTTATTGCGGGCGTAGAAGCTGAAGGTGTAGGCGGTTTCGGGGGCTACCGCCACGCTCTGCCGCAGGTAGTGGGTATCGGTCTTCACGGTCACCTGCTCGGCGGTAGTTTTCCCGTCGGGGGCTTTGGCCGCGTTGGCTTTGACGGTAGTTCCCTCGTCGTGCTCCCAGGCCGAGCTTTCCAACGCCTCGGGGTCGCGCACCGGGTTCAGATCGGGCAGGCGGCGCTCGAGCTGAGCGTCGGTCAGCACCCACAGCCGGTTAAAGGCCGCCTCGAGGCCCCGCACCTGGACTGCCAGCGGTTCGTACTGGAGGAGGGAGAAATCCGCGACGGAGAGCCGCAGGATACGGGTATCGGTAGCTGCGTAGAGCGTATCCCCCTGCGGAGCCAGGGCCCGGATGGGCTCGCCCACGTCCACGGTCTGGTCGGTGCCGATCAGCCGGATCAGCGAGCCATAGGCGGCGTATACCTTGCCCCGCCCGCGCAAGCAGCAGAAGTCGCCGCTGTCGGGCGTCCATATGTGCTTGGCCGCGCTCAGGTCGGACTGTAACTCGTACACGCTCGAGCTGGTGGCGACATAGAGCCGCCCGCCCTCGACCACCAGCGCCCGCACCGCCTCCCGGTCGAAGGTGTAGCTGGTCTTGCTGAGGTCGGCGGGGTTGATGCGGAAGACCTGCCCGCTTCCCCCCGTGGTGTTCCCGCCGATGTAGACGAAACCGCCCAGGGTCAGCGGGCCCGCGCTGAAGTTGACCCCCAGGTTGAGGGTGCTCCGCACGCCGAAGGGCAACTCGAGCCGCCGGGTGGCCTGGGCCTCGCCGGTGAGGCCGCCCGCGGTGGTGGCGATTGCCTTGAGGGTGTGGTTCCCGTTGCTGAGCAGATCGGGGACCCAGCTCCACTCGTAGGGGGCGGTGGTGTCGGTGGATTTGAGCGTGTCGTCCAGGTAGAAGTCCACCTTGGTGATGCTTCCCCCGCCCTGCACCTGGGCCGACACCGGGACCGGGGACTTGACCAGGGGGTCGGGGGGCAGGGTGAGGGTCAGGGTGGGTTTGGCCAACACGTTCACGTTGAGGCTGGTGTAGAAGTGCTTGAGATCCCACTGGTCCTTGGCCTCGAGCGTGACGATATAGAGCCCGCTGGCCTGGGCCGGAACCCCCACGCTGAGTTGCACCGGCACCTCGCCCGCCGGTACCACGTCGGCCTGGGTGGGGTTCAGGCTGACGCTGATCCCGGGGGTGGAAGTGACCCTCAGGAAGGTCGGCCCCTCGTAGCCGTTCACCGAGCGCAGGGTGCCCGAGAGGGTGAGGTTCTGGCCGGGCTCGAGGCTCACGCTGGGCGGGAGGCCCAAAAATTCCAGCTCCCCGGCCCCGTTCCAGGGCACGTTGAGGGTGACTTGCTGGGCCGGCCCGTCCACCAGCTTGCCGGCTTTGACTAACCGGATGCGCAGGATGTGCGGGCCGTTGTACTGCTCGGGGTTGAGGGTCACCTGGGCCGAGTAGAGGGTTTTGTTGGGCTCCACCGACCAGGAGGTGAGGATGCCCTTGTCCTCGAAAAGGGCATGCATCAGGCTGTACTGGGCCGGGTTATCTACCGTGACGCTGATCTGGAAGCGGGGCTGGGTCACAGTAGGCCCCGGGGCCAGCAGGGTGATCCCCGGCTCGACCGGGCCGGTCCCGGCCACGTATTTGAGCGTGGCGGTGACGTCTTCTCCGGGGTTCAGGATGCCCTCCCAGGGCAGCGGCTCGGTGAAGCCCGGCACCTTTCCGGGGATGACGGTGTAGGTTCCGGCCTCGAGCCCTTCCAGGATCTTGCTGCCCGCGATGGTTCCCTCGAAGACCTTGGCCCCGTCGCGTTTACGGATCACCGTGATGGGGGCGCTATCGATGCCCTCGAGCCGCAGCGTGAGCCGGGCCGGGGGCGGCGGGGTGCCGACCTTGAGGGTGATGGGGTGCTCGAGCCGCAAATCCCCGAGTTGGGCCACCACGGTGAAGGGATACTCCCCCACCGCGCTCTGAGCTGCTAACGTGAGGTCGGCGCTGCCCGGTACGCTGGCCGGGACCGCCTCCGAACTCCCGGGCTCGAGCCGGAGCTGGGCCGGACAGCCGAAAGCCAAGGCGCTTTCCAGCCGGGCGGCCACCACCGCGGGTTTGCCGACCACGGCCTGGGCGGTGTCCGGCACGTTGAGGGTAGGCTTGGCAGCTTCAAATTTGAAGGTATAAGAGCGTCTCAAAATTACATCGCTGTTGCCTACTTGGCTTTGGACTTCGAGGTCCAGCCGGTTTCCCCCATAACAGACCTTCCCGGCAAGCGGGATCACCACGCTAAGCGAGCCCTCTGGGGCTTGCAAGGCCTCTTGTGGGCCGCCGTTAAAAGCAAAGCGGACCTCGCCCACGCTTTGTACGCCCTGGACCTGGGCCGTTACCGTGTTTTTGGCTGGGTCCACCTGAAGATCGGCCAGGCCGGGGTTGGGCGCGGGGGGCGTACACCCCGCCAGTAAGAGCAGCACGAATCCGAAGGCTCGAAGTCTGGACATGGCCGTTTCAAGGGTGCCCCAGGGGGTGCCCCCCGGCTCACGGGCCGGGGGGCCAAGAGGGCTTTAGGGTCTAGGGCTGAACCGCGGTGTCCTCACTGGTTTGCAGCGGCAGGGTGGGGCCCTGGTCCTCGGGATTGGTGTAGGTGACCATGGAGGTCGCGTCGGCGTTGCCCGCTCCGGTGGCGTTGGTCTTCACGATGTAGACGAGCTGGGCACCTGCCGCCACGTTGAGCGCCCCGAAGGTCACGCTGTTCGCGCTTGCCGTCGCGGCCACGCCCAAGGGCGCGAAGGTGTTGCCGCCGTCGGTGGAGATCCACACCGTGTGATCCAAGATGTTGCTCGAGAAGCTTGCGGTGCCGGTGAGGGTGGTCTTGAAGCTGACGCCGGTGGCGGTTTCGCTGCCGACGTTGGTCACGCTCCAGCGGTAGTAGAAGGTGTCGCCGTTTTGCACGTTGAAGGCCAGAGCGGTCTTGTCGTTGGCGTTGGCGTTGGTGAACTCGCTGTAGCTATCGAGGTGGATCCAAGGTTGCGTGGGCGCGATGACCTCGATGGTGTAGCAGGCCTGCAAGCCATAGCGGAGGTCCGGCATCAAGTTGCTTTGCAAGGGGGCCGGATCCCAAGGCCGGAGCTCGTACTGGCGCCAGTCCACGCCGCCGGGGTAGAAGCCTTCCAGGAACGGCTGGTTCAGGTTGTCCGCGTCGAGGAAGCCGCAGTTGCTCCACAGACCGGGCAGGTTGGTGCGCAGCGAGATGCGCGCGGTGCCGCGGTCGCCGCCGCCCAGCAAGGGAATGGCCTTCCAGATGATGCCCTTGTCGGGCATCCAGCTCGAAGCGTAATCGGCGCTAGCGGTCACGCCCTCGTCGTCGCTGACGCTGAGCGGGCCGGAGCTGATGAAGTCGAGCCCGTTGTCCATCACGTCAGTGAGCGAGACGTTACGCCCATAGGGGTTATCCCGGGTGCTTCCGTCGAACTCGCCGGGGTAGGCGGTCTTGAGGAAGGCGTAGCGGCCCGTACCGGTATCGAGCGGGATGTTGCGGATGGTGATGTCGTAGATCGGGTTATGCCCGACATCCAGGCCATTCACCGCCTTGTCTACCAGGTCCTTGGTGATGGCGAAGCGAGGCCGCACCGCCCAGATCACCACATCCTTCTCGTTGACGGCGCCGTTAAAGTCTACCTTGACCTGGAAGCCCTTGCCCAGCGGGGCGCCGGTGTACCAGGTGCTGGTCACGTCTTGCTGGAAGTAGCCGTCGATCGTCCGGTAGGGGTCGTTGTAGCGGGTCCCGGTGGGGTCGTCGTAACCCCCGTCCACGGTGTCGCCGCACTGTGAGCGGCCCCGGTTGACGAGCGGCTTGATCTGGTAAGTCTGGGCTTTTTGCAGGTCGTTGCCCAGCGCGGCGGTGTCGTCCCAGCAGAAGCCCGGCTTCTGCCGCACGTAGACCTGGACGGTCCCGGTGATGCTCTGGCCGGGGGCCAGTTCGTCGAAGCGCGGATCCGGGGTGTTCTGCCAGTTCCAGGTGATCACGTGGTTAGTGGCGTCGTAGGTGGCTCCGGCGGGGTTAGCGGTGCTAGTGATCACGCCTAACTCAGCAGGCAGAGCGTCGGCCAAGGTCACGTTGTAGGCCGGGGCGGTTCCCGCGTTGGTGATGGTGATGGTGTAGGTGGCGGTAAAGACGCTACC
This sequence comes from Meiothermus sp., assembly GCA_035760705.1. Taxonomy (GTDB): domain Bacteria; phylum Deinococcota; class Deinococci; order Deinococcales; family Thermaceae; genus Allomeiothermus. The sequence goes on along the minus strand of DASTSL010000036.1, from coordinate 1,078 downwards.
GGGGGCGACCGCCGGGTCGTTGGCGGCATCCAGCGTGTAGTCCAGACGGTTCTTGGGACGCCCGTCGGACAGCACGTTCAGGTGGTGCTCAGGTCCAGCCCAGCTCAGCACGTGGTGGTCTACGGTTTTGCTGATGGTAAGGTACGTGCCAATCCAAGTCTTATTGACGGTGAAGTCCTTGAGTGGCCAGCGGTACTCGGTGTCACCGTAGCGGGCTACTACCCACAGGGTCACCTTAACTTGGGCGTTCAAGGGCAGGTCGCGCAGACCCAAGCTGTCGTTGGGTTGGAGGCTCACGCTGCCGTCGGCATCCTCACAGAGGGTGGGCTTCATCAAATTGCCGCAGTTGACGAAGTTGACCTTGCCCGCCCCATCGAGCAGATCGAAGGTGAAGTCGAGGCTTCCCGAGGGGAGCCGGATCGCGGTCTGGGGTTGCTTGGTGTAAAGCCCAGCCCGGATCAGGAAGTCGTTATCTGCCGGGTTGTTGCGGTCGATGCGGTCCCCCAGCGGCTTGAACAGGTTCTGTTCGGTGAAGGTGGCCCCGGTTCGCTGCTTGGTGGGGGTATTGCCGAAGTACAGGTGGCTGATGTTGTAGAAGAAAACCTTGAACTCGCCGAGGCGGGTGGTGTTATCGTTGTTCTCGGCGCCCACTACTACCTTGACCGGCTCGTCGAAGAGCAACAGCTCGGAGTCGGAGCCGCTGGGTGAGCTGCCCCGAGTGGCGTAGAGGGTGAAGGAGCCTTGGCCGTTGGGATCGGTGAAGATCCCGTCGCGGAAGCCCATCGTGCCGGCCAGGCCTTTGGCGCAGCCGCGCAGGATGGCCACGTTGTCCCCGAACAACTCGGAGACGTTGACCACGATGGAGGCGTTGGCGACAGGGGCCCCACCCGCATCGGTGGCCCGCACCGTCACGCACACCGGCTCCTCGGTCTGCGAGGCGTAGAGGTTGACGTTCTTGTTGTCGTTGACCTCCTTGTTGCTCGGCAGATCCCCGCCCGCCGCGTCGCGGACCGCGATGACTTCTAGTTTGGCTACCGGGCCGCTGGGGGGCGCTTGTTGCTCATAGACCAACGTGACC
>DASTSL010000035.1:0-75949 GCA_035760705.1 Meiothermus sp. | reverse complement strand
CGAGAGGGGAGGCACGCTTCCCCTAGTGCTCTGGTCATGGACAGCCAGTCCGTCAAGACCACGGAAAAGGGGGGCCCCGGGGGAACGACGGGGCGAAGAAGGTCAAGGGCAGAAAACGCCAGATCCTGACGGACACGGGGGGTCGCTTACTGAAGGCTTTCGTGCACCCGGCCAACGAGCACGACAAGTGGGGCGGGCAGGCCTCGCTCTTGGGGATGGACCTTTCCCTCTGGCCCCGGGTGCGCAAGCTCTTTGTGGACTGGGGGTACCGGGGTCTTAGGGGGTTGGCCTCCTCCCTGGGGCTTGAGCTTGAGGTGGTGGCCCGTCCCTACGCAGGGGTGCGTGGGGTCTGGGTGCGGGAGGGGGAGGAGGTGCCGGAGATTCCGCGGGAGGAGGGGTTCAAGGTCGGGCGAGGCTCGCCCCTATGGTACTCACCAGGAGATTCCGCGGGAGGAGGGGTTCAAGCCTTTGCCCAAGCGGTGGGTGGTGGAGCGGACCTTTGCTTGGTTGGGGCGGAACCGGCGGCTCTCCAAGGACTATGAGCAGAACCCCCGGGCGAGCGAGGCCTGGGTGTACGCGGGCATGCTACGCTTGTTGGTGAAGCGGCTGGCCAGGGCCGCCTGAGCCCTAATAGCAGGCTTTTACGACAGCCTCTAATTTTGCCCAAAGGTCATGGGATGCTCCCTAGCTGGGCCGCCGCTCCACCAAGGTCAGGATCGTGTATAGGGCAACCGCCTTGCCCTCCTGGTTGGTGATCTCCACGTCCCAGGCCACCACCCCGGTGGGTCGCTCGCCGGGTTTATTCTCCTTGGCGGTCTTGCGCTTGACGGTGAGCCGGGCCTGGATGGTGTCCCCGATCCCCACCGGCTCGATAAAGCGCAGGGACTCGAGCCCGTAATTGGCCAGCACCGGCCCCGGCGCCGGGCTCACGAATAGTCCTGCTGCCGCTGAGATCAGGAAATAGCCGTGGGCCACCCGCTTCCCGAAGATCGAGTCCTTGGCCCCGATCTCGTCCACGTGAGCATAGAAGTAATCGCCGGTGACGTTGGCGAAGTTCACGATATCGGCCTCGGTGACGGTGCGGCGGTGGGTGAGCAGGCTCTCGCCGATGTGCAGGTCCTCGAAGTACTTGCGGAAGGGGTGAACGTTGTCCTCGCTGACCCTGGCGCCCTTCACGTACTCGCCGCTGAGCCACATTAGGGTGGTAGGGTCGGCCTGCACCGCGCTGCGCTGCATGTAGTGCTTGATCCCCCGCACCCCGCCCATCTCCTCGCCCGCCCCGGCCCGGCCCGGTCCGCCGTGGATCAGTTGGGGTAGCGGGGAGCCGTGCCCGGTGGACTCCTTGGCGTCTTCGCGGTTCAAGATCAACACCCGACCGTGGTAGGCGGCCAGGCCGAAGAAAAGCGTGCGGGCCTCGGCCTTGTCGTAGGTCACGATAGAACCCGCCAGGCTCCCCCGGCCCCGCTTGGCGAGCGCGACGGCTTCGTCCAGGTCGGCGTAGGGCATCACCGTGGCGACCGGGCCGAAGGGCTCGAGGTCGTGCGGCCCCTCCACCTGCCAGGGCCGGTCGCAGTAGAGGAGGGTCGGGGCCATGAAGCCGCCCCGCTCCCAGTCCCCGCCCAGCAACTCGGCGCTTTCGCCGTTCAGCACCAGCTCGCAGCCCTGGCGGAGCTTCTCCACCACCGCCTTCACGTCCTCGCGCTGGTTGGCCCCCACCAAGGGCCCCATCCGCACGTCCTCACGGCTGGGGTCGCCCAGGGTGACCTTGGAGAGCCTAGCCTTGAGGGCCTCGAGCACCGCCTCCACCTTTGCCTGGGGCACGATCACCCGCCGGATGGCCGTGCACTTCTGCCCGGCCTTGGCGGTCATCTCGTTCGCCACCTCCTTGACGAACAGCTCGAACTCGGGGTCGCTGGCCTCGACGCTTTGGCCCAGGATCGCGCAGTTCAAGGAGTCCGCCTCCATGTTGAAGGGCACGTTGCGGGCTACCAGGTTGGGGTGGGTTTTGAGCTTGCGCCCGGTGCTGGCCGAGCCGGTAAACGTCACCACGTCCTGCTCGACCAGGTGGTCGAAGAGGTCGCCGGTGCTGCCGCAGATGAGCTGGATGGCCCCCTCGGGGAGGATCCCGGACTCGAGCATGGCCCTAAATACTGCCTCGGTCAAGTAGGCGGTCTGGGTGGCCGGTTTGACGATGGCCGGGACCCCCGCGATGAGGTTCGGCGCGAGCTTCTCGAGCATCCCCCACACCGGGAAGTTGAAGGCGTTGATGTGCACCGCCACCCCCTCCTTGGGCACCAGGATATGCCGCCCCAGGAAGCTTCCGGCCTTGGAGAGCATCTGCACGTCGTCTTCGACCAGGAACTTCTCGTTGGGCAACTCGCGCCGGGTCAGGCTCGAGTAACTGAAGAACGTCCCGATCCCCCCGTCGATGTCGATGAAGTTGTCGCGGCGGGTGGCCCCGGTCTTGTGGGAAAGCTGGTAGAACTGCTCCTTGCGCTCGGTCAGGTACAGAGCCAACGCCCGCAGCATGGCGGCCCGCTCGTGGAAGGTATGGCGGCGCAGGTTCGGCCCGCCGACCTCCCGGGCGTAGCGCACCATCCCCGCGAAATCCAGCCCGGCGCTGCTCACGTAGGCGATCGGCTCGCCGTAAACCGCATCCCGCACCTCGGTGCCGGTATCACTCCCGGTGACCCACTGCCCATAGGCATAGCTGGCAAGTTTCATGATTCAAAGTCTAACGAACGTCCGTTAGAAACTCTATATTCGGTTGACCCAAGCTGATTAGGTAAAGGGTGTCGTATATGTGAAAGCGATCACCTACACTTATGCCCGGCAGAACCTGGCCGCCCCCATGGACGAGATGAGTCTTGAGGACTCCACTGGCAAGAGACCGCTTACCTGCTGCAAAACCCCGCTGACGCCCGTCACCTCATACGTGGCATCGTGGCCTTCGAGAAGGGCCAAGCCAAAGAGCGGGAGTTAGTTGGACGGAGCTCCAGCGACCACCATTTGGTTTATCGAGCCCAGGGTGAGCCGATTCAGATTCTGAGCGTTCGTTACCGCGATGACGATCAATGCCTCAGCACTCTTCGCACCGCCTCGAGCACCCGCTTGGCATCGGGCCGGTAGTGGTGTTCGACTGCGCTGAAGGGGGGGTAGGGCGCGTCCCAGCCCGCCACCCGCAGGATGGGGGCCTCGAGCCAGTCTATGGCCTCCTCGGCGATGCGGGCCGCCACCTCTGCGCCAAAGCCCCCGGTGCGCATGGCCTCGTAGACCACCACCGCCCGCCCGGTCTTCTTCACCGACTCCACCACGGTCTCGAGGTCGAACGGGGTGAGGGTCTCGAGGTCCACCACCTCCAACTCCACCCCTTCCTTGGCCGCGACCTCGGCGGCTTTCTGGCAGACCTCGACCATCCCGCCGTAGCAGAAGAGGCTCGCCGCGTCGCCCTCGCGCACGATGCGAGCCTTCCCGATGGGCAGGGTGTAGTAACCCTCGGGAACCTCGGCTTTCACCCCCCGGTAGAGCTTGATGGCCTCGAGGAAGAACACCGGATCGGGGTCTTCGATCGCCGCCAGAAGAAGGCCCTTGGCCCGCTCGGGGCTCGAGGGGATCACTACCTTCACCCCCGGGACGTGGCAGAGCACCGCCTCGGGGCTGTCGGCGTGCTGCTCGGGGGTGTGGACCCCTCCCCCATAGGGAGCCCGGATCACCATCGGCACCGAGTAGCGCCCCCTTGTGCGGTGCCGATACCGACCCAGGTGCGAGAGGATCTGGTCCAGCGCGGGGTAGAGGAACCCGGCGAACTGGATCTCGGCCACCGGGCGCATCCCGGCCAGGGCCAGCCCGATCCCGTACCCGATGATGCCGCTCTCGGCCAGGGGGGTATCGAAGACCCGGTGTTCCCCGTACTTGGCCTGGAGCCCGTCTGAGGCGCGGAACACCCCGCCCATCTTGCCCACGTCCTCGCCGAAGAGGAGTACCCTGGGGTCGCGCTCGAGCGCCAAATCCAGGGCCTCGTTCACCGCCTGCACCAGGTTGAGGACCCGGGTCTTGGTCTGGGGCATGGCAGCGCTCATCGGGTACCCCCCTGTAGATAATCCCAAGCGGCTTTCTGGTCGGCGTTCATCTCGGCGAACACCTCCTCCACGATGCTCCAGGGCTCCGGCTGGGGTGAACGGTCGGCCTCCTCAACGGCGGCCAGGAGTTCGGCCTCGAGTTCGTCCACCAGCGCTTTTTCCCGCTCCTCATCCCAAACCCCCAGGTGTTCCAGGCAGCGCCGCGTCCGCATCACCGGGTCTTTCCGCTTCCAGAGTTCGGTCTGCTCCTCGGTGCGGTAACGCCCTGGGTCATCCGAGGAAGTGTGCGGGGCGATGCGGTAGGTGAGGGCCTCGAGCAGCGTCGGCCCCTCGCCCCGCCGGGCCCGCTCCACCGCGTCCCGCGCGGCTTTCCACACCGCCACCAGGTCGTTTCCGTCCACCACCACGCCGGGGATCCCGTACCCTTGGGCGCGGCTCGCCACCGAACGCACCTTCATCTGCTTCTCGGTGGGCACGCTGATAGCCCAGCCGTTGTTTTGCACCACGAACAAAACCGGCGCGCCAAACACCGAGGCGAAGTTGAGCCCCTCGTGGAAGTCGCCCTCCGAGGTTCCGCCGTCGCCGATGAAGGCCGCCGCGACCCAGTTTTCCCCGTAGTACTTCCCGGCCTGGGCCACGCCCACCGCTTGGGGGATCTGGGTGGCGATGGGGATGTAGAAAGGCAGGATCCGCACTCCCTCGGGGAAGCGCCAGCCCCCCGGGTCGGCCCGCCAGTAGAGGATGGTGCTGGCCAACGGCAGCCCGTGGGTGAGAACCGCCGCGGTCTCGCGGTAGCTGGGCACCAGCCAGTCGGTCTTTTCGAGGGCCAGCGCCACCCCCACCTGGGCAGCCTCTTGGCCTCGGAAGGGGGGGTAGACCCCCAGCTTGCCCTGCCGCTGGAGCACCAAGGCCCGCTCGTCGAAGTGCCGGGCCCTGCGCAGGGCCCGGTAGCCGCTTAGCAACTCTTCCGCCGAGAACGGGAGTTCTCCCAGCGGGGTTCCATCATCCTGCAAATAGCGAACGGTGTCCACGTTGATAGTTTAGCGGTAGTTCCGGCGGGGAAGACGGACTTGGGGGGTTGGCCGGGTGACTCGGATCCGACCCGAGCGCGTTCTCTCGTCCCAGACAGATCAAGTGAAGCTGCCGTGACGAACCCTTGACAAAACCGCACTCAGGTTTTATATACTTGACTTGCGGGGTCGAAAGACTCTGCAAACTTCGACCCCCACACAAAACCATCCACTAACCGACTGAGGGAGGTTTCAGTTATGTTGGACATCACCCGCAGGACAAACGGTCAACCGGTGCCCTTCAGAAGCTGGAATCTTGCCAACTACGGCGGGTTTGGCGACTTCTTCAGCGAATTCGATCGGCTGTGGAGCGAGGTGGCTTCCTCCTTCGCCAACTCCTGGCGCTGGGCGGATAGCTACCCGGTGGACCTCTACGAGACCGGGGAAGAGGTGGTGCTCGAGATGGCCGTACCCGGGATCAGCAAAGATGACCTGGACATCAGCCTGGAGGGCCGCCAGCTCACCATCCGGGGCAACTTCGACCCGGCAGCTTCGGAGGAGCGGCGCTATTGGCTCCAGGGCATCCCCCGCGGGGCCTTCAGCCGTAGCCTGACGCTACCTGCTGGCGTAGAGGTGGACAAGGTGCAGGCCACGGTGCACAACGGTCTGCTCCGGGTCGCCCTGCCCAAGACCCCGGAGGCTAAGGCCCGTAGGATCACCGTCAAAGCCCAGTGAGGAGGAGCATCCCGGCGCGGCAGACGGCCACAGCCGGACCCGCGCCGGTTTTTCCTGGAGGCAGCGATGAAACGCGCACTGATCGTCTTGCTCGGGCTCGTCGGGTTGGCGGCTTGGGGCCTGGCCCAACTGAGCCCCTTTAACCCTAGCCGTGCCACCCTAGAAGACGAGCGCAACACCACCGAGATCGTACGGCTTTATGGCCCCAGCGTGGTGGCGGTAAACGTCAGCCTGCCCGCCAAGCGGCTCGAGCCCTTCCGCCCGATGGGCCGACTGGACCTATTCCGTTTCCGGCTGGTCCCCCAGGCGCAAAGCAGCGGCAGCGGCTTCGTGATCCAGGCCAATGGCCAGATCGTCACCGCCTACCACGTGATCCGCGGCGCGATGCAAGAAGGGAGTGCTGCCCTCCGCGAAGGAGCCCGCATCGAAGTGCGTTTCCCCGGTGGGGCTCAGAATCTGCCGGTGCGGGTACTGGGGGTCAACCCCGATTATGACCTGGCCCTGCTCGAGCTGGCAGACCCCAAGAGCCTCCCGGCCAACGCCCAACCGATCCCGCTGGGCGACTCGGACCGTCTCGAGGTTGGCCAGAAGGTCATCGCCATCGGTAACCCCTTCGGGCTGCAATCCACCGTGACCACCGGGGTCATCTCGGCGGTGGGGCGCGAGATCCCCACGGTTGGTCGGGTTCGCGTTCCAATGATCCAGACCGACGCCGCCCTCAACCCCGGCAGCTCCGGTGGCCCGCTGCTCGATGCTAAAGGCGAACTGATCGGCATCAGCACCGCCATCGTCCCCGGTCTCAGCGTGGACGGGCGACGGGCTTTCGTGGGGGTGGGCTTCGCCATCCCCAGCAACTACCTGCGGGACAACCTCGCTCAGCTCCAGCAGGGCGGTTTGCAGCGGGTTTCCCAGGGACGCCCCCGCATCGGCATCCAGGTGCGCGACCTCTCCGATTATCCCGAGCGGCTTCGCCGCGAGCTGAACCTGCCCGATAGCGGGGTGATGGTGGTCGCGGTCGAGCGGAATAGCCCTGCTGCCAAGGCGCACCTCCAACCCGCCGACCTCCGGGTGAGCACGGGGGGCCGGGTTTATCCGGCAGGTGGGGACGTGATCCTCGAGGTGGATGGGAGAGCGGTCAAGAACAGCGCCGAACTTCAACAACTCGTATTTGCCAAAAAGGCGGGCGACACCGTACAGCTCACCCTCTGGCGCTCCGGCAAACGCGAGAGTGTGGCGGTGACCCTGGAGGTGCTGCCCCAGGCCGGTTAGGGGGCTGTACCAGACGAGCAGGTTAATCGTGGGATGGGGGCGCGATGATTCCTAGCAAAAGTGGCAGGGACCGGCGGATAGAATTTTCACAAGCGAGAATTATCGTGACAAAATTCACTAATGTGTTCGTGTAAGCGTCGTGAACCTCGAGATGACACGCCATCCGTTGAGCTCATTTGTTCACCGCCAGATAAGCCTCCAGCCGTTCTATAGCCAGCTCGATCTCGTCGGGCTGCTTGCAAAAGGCCAGCCGAAAAAGCCCCTGGGGGGGCGGGTGATCCACGTAAAAAGCGGCACCAGGGATGATTGCCACCCGGGCTTCGCGCACCAGGGCTTCCGCCTCGATGCCAGGGATCTTCGCGGTCAGAAAGTAGGTTCCCTGCGGCATGAAGACCTGGATGCCCATCCCCTCGAGCCCCCTCGCCAACAGGTCCCGCCGGGAGCGGTAGTTCGAGCGCAGCGCTTGGTAAAAACCTTCCCTCCGGGCGACCGGCAGGGCCTCGGCGACCGCGGCCTGGAGCGGGGCCGGGGAGCAGAAGCTCGACCACTGGCGCATCCCCGCGACGAGGGGGGCCAGCCCGGGCGGGGTCACGATCCAGCCCACCCGATAGCCGGTGGCCTCGAGCCGTTTTCCCGCCGAGCCCACCGTGAAAGTCCGCTCAGGGGCCAATTGGCGCAGCGGAGTAGGGACTTCCTCGAAATAAAGTTCGTCGTAGACCTCGTCGCTCACGATCCAGAGGTCGTGCTGGCGGGCTAGGGTCACGATCCGCTTCAGGTCCTCCGGCGGGAGGATCGAGCCGGTGGGGTTGTAGGGGCTGTTGAGCAAAAGCGCCTTGGTGCGGGGCGTGATGGCCGCCTCGAGCGCGGCCAGGTCCACCTCCCAGCGGTCGCTGAGCCGCATCGGGACCAGGACCGGCGTAGCCCCGGCCATCCGGGCCTGGGGGATGTACACGTCGAAGTAGGGCTCGAACATCACCACTTCGTCGCCCGGCCCGTAGAGGGACTCGGCCAGGGCGTGGAGGGCCTCGGTGGCCCCAGCCGTCACCACCACGTTCTCGGGGGCGACCCGCAAATCCTCCGCCAGCGCTTCGCGCAACCGGGGCAGGCCGATCGGCGGGGTGTACTGGTCCACCGTGCCGATGGCTTTACGGGCGGCCTCGAGCAGAAAGGCCGGGGGCGGGTTGGAAGGAAAGCCCTGACCCAAGTTCACCGCCCCGTGGGCTTGGGCCAGGCGGCTCATGTGCGAGAAGATGCTTTCCTTGGAGAGCTGGGTACGGGGGTGAAGGCCAGCGGGCATGTCCCCAGTCTACGCCGAGGCTGCTGCGAGGTGGGCCTTGAGCCGGGTCAGGATGTCTCGAGCCCGCGTCCAGAGGATCGAGCCGCCCTCCTGGGGGTCTACGGTATGCGAGGCGTGCGGCAGGCGTTCCGCCAGGGTGGCGCCAAAATTGGGCGAGTGGACCGAGTGGACCGTGCTGTCCAGAGCGCCATACCACAGGTCTACTGGAACCGTGATCTGTTCCAGCGCTAGCGGCCAAGGGCCAAGCGCGTTGACCAGGTCTCGAGCGTGTCCCTGTGGCCCCTGGGCCAACCCCTCCTGCAAGGCCCGCCGGAACGCCTCGGCAAAGGTTTCGCTGGCGTATATCGCCTGGTCGCGCTGCGAACCCATTCCGAGGATGAGCTGCCACAGCCCTTCAGGCGTAGCCATCTGCGAAAAGGAGCGCTCGAACCCCGCCGGATCCTCCCGCACCGCCCGGACCATCCCGGCCACCTCCGGGTGTAAGAGCGGCGTCATGCACGGGTGGGTCAGTTCGTCCTGCCCGGAAACAATCGCCACCGCCCTCACCAAGCCGTGCCCGGCTAGGGCCAGCGCGAACGGCGCTCCCTGCGAAAAACCCACCGCGGTTACAGCGCGTAGGTCGTTCGTCTGGATGAATTCGCCCATGTCCTCTACCCAGGAGGAAAGGGTCTTGTCGGGATACGGGTCAGATCGACCCAAACCGGGCCGGTCAATGGCGATCAACCTTAGACCCAACTCAGCGAGATCATCTGCCCCGAACCCCAGCCGTCCGCTAGTGGCAGCCCCGGTGCAGAACAAAACCGGAAGGTCATCGGTAAGCCCCTACTCTGACCAAGCGAGCGTGCGACCATCCCGCAGCCGAATCGTCGCCTGTCGTTCCGGCGGGGCTACAGCGATTTTCATATCAGTGAACCCGCCTACTTCGCCGCCTCGAGCAACTTCAGATAATCCTCCAGCTTCAGGCTCGCCCCGCCGACCAGCCCGCCGTCGATGTCCGGCTGGCCGAAGAGGGCCTCGGCATTGTCCGGCTTGACCGAGCCCCCGTAGAGCACCCGCACCCGATCGGCGAACTCAGGGCTGAAACGCCCCGCCAGCCAGCCCCGAATCTCCTTGTGCATGGCCTCAGCGTCGTCGGGAGTAGCAGTCTTTCCCGTCCCGATAGCCCAGACCGGCTCGTAGGCGATCACCAATCGGTCGGGAGAGCCGGGCTCGACGCCTTCCAGGCTGCCCTCGAGCTGGGTGAGCGTGTAGGGCACCTCATCGCCCACCTCGCGCACCTCGAGCGGCTCGCCCACGCAGAGGATCGGGACGATGCCGCGCTCGAGCAAACGCTGGGCCTTCTCCGCCACCAATTCATCGGATTCCTGGTGGTACTGCCGCCGTTCGGAGTGGCCGACGATGGTGTAGGTGCAGCCCAGATCCTCGAGCATCCGGGCCGAGACCTCCCCGGTGTAGGCCCCCTCGAGGTGGGCCGAGACATCCTGAGCCCCATAGGCCACGCCCGTGCCCGCAAGGATTTCCTGCGCCGCTGCGAGTGTGGTAAACGGGACCATCAACGCAGGTTCAGCCGAGACTGGGGGGAGCCGGCGGAGCAGCTCTTGGAACCAGGCCTTGGCTTCGGTGGGGGTTTTGTGCATTTTCCAGTTGCCTGCAACCAAGGTTCTACGCATAAAAACTCCCTGCCTAATAGCCTATGGGCACATCCCCGCGTTCACGACAAGGCTTCGATCCCCGGCAGGGTGCCCAGCTCGAGCAGCTCCAGGCTGGCCCCACCCCCTGTAGAGACGTGGCTAAACTTCTCGGCTACGCCCAGCTTGTTGGCCGCCGCGACCGAGTCGCCCCCGCCGATCACGGTGAAGGCCCCCGGCAAGTCAGCGATGGCTTGGCCCACCGCTAGCGTTCCCGCGGCGAAGTCCTCGATTTCGAAGACCCCCATCGGGCCGTTCCAAAGCACCGTTTTGGCCCCTTGCAGGGCGTCGGCGAAGGCCTTGCGGGTTTCTGGGCCGATGTCGAGGCCCATCCAGCCCTCGGGGATCTGGTTAGCCGCGACGATCTTGGTCTCGCTTCCGGCCTCGATCTTCTGGGCCGCCACCACGTCGCTGGGGAGCAGGAGCTTCACCCCCAGGTCCTTGGCTTTTTGCAGGAGGTCTCGAGCCAACTCAGTTTTGTCGTCCTCCACCAGCGAGTTCCCCACACTCCCGCCCTGAGCTTTGATAAAGGTGAAGGCCATGGCCCCACCGATCAGCATCCCGCTCACCCGCGGCAGCAGGTTTTCGATCACCCCGATCTTGTCCGAGACCTTGGCCCCGCCCAGCACCACCCAGTAGGGCTTCTCGGGGTGCTCGATGACCTTCTTGATGCTCGAGACCTCCTTCTCCATCAAGAAACCGGCGTAGCTAGGCAAGAACTTGGCCACCCCGGTCACCGAGGCGTGGGCCCGGTGGGCCGAGCCGAAGGCATCGAGCACGAAGGCATCCCCCAGCCGCGCGTACTTCTGCGCCAGGGTCTCGTCGTTTTTCTCCTCGCCCGCCTCGAAGCGCACGTTGTCGAGGAGGGCCACCGAGCCCTGGGGCAGGGATTTGACCCGCTCGAGCGTGGCATCCGAAGCCGGGGTCAGCTCGGGGCTCCCGCCGATAAAGGTGACGGGGCGGCCCAGGTGTTTCTCCAGGATGGGGGCTACCGGGGCCAGGCTGCTGGCTTCCTCGAAGCCGCCCTTGGGCCTTCCTAGGTGGCTGAGGAGCACCAGGGTCGCGCCCTGCTCGAGCAGATGCCGCAACGTGGGCAGGCTCGCCGAGACGCGGGTATCGTCCTTGACCTTTCCCTCCTTAATCGGCACGTTGTAATCCACCCGCACCAGCACGCGCTTACCGGCGGCGTCGAAATCTTTCAGGGTTCGCATATTGCACCTCAAAAGCGGTTAGAGGCAGTGATCAAAAAAGGCTCTTAGCGATTAGCTTTTAGCCTTTAGCTGGTGGCTAATCGCTAAGTGCTAAAAGCCTTCGTTTTCTACTGCCCACCCGGTGTTTTGTCGTCTTACAGCTGGTTGCCGATGTACTGGGCCAGGTCGGCTACACGGCAGGAGTAACCCCACTCGTTGTCGTACCAGCTCACCACCTTGACCATGTTGCCGATCACCAGCGTATCGAGGGCACTGAAAATCGAGGAATGGGGATTGCCCTTGAGGTCAGAAGAGACCAACGGTTCCTCGGTGTAGGCCAGGATGCCCTTCATGGGGCCTTCGGCAGCTTCCTTCATGGCGGCGTTGATCTCCTCTTTGCTGGCCTCGCGGTTCAAGAGGGCGGTGAAGTCCACCACCGATACCGTGCTGGTGGGCACCCGGAAGGCCATCCCACCGAACTTCCCTTTGAGTTCGGGGATCACCAGCCCTACCGCCTTGGCCGCGCCGGTCTCGGAGGGCACGATGTTGAGCGCGGCGGCCCGGGCGTCGCGGGGATCGTCCTTGACCGCGTCCACCAGGCTCTGCGAGGCCGTGTAGGCGTGGACGGTGGTGAGGATCCCCTTATCGATGCCGAACTTGTCGTTCAAGACCTTGGCCACTGGGGCCAGACCGTTTGTGGTGCAGCTCGCGTTGGAGATCACGTGGTGCTTGGCGGGGTCGTACATGTGTTCGTTGACCCCCATCACCACGGTGAGCATATCCCCCTTGCCGGGGGCGCTGATGATCACCTTCTTGGCCCCGGCCTTGAGGTGAGCCTCGGCGGCCTCGAGCTTGGTGAAGCGGCCCGTGGACTCGATCACGATGTCCGCCCCGATATCCCCCCAGGGCAGCGCGGCGGGGTCTTTCTCCTCGTAGACCCGGACGGTCTTGCCGTTCACGCTGATATTTTGCTCGTCGTAGCTGACCGTTCCGGGGAAGCGGCCATAGTTGGAGTCGTACTTGAACAGATGGGCCAGAATGGCGTTGTCGGAGAGGTCGTTGATCCCCACGATCTCGACCCCGCGCTCCTCGAGGATGCGGAAGACCTGCCGCCCGATGCGCCCGAATCCGTTAATGGCTACTCTCATGTGTTCCTCCTTACATAGGTTGGGTCCTGCCTGGGCCACGGTGGAACCAATTCCAGCCGAAGCCCACTATAGCGCGTTTCGCCCCGACTTGTCGCGAGCCCTTCGCCGGCGCACGCACCCTACCACCCTCAAGCCTACGCCGGGGTTCGCAGGATAAATGGCTCTCCCCTCAGGATTGCTCCGGGCTAAGGCTCGAGCTAGCCAGTTCCCACACCAGAGACTAATTTCACGATCCAGATTTATCGTGAAAATAATCACATAAACTCGAGCAAGAAGAGGCCGGGTGGGTTCCGGCCTCGAGCCAAATCAGCGGGTTCGACCCGACAACAGGTCTTCGGCGGCTTTCTGCGCCTTATCCAGCGCGGCCTTGGGGGTCGCCTGGCCCAGCACCGCCTCCTTGATGGCCTGCCCCAGGATGTCGAAGCGGATCTGCTCCCAATCGGAGAGGGCCGGTTCAAACTTGGCGTAGCGGGCCTGGGTAATCGCCACGCCGAAGGCCGGGTTTTCCTTGATGTAGCGGGTCACCAAGGGGTCAACCCCCGAACCCAGGTTGACCGGCACGTAGTTGGTGGCCACCCCGAACACCGCCTGGGCCTTGGGCGAGATGATGAACTTGAGGAAGTCGGCAGCGACCTTTTTCTCCTTCTCGTCAGCCCCTTTGAAGACCACGATGTTGGTGCCTTGCACCAGCCCGAAGCCGGGTTGCTTGTTGGTCCGACCCGGCAGGGTCGCCACGCCCACGTCGAACTTGGCGGCCTGGAGGTAGAAGCTGTAGCCGGCGGAGGTGTCGGTGGAGAAGCCGAAGGGCCCCGCGCCGAAGTTGGCGTTGATGAAGCCGTTGGTGATGGGCCGTGCCCAGCCGTCCTTGACGCCTCGCACCAAGAACTCGAGCGTCTCGAGGGCCTTGGGCGAGTTCAGCACCAGCTTGCCGCCCGGCAGGTAGTTCCCGCCCAGCGTGAAGAACCAGTAGGAGAAGGTCGAGGTGTCGGGCTGGAAGAAGTAGACCGGGGCCTTCTCCCCCTGCGAAATCTGCTTGGCGGTCGCCACGAACTCCTCCACGGTAGCAGGAACCTTGGCGCCATATTTCTTCAGCAGGTCGCGGTTGTAGTACAGGATCTGGATGCTTTTGTTGAAGGGAACCCCGTAGACCTGTTTGTTGAAGGTCACCGCGTTCACGAAGAGCGGGTTGACCCCCTTCAGGTCCACGCCCAGCGCCGACATCGGCAAGAGGGCGTCGGACTCGAGGTAAAGGGCCATGTTGTTCTCAAAGGCCTGGGCCATCACCGGCACTTTCCCGCTGGCGAAGGCGGCCTTGATCTTGGTGGAGAGGTCGCGATAGTTGCCTTGCGAGATGGGCCGCACGCAGGCCTGGCCGTTCTGGGTCTTGTTGAACTCCACAGCCAGATTCTCCAGGGCTGTCTTGGGGGCCCCGCCGGTAAAGCCGTTCCACAGCTCGGCCACCACCCCGGCCTTCTCGCACTGGCTTTTGATCACGTCCTCGGGTTTTTGCTGGGCCAGACCCAGGCCCAAGACCATCAGGGCTAAACCGATCATCAGGCGTATCATGTCGTTCCTCCTTGGCTTTGGCGAGCAGCCTCGCTCGCCGTATATCCCCACAACAGCGTCAGCTAACGGTCAGATCACCCGCTAAAGTCTACCTATTTGATCCCGCTACGGGCTACCCCCTGGATGAACTGCCGCTGGGCGAAGAAATACCCCAGCACGATGGGCAGGATCGAGAGCGTGGAGGCCGCCATCAAAGCCCCGTAGTCGCTCCCGGCTTCGCCGATAAACACCTGGAGACCCCGTTGGATGGTGTACGTCTCGGGTTTATCGGTCACGATCAAGGGCCACAGCAGGGCGTTGTAAGCGCCCAAAAACGTGAAGATGCCATAGGTCACCAGCCCTGGCACCGAGAGCGGCAGGGCGATCCGCACCAGCTGGGTCCAGTAGGTGGCCCCGTCGATCCGCGCGGCGTCGAAGAGGTCCCCCGGCAACGAGAGGTAGAACTGCCGCAACAGGAAAATCCCGAACACCGAAGCCAGCCAGGGCACGATCAGGGCATAGTAGGTGTTGATCCACTCCAGCCTCGAGAGCAGGATGTAGTTGGGGATCAGCAAAACCTCGCCGGGAATCATCAGGGTGGCCAGGATCATCAGCCACACCACACCCTTGCCGGGAAACTCGATGCGGGCCAGGGCGAAGGCGGTCATCGCCGCTAGCAGGAGCCCCACCAGCACCTGGGTTCCCGCGGTGAAGAAGCTGTTGAAGAAGTATCG
Source organism: Meiothermus sp. (assembly GCA_035760705.1). Classification (GTDB taxonomy): domain Bacteria; phylum Deinococcota; class Deinococci; order Deinococcales; family Thermaceae; genus Allomeiothermus. The sequence continues at coordinate 61,254 of DASTSL010000035.1, read as the reverse complement.
CCCGAAGGGAGCCGCGTTCCAGGCTTCGCGGTAGTTGTGGAACACGTACCCCAGGGCTCCGGGAGCCACGTTGACCCACTCCAGCCGCCAGTCCTCGCCGCTCGAGCGCACCGCGTCGGGGGGCAGTTCGGGCCGGTAGCTGGGGTAGCTCTTGGAGATCAGTACCACCACCGGCAGCAGCCGGAAGGATTCGCTCGAGCCGTTGGTGAAGGCGATTTCCCAGTAACCTTCGGCGTAGCGGATGCGGATCTGGGTGTTGTCGGCCCGGGGGTCGGAGAAGGCCCCGATGGCGGTGGGGATGCTCACCTGGGGCTTTGGCCCCATTTCGCCGGTGTAGATCCGCAAGGTGACCGTCCGGCCCGCCCCATAGCCGCCCCAGAGGGCACTCCCGCTTTGAGCCCCCAGCCGGGCCGCGACCATCCAGTTGGTGGGCTTGAGCCGTTCGGGAACCCAGATCGGCTGGGTCTGCTGGGCCTCCTGCGGGCTTTTGAGGCTGGTCGCCAGCATCCAATAGAAGGGAAAGGCCATCGCCACCGCGCCCACACCCAAGACGAGGTAGATCAGGAGGCGGCCCAGGGCAAATCGGGGGGTCATGGTGCTCTCCGAGTAGCCAACGTTAAGCCTCATACGTCACCCTCCGCTCGAGCACCCGCTGCTGCACCACCGTGAGGGCCAGGATCACCGCGAACACCACCACCGCGATGGCGCTGGCGTAGGAGAAATCCGAATCGCGGAAGCCTTTGTTGTAGAGGTAAAGGGTGATGGTTAGGGTGTCCTGCAAGACCCCTCCGGTGGGCGTCATGATGAGCACCTGAGTAAAGACTTGGAAGGCTCCGATCAAGCCCAGCGTAGAGAGGAAGAAGGTGGTAGGGGAGAGCAGCGGCCAGGTGATGTGGCGCTGCTGTTGCCACCAGCTGGCCCCGTCGAGCTGGGCGGCCTCGTAGTACTCCTTGGGGATGTTTTGCAGCCCGGCCAAGATCACCACCACCTGGTACCCCAGTAAGTGCCACAGGCTCATCACCATGATCGCCACGAAGGCCACGCTGGGCCCGGCCCAGAAGCCTTGCAGCTTGATACCGAGCGGGGCCAAGGCCAAGGCGAAGATCCCCTGCGGCATGGAAAGCCAGTCCAGCCCCGGCGTGCCGAGCAGCCAGTTGAGAAAGCCGAACTCGGGGTTGTAGATCCAGTCCCACACCGCCGCTGCCGCGGTGAGCGCGGTGATGTAGGGCAGGAAGTAAAGCGTGCGGAAGACCCCCTGCAAGCGCACCTTCTCGTTGAGCAGGATCGCTACTAAGGTCGCCAACAAGATCCCTATAGGAACGGTGAAGATCACGAACCAGAAGGTATTGCCCAGCGCCTTCCAGAACAGGGGATCGCGGGTGAGCAGGATCTCGTAGTTGAGCAAGCCGGCGAACTTGCTCTGACCGATGAAGTTGAAGCGGTCCAAAAACGAGAGCCACAGGGCATAGAGACTGGGGATGATCTGCCAGACCAAAAGCAGCCCCACCGAGGGCCATACCAGCAGCCAGCCCCAGAAGGCCGCCTGTTCGCGCTCGGACATATGGGGGGTCCAGGCCAGATAGAGGGCTCCCACCCCGGCCAGCGCCAGCAGGACGGCGGGAAAGAAGCTATAGCCCAACCCGATGCCCGCCAGCAGTAAACCCAGCCCCGGCAGCAAGGCCGGTCGGAGCGTCCTAAAAGTCGCCTCGAGCGTCACCCCCGCAAGCAGCACCGCCCCCAGTCCATAGGCCCAGTCGGGGAGTAGCTCGAGGGCCACCGCCAGCCGGATCAGGGCCAGCAGCACCGCTACCCCGAGCACCAGCGCGGGGCGGTTAGCGAGAGGGCGTTTGGCGGTAGGCGCACGGTGGGTCCGCACGGCGTGAGTCTACCAAGCCGCGGCCCCAAGGTGAAAGCCAAGCGGGGTCAGTTTTATCCCGCGACCGGCGCGCGTACCGCTAGACTGGTTCTGATGGGAGCCTCGGGACACGATCCGCGCGGGCTGAACTCGATCGAGCGGTTCGGTGTGCCCATCCTGGAGGGCACCTTCGAACAGACGCCTTTTCTCGAACTTCTCCAGGGTTTGAGCGAAGAAACCGCCACCGTCTTGCTTTATAACGGCCACACCGGCCTGGCCCTCCAGGTAGAGGAGGGGGTGTTGGTCTATGTCTCCCACCAAGACCGCTCGTGTGACCCGGCCACGGCCAAGGAACTCTTGCTCGAGATGGCCCACAGCAAAACCGGGACCTTCCGGGTTTTTGCTCGCACGATCCCCATCAAAGGCGTGATCCATTCGCTGAATTGGCCCCTGGTGAGGTTGGTTCTGTGGATGCGGATCGTCCTGGACCGGCGGGATCGTTTTTCGGTGAAGCTGTAAACAGAGATTGATTTCACGAGCGTGATTTATCGTGATTATTTTCACATGAATATCTGAGTGCGGCAGAGGGAAGCAGATCGCTAAAAACGGTTCGTAAGCTATAGGGATTTCGCCCAAGACCCCGACCCGCCAAGACCCACCAAATCGGCCTGAATGGGATAAGGGCACCCACAAAGGGGTGCCCCTACAGAAGACCTTTGCTGAAGAGACCCGTCAAAGCATCAAACTTCTACCGGAATCAGCACGGTCAGAGCCGAACCCCGGGCACCGGGCCGAGGGCTTCCTCCAGCGCTTCCCAGCTCACCTCGCGCTGGTCACCCGACTCGAGGTGTTTGAGTGCCACCACGCCCTTTTGCCGCTCAGCTTCGCCCAAAAAACCGACGTAGCGGGCCCCGCGCTTGAGAGCGTCCTCGAGCGCTTTTCCCACCTTCTTGACGCTGTAGCCGATCTCCACGCGGAACTCCGGGCGCAGCCGTTCGGCCAGGACCAGCGCCTCGCCCTTGGCGGTCTCGTCCAGCGGGGCCAGGTAGAGGTCCGGGGAGGGGTCGGAGGGGATCACCACCCCTTCCTCCTCGAGCGCGATCGCCACCCGCTCGATCCCGATGCCGAAGCCCACCCCCGGAACCCGCGGGCCCCCCAGCATCTCCGAGAGCCCGTCGTAGCGCCCGCCCCCACCCAGAGCCGACTTGGCCCCGATCCGGCGGTGGTGGACCTCCCAGGCGGTGCGCACGTAGTAGTCGAGGCCCCGCACGATGCTGGGGTCCACGCTGAAGGGGATCTCGAGCTGGCGCAGATACCGCTGCACCGCCTGGTGAAAGGCCGAAGACTCCGGCCCCAAGAACTCGAGCATAGGTTTGACCTCGAGTTCCCGCAACAGGGCCTGGTCGCCGGGGTCCTTGGAGTCGAGGATGCGCATGGGGTTACTCTCGAGCCGCGCTTTGGAGTCCTCGCTCAGCCGTGGGGCGTGCGGGCGGAAGAGGTCGCGCAGGTAGGCGTTGTAGCGCAGGCGGTCTTCTGGGTCGCCCACCGAGCCCAGCTTGACCTCGAGGTCCCGTAACCCCAACTCCCGGTAGATCTTGACCATCAGGGCGATGCTCTCGGCGTCCACCAGGGGGTCCGCCGAACCGATGGCCTCGTAGTCCACCTGATGAAACTGTTTGTAGCGGCCCTTCTGATGGCGCTCGGCGCGGAAGATCGGGCCCCAGGTGAAAAGCCGCACCGGCTGGGGCCAGACCTTCATCCCGTGCTCGTTATAAGCCCGCACAATCGAGGCGGTGGGCTCGGGGCGCAAAGCCAGCAGACGCTCGCCGCGGTCCTCGAAAACATACATCTCCTTCTTGACCACGATGTCGGAGGTCAGGCCCACGCCTTTTTGAAAGACCTCGGCGTACTCGAAGATGGGGGTGTGGAGGATCTGCGCGCCGCTCGAGGTCAGCACCTTCTGGGCGGTCTCGACGATGTAGCGAAACACCGGCTCGCGGAAGGCGTATTCCTTGCTCTGGGAGAAAATATCGTTGGTTCCGGGGACGGACTTCAGCATGCGATCCTCACTTTACACTTCTTGCTCATCGCCGATCACGGCCATCCACTAAAAAACCCCGCCACTAAGCTGGCGGGGAGAGTTGCCGAAAAACCCGCTCAGCCCAGCATGGTCAGATGGGTGGGGCTGGGGGCGGTCATGGCTTCTTCCTGCTCGACCTTGCTCACCACGGCCTCGCCACCGTGCCCCAAGGCCCGCACCAGGCGCTCGCGGCTCACGTTGCGGCCCTCGAGCATGTAGATGAGCCCCCGGCGCTGATGTGTCACCACGAAGGGAACTCCGTTGTGGTAGCGCACTACCGTGTTGTGGCGGCGGGCGTGGCGCGACATCTTGGCCAGCGCCCGCACCTTCGCATCTCGGCTGTGTTCACCCATCTTGGGGGCGTACAGCACCAACCAGATCAGCGCCAACAGCAGCAACCCCATGAGTGCAATGGACGTATTCATGAAGAAAAGTATAAACGTCCTGTTTATATATGCAATGGCATTTGCACCAAGACCGAAACGATCAAATTTCCCCTAAGGTAAATTAGGGGAAATTTGATATACTCGTTCCATGCTCGTCCCGCTCGCCAACTGGCAGAACCCCAGCAAGCGCCGCCTCGAGGCCATCCGGGCCGCCCAGGAGCGCGATGAAACCGCCCTGCTCGAGCTACTCGAGGCCTACTTGATCCTCAAAGGGCGCAAGCGGGCCACGCTGAGCCCCAAGACGCTCGAGACCTACCGGTTGGGGGTGCGCGACTTCCTGGCCTGGGCCTGGCCGCCGGATTCCCCCGCGCCCCAGGTCCAGATCCTCAAGGCCACCGCTGATGACCTGGATCGCTATATCGCCAACCTCCAGGCCGTGGGCAGCCATTTGGTCGGCCACGCGCACCCCTCGCTGCACTCGGCGAAACTACGCCTCAAGCCCAGCAGCATCGCCACCTATTTGGCCGGGGTCCGGGCGTTTTACAAAGCGCTCGAGTGGGCCGACGCCGCGACCCCCCCGACCGGCGTTGCCGCCCCGCGAGACCCCACCCCGGCCTACGAGCGCCGCCCGGCGTTGCCGCCAGCGTTGTACAAGAAGTTGCTGGCCTACCTCGAGACCGGCGAACCCCACCACCGGCGCGACCGCATCGCCGCCCGGTTGATGGCCGAAGCCGGACTGCGCATAAGTGAAGTGGTTCACTTGCAGGTGCAGGATATTCACCTGGCCGAGCGGCTGCTCGAGGTCAAGCGCGGCAAGGGCAGCAAATCTCGCAGTGTTCCCTTGAGCAAGCCATTGGCGGCGGAACTCGAGGACTGGCTCAAGACCCGGTTGGCCTACGCCGCCGCCGGTGAACAGCGGGTCCTAATCAACCTGGGCGGGCGCAAGGCCAACGGGCGGGGCATGACCGCGCGGGGTCTGCGGGAGATCCTGAACGGGCATTACCGCGCCCTAGGCTTCCCGGCCCGCTACTCGGGGGCTCACCTGCTGCGCCACACCGCGGGGACAAGGTTTTACCAGGTGTCTCGAGACCTCCACGCCACCGCCCGGCTCTTGGGCCACAGCAACATCAACACCAGCGCCATCTACGCCAAGATGGACCTGGAGGGGCTATTCGAGGTGGTGGATAAACTCGAGGGGGAATAGAGACTCGGTTTAGGAACTCGTAGCTATGCTCTGAGCACTTGCCAAGAGCGGCAAAGTCTCTACCTGGGGTTAAACCAATGCCTCATCTCGCTTGATGCTGTACACCCGGCTCAAACCCTGTTCGCTGGTCACCCCGTAGAGCGCATCACAAGCTTCCATGGTGCGCTTCTGGTGGGTGATGAGGATGAACTGGGTCTCCTTGGAGAAGCGCCGCAGGAAACCGGTAAAGCGGAGGATGTTGGCCTCGTCGAGCGGGGCGTCCACCTCGTCCAGCACGGCTACCGGCAACCCTCTCCCCTCTTCGGAGGCTTCCGAGAGGGCGAAAAGGAAGGCCAGGGCCCCCATGGTGCGCTCGCCCATCGAGAGCAGGTTGAGGTCCACGGTGCGCTTCCCTGCTGGGCGCAGCACCAGGTGTAGGCCGTGGTGATGGCGCTCCAATCGGGCTTCTGCGCCCAGCAGGGCCTCGGCGTACTCAGTGAACTTGTGCCGGAAGCGTCCGTAAGCCACCTCGAGCCTCCCCTGGTACTCGTGCTCGACCGCTTTGAGTTCGGCCTCGAGCTTGCCCATCACCTCCTCGGCCTCACGCAAAGCAGCCTGGAGCGTTTCAGCCTGCTCGGCAAGGGAGCGATGCTCGGCTTCGGCCAGGTGGTTGACTGCGCCTAGGGCCTGGAGAGCGGCCTCGGCTTCGGCCAACTGGCGGGCCAGGGTACGGTAGCTGCCCTGAGGGAGTTCTCCCTCTACCGGCGGAAGCTCGGACTGCTCGGTCTGGAGGGCTTCCAGGGTGGCCTCGCGGCGGGCCTGAGTGATGCGGGACTGCTCGAGTTCGGCCAGCACCGCGTTGGTGCGCGAGAGCAGCCGGGATTCCTCGTCGGCCAGGGCCCGGGTGGTCTGGCGGGCTTCGCGGAGGCGGGACTCGAGCGTAGCCAGCCCCAGCTCGACTTCTCGGGCGGCCAGGTCGGTTTCCTGGCGGGCGATCTCGGCTCGGCGGGCTTCGATCTGCTGGCGCTCGGCTCCCAGGGCACCGATCCGCTGGGCGACCTCGGCGAGCCGGGCCTGGGCCTCCTGGTAGCGGGCCAGGTCCTCGCGGTAGCGTCGCCAGGCCATCTGGAGTTCGCGGGCCTCCTGCAAACCCTGACGGAGCACCTCGCGCTCGCGGCTGAGGGCCTCGAGCCCGGCGGGATCGGGCGGTTCCACCGGCTCGGGGGCTTTGGGTGCCAAGGTGTTCGGCAGCCGCTCGAGGTTCGCGGTGAGCGAGCGCAGTTCGGCCTGAAGGGTCTGCTCCTGCTGGCGGAGCGTGGGGAGGTCGAGCTTTTTCAGGTCCTCACGGAAGCGCTGGGCCTGCCGCCCGAGCCGGGCGATCTCGGCCTCGAGCTGCTCGGCTTCCGCCGCCCCCTCACGCACCCGGCGCCGAAGGGCCAGCATCTGCCCGCCTTTTTGCAGCTTCCCGCCGGTGAGGGCCCCGCTGGGCTCGAGGAGTTCGCCCTCCAGGGTGACCATGCGCGGCGTGTCGGGGTAACGCTTGGCGAGGGAAAGGGCGGCCTCGAGCGACTCCAGGATCAGCGTCTCGCCAAATAGGGTCGCCCCGACCTGTGGGTAGCCGCGCACCTCCACCAGCTCCCGCGCCAGGCCGCGAACCCCCTTTTCCTGGCTCCAGTCGCGGCGGGGCCTGGCGGCGGGCCGCAGGAGGGTCAGGGGCAAGAAGGTGGCCCGTCCGCCCTTTTGCTTGAGCAGCCCGATGGCTGCTTGGGCCGAGCGGTCGTCCTCGGTGAGCACCCACTGGAGCCGAGCGGCCAGCGCCACCTCGACCGCGAGTTCCAGCCCCTTGGGAACGTCGAGCAGGTCCGCGACCACACCGATGATGCCCTTGAGCCTGGCCTCTTTGACCCGGCGCGGCCCCTCGGTGAGGTCGGAGCCGGATTGCAGGAAGGCCTCGAGTCGCTCCACCTCGGCCCTGAGGGCCCGCGCCTCGGCGGTCAGCTTCCCTTCCTGCCCTACCAGCCGGTCCAGCTCGGCCCGCAGGGTTTTCTCGCTCGCTTCGGCCTGCTGGCGGCGCTCGCTCGCTGCGGCCAGGGCCTGGGAAAGCTGCGAGCGCTCCGCCTCGAGCCGAGCCCGCTCGGCCTGGGCCTGAAGGAAAGTCTGCTGTTGGGCCTCGTAGGCGGCCTGGGCCTTGAGGTAGGTCTCGTAGCGGGTCTGGGCCGAGCGCAGTTGGGCTTGGGCCTCTTGCAGCTCGATCTCGATGGATTGCAGCCGGTTGGCCCCTGCCAGGCGTTCCTTGAGTGCCTCCTCGGAAGCTTGAGGCGCTACCGGAGGTTGCAGGGCAGTGAGCCGGGCAATCTCGGCCTCGAGCTGGGCTTTTTCCCGCTCGAGCCGCCCGGAGAGGTCGGCCTGGTGGTTGCGCTCCTGCTGCAAGAGCCTCCGCTGCCCGGCCAGGCCCTCGGCTTGGCGCAGGGCCTCGGCGTGGGCCGCCTGGAGGGTCTCGAGGGCGGCTTGAGCCTGGGTTTTCTGGTTCTGCAACTGCGCCAGGCGCTCTGAGAGTTCCTGTCGCTCGACCTCGAGCGCGGTGATCTGCTCCACGGCCTTGCGGGCTTCAGCGCGGGCTTCCTCGGCCCTGGCCCGGATCAGCGCGTGCCGCAGTAGGAGGATTTGCGCGCTCAGGGCTCGGGCTTGGCGGGCAGCCACGGCCTGGGCGGATTTTTCCAGCAACGCCTCCTGCAAGCGAGCCTGCTCGGCCTGGAGGGTCTGCATCTCCTGGGCCGCCGACTCGAGCCGGTCGTGGGCGGTCTTGGCGGCGAGGGTCACCGCTTTGAGCCCGGCGGCCTCCTCGAGGTAGCCCAGGAGCACCTCCGGTCCGGCCTGGAGGATGGTCCCGATCTCGCCCTGCCCGATCACCGCGTAGCCGTTCCGCCCCAGCCCGGCCCCGGCCAGGGCCCGCTCCACCGCCCGCAGGGTGGAGGCCTTGTGCCCCAGCCGCACCTCAGCCTCCCCGTCGCGGTCTAAGCGGCGGCTCACGGTGAGCCGCTCGGAGCCGCGGGAAAGCTCGAGCACCACCTCGGCGAAGGGCATCGGCACCCGAGCATCCGAGCCGTGGAATAAAAGCGACTGGGCCTCCTCGCCGCGCAACTCGCGGGCCCGAGCCCCCACCACCCAGCGCAAGCCCTCCAGGATGTTGCTCTTGCCCGATCCGTTAGGACCCACGATCCCGGTCACCCCGGGGCCGAACTCGAGCACCGTGCGTTCGCCGAACGATTTGAACCCTTGCAGGATGAGGCGGTCAATCTTCATGTCGTAGGTCCTACGCCAAAACCTGTCCGTTATCGGGTGAAGTTCTGGCCCACATACTGTCGCGGCGTAGTTGGCGACAGCCCAGTGGATTCTACACCGGCAGCCAAGGTTTGCTGGCTTTAGCCTGCTGCAGCGTTTTTCTTCCGGTAACGTTCGATGGCCTGGCGGGCCTGCTCGAGCGGAAAACGAGTTTCGTTGGCCTGCATTTTTTCCCTCACCGATTTTTCCCTGACCGATGATCCCAGGCCAATCCCCATTTGGCGGGCGATATGGGCCGGGTCTACCTCGTCCCAGCCGCGCTCCTCCTGACTAAACCCTGTTTACTGCGGCCTGCGGATGGGCTCGAGGAGCGACAGATGCCCCAGCGAGTCCACCTCCTTGCCGTCGAGCAAAAAGCGCACCCCCTGCACGTCGGGGAAGTCGAGTAGGGTGTAGGCCATGCCGTACACCAGCATCACCTCGCCGGTAGTGCCCAGCCCTAATCGGCCATAGGCCGCCGGGAGGTCAACGTAGGCCAGGCTATTCCGCAGAAAGACAGTGGGAACCGGCAAACCCGGCGAGACCACCGGGTTCGCCCCCTGGACCTGCGGCCCCTTGAGCAGCTCGGCTAGGGCCCGGTTGTGCGGTTCATCGTCGGCCCCCATCTCTACCGTGCGGGTTTCGACGATGAATTTTTCCTCGCTGGGATCGGAGAAGTACAGGCGCAGGGCCTTGGGGCCGGGTTTGGCTTTTTGGTCCTCGCTGGGGAGGTTCACCGCGTTGCTCACGGTAGTGTTGCCACTAGCCCAGAAAGCCCACAGGCCCACCGCCAACACCAAGACCCCCAGCAGGTTCCAAAAGCTCAACATGCGGCGGATCACGGGTTACCTCCCGGTTTGGGTTGGAGGCTGGGCGGGGGGTTGGTCCCGGGCTGGGTGGGGGTCGGCTGGGAGAGGCCCAGGTATTTGAGGATCGCGCTCGCCATCGCCTGGGCCAGTTGTTGCCGGCCCTGGGGGGTGGAGACGCTTTCGAAGCCGAACTCGGCCAGCACCGCGGCCCCGCCATTTTGCGAGAGTGCCAAATAGTCCCCCTCGCCCTGGGCGCTCACCACCCCCACCCCGGCGATCTCCTCGCTCAGCAGTTTCACGAAATCAGCGCTCGAGCCCTCCGGCGAGACATAGCCGGCCAGCAAGTCCTTGCGCGGCTCGGGGGTGTTAGGGAGGAGCTGGCGGCCCTTGCTGATGAACAGCAGCTTCCCCTGGCTGGGGTTGGTGTAGAGGTTCACTCGGTCGCCGGGGGCCACGTGCAGGCTCAGCAGCACTTGGGCGAAGGCCCCGGCATTGGCCCGGTCTTGTAGCGAGAGCGTCTGGTCGCCCTGCCGGGTCAGGCTCACCCGGATCCCGCTGGGGGCCAACAAGGTGCGCAGGGCCTGGGCCAGGTTGAGGGCCAGGTCCTTCTCGCGAATCCCCGACTGGATGATCCCCGGGTCCGCGCCACCGTGACCGGGGTCGATCACCACCAGGGGAATCCGCGAGCCCTTGGGGCTGCCCCGTTCCACCACCACCTGGCGAGGCAGGAAGTAAAGCCGCGCCGGGCCGCTGCCGGGGAGGCCGACCTCGAGGCCGTAGGCCACCGAGTTGATCGTCACCCCTTCCGCCTCCCCACCGGTCACGCCCACCAGACCCACCCGGTCGTCACCCAGGAGCCGGGCCGACACGTCCCGGTCGAGCCGTAGGGTAATCCGCTCGACCCCCTCGGACTGGGTCACCACCGCGCCCAGAAGCCGGGCCGGTTTGAGCCCCACTGCCACCTCGCGGCCCCGGACCTCGTAAAACAAATCGAGGGTGCGGGCCAGGCGGGGCAACGGAACCCAGATGCCTCCCGAGCGTTGCCAGGCCCCCCCGCTGCCCACCGCCTGGGCTTCGCTGGAGTAGACGATAAAGCTCGCCACCCGGCTGCCGGCGCTCAAGCTGATGCGCCCCCCACCCCCCAGATAGCCCAGCCCCAGGGCCTTGGCGAGCTGGGGGGCGGAGGCATAGGGCACGCCTGCAGCCGCGGGGTAAGCCACGTAGCTCTCGAGGCTGCCCAGCACCGCCGGGCGGGTTTGCAGCGGCGGCGCGGGCTCTGGGGTGGGTTTTGGCGCGGGGGTCTGGGCCAGCCCGATGGCCAGGCTGAGCAGCACTCCCGTCAGGCCCCATCTGGGAATACGCATCTGCATCGCCCGGTATCCTACGCCAGTTTTGCGTGAGGTTGTCAAAGCGGGTTTCCTCAGGCCCTTACCAGTCTTCTAGGGCCCGCTGCACGGCTTGCTTTTTGTCGTCGGCCTTCTTCTGATAAGCCCGCTTACCCCGGCCCAGCCCCAGCAAGAGCTTGGCGTAGCCCCGATCGTTGAAATAGATCTTGAGGGGGACCAGGGTGAGCCCCTTCTGCTCGACCCTCGAGCGCAGCTTGTCGAGCTCGTGCCGGTGCAAGAGCAGCTTGCGCAGCCGCCGTGGGTCGTGGTTGGTGTAGGAGCCCTTCTCGTAGGGGGCGATGTAGAGGTTCTCTAAGAAGAGTTCCCCCCCCTCGAACCGAGCGAAGCTGCCGGTGAAGTCCACCTGCCCAGCCCGCAGGGACTTGACCTCGGTGCCCTGCAACCGCAAACCAGCCTCGTAGGTCTCGAGGATCTCGTAATCGTGCCGCGCCCGGCGGTTTTCCATCGAAGCCATGTCGGTTGATCCCAATGCAGGCCTGTTTTCGGCCCGACATCGCCCATTGTAAGGCAAGGGCACGCTGGGCTGAGGCAGCGTATAAGTGAATAGATTCACGATAAATCATACTCGTGAAGAAAATATCTATATCACCACCTCTCCTTCCACCCTTGAGCTTTCCCAGGCGAGGCTTAGACTAGACCTCATGCGCCGTACGCACTACTGTGGCAAGGTCAACGAGCAACTGGTGGGTCAAACCGTGACCCTGGAGGGCTGGGTCAACCGCCGCCGCGACCTCGGCGGGCTGATCTTTATCGACTTGCGTGACCGTGAGGGCTTGGTCCAGGTGGTGGTGAATCCGGATAGCCCGGCCTTCGCCGAGGCCGACCGGGTGCGAAGCGAGTGGGTGGTGCGGGTGGTGGGCAGTGTCCGCGAGCGGCCCGCCGAACAGGTCAACCCCAAGCTCGAGTCCGGCAAGGTCGAGGTAGTGGCCGCCGTCTTGGAAGTCCTCTCCGAAGCCCGCACCCTCCCCTTCCAGGTGGACGCGGGCTGGCGCGGGGAGGAAGACCAGACGGTGAGCGAGGAGGTCCGGCTCAAGAACCGGGTGGTAGATCTGCGGCGCAGGCGCCTGCAGGCGAACCTGCGGCTGCGCCACCAGGTGATCGCGGCCATCTACCGCTTCCTCGACCGGGAGGGCTTCATCAGCGTGGAGACCCCTTACCTGACCCGCAGCACGCCGGAGGGGGCCCGCGACTTTTTGGTGCCCTCGCGGCTCGAGCCGGGCCACTTCTACGCCCTGCCCCAGTCACCGCAGCTGTTCAAACAGATGCTGATGGTGGCGGGCTACGACCGCTACTTCCAGATCGCCCGCTGCTTCCGCGACGAGGACCTGCGGGCCGACCGCCAGCCGGACTTCACCCAGCTCGATATGGAGATGTCCTTCGTGAGCCAGGAGGACATCATCGAACTCAACGAGCGGCTGGCCGCCTACGTGGTGAAGGAGACGCTGGGCGTCGAACTCCCCCTCCCCTTCCCCCGCCTTACCTATCAGCAGGTGATGAACACCTATGGCTCGGATAAGCCCGATCTGCGCTTCGGCCTCGAGTTCAGCGACGTGACCGCACTGTTTGCGGGCGGAGAGTTCCGCGCTTTCGCGAGCGCCGAGACGGTGAAGTGCCTGGTGGCTCCGGCCTCGCTTTCGCGCCGCGAGATCGAAGAGCTGGAGGCGGTCGCCAAGTCCAAGGGGGCCGCCGGGCTGGCCTGGGCTAAGCTCGAGCACGGAGTCCTGAGCGGGGGAATCGCGAAGTTCATCCCGGCGGACCTGCTCGAGCAGGTCCGGGTGGCAGAAGGTCAGACCCTGCTCTTCGTGGCCGGGCCCTGGCGCAAGACGGTGGAGAGCCTGGGGGCGGTGCGGCTCGAGCTGGGCAAGCGACTGGGCCTGATCCAGCCGGGGTACCGCTTTTTGTGGGTGGTGGACTTTCCCCTCTTGGAGTGGGACGAGGAGAACGGGCGCTGGACCTACATGCACCACCCCTTCACCAGCCCCAACCTGGACGATTTGCCCCTCCTGGAAAGCGACCCCGGCAAGGTGCGTGCCCTGGCCTACGACTTCGTGTTCAACGGCAGCGAGGCCGGGGGTGGCTCGATTCGCATCCACCGCCGCGACCTGCAAGAGCGGATGTTCGCCCTCTTGGGGATCGGCCCCGAGGAGGCCCAGGAGAAGTTCGGCTTCCTGCTCGAGGCCCTCTCCTATGGGGCGCCCCCCCACGGCGGGATCGCCTGGGGCCTGGACCGCTTCATCGCCAACCTAGCCGGGGAGGACTCCATCCGCGAGGTGATCGCCTTCCCCAAGAACAAGGAGGGCCGCGAAACCCTCACCGGGGCTCCCAGCCGGGTTAGTCCGGCCCAGCTCAACGAATTGGGCATCGCGGTCAAGCCCACGGAGTAGGCTTAAGATATGTCCTCGCTTCGCCTCGTAGATCCTATGGGTCCAGCGGCTAGCGGCTGGCGTCTAGCCGCTGGCGTTTTGCCCGCAGCGTTCGGCGTTCGACGTCTCGCGTCTTGCACCCGGCAGGTTTCCCATGGCTAAAGCCCGCCTCCCTTATCTGTTGGTGGATGCCTTCACCGATACCCCCGGCGGGGGTAACCGGGTGGCGCTGGTGCTGGACGCGCGGGGGATGTCGTCGGGCGAGATGCACCAGATCGCCCAGCGGCTGGGTTACCCGCAGGTAGCCTTCGTCACCGACTGGCTGGGTGGGAGCTACTCGGTGCGGTTTCTCACCCCCAGCGGCGAGGTGGAGTTCGCTGGGCACGCCGCCATCGCCCTGGCCCTGACCCTGGTGCACCAGGGGATGGTCAAGGAGGGAGAAACCCGGCTCTTCTTGCGCACCCCCATGGAGACCCTGCCGGTGGAACTCGAGTACGAAGCCGGGGTTCCGGTCAAGGCGATCCTGCGCGGGCCCTCGCCGCGCTTCCGCGACCCACCGCAGTGGAAGGACATCCAGGAGGTGATGGAGGTGCTGGGGGTGGGTGACCGCTACCTGCACCGGGGGTTGCCTTACGGAGTGGCCTTTACCGGGCTGTGGTCGCTCTTTTTGCCCTTCGTGGCGCCGGGATTGGTGGACGAGGTGGAGCCGGAGATGGAGCGGCTCAAGGAACTCTGCGCCCGGCTCGAGGTCTCCACCCTCCACGCCTATGCCCCCCTGGGGCCCCGCACCTTCTACGCCCGCGACTTCGCCCCCCTGTTGGGCATCCCCGAAGACCCCGTGACCGGTTCGGCCAACGCTGCCCTGGGAGCCTTGCTGGCCCGAGCCGGGGTGGTTCCCCGGCGTGAGGGAGCGGTCAACCTGACCGTGCTCCAAGGCCACCGGATGGGGATGCCGGGAACGGTCGAAGTGCGGGTGGAGTTTAGCCCGGGGGGGGAACCCTACCGGGTGTTTATCGGAGGAAAAGCCGTCCACGTCGAGAGCAGCGGGCTCGAGCTGTGAGCCCAAGTCTGGGCGGTGAGGTCGAGCGCGATGGCTTAGGGGGGAGCCTACTCCTAAAGTTCGCGCTGGTATTTGCGCTTTCGCTTCCATTCTGAAGGCTCGGAGCCGTTTCAGGGCGGCTACTGATCGCCACCAATCTCCCCTGCACGCTCATGTTCGTCAACGGCAAAGGCGTGTTTGCTGCCACCCTCGTTCACACCACGGACAGCGTTAGCGCCGCGCTGTTCCCAAACGACCCCTGGGTCAGCCGCGACCGTCATCTTCGGGTACGGACCCAAGACGCTGACTTGGGTAGATGGGCTCCCCTCGAGCACTCCGGCGCACGCTTGGCTGTGGCTCGCGCGAGGCTCGAGCATCTCGGGGTAGAATTGCCCTCGTGACGGGATTGGTTTTGATTGATGTGGACGGAACCCTGTACGGGCCGAACGGAGTCCCCGATTGCGCCTGGGCCGCTGCCGAGCTGGCCCGCGCGGCGGGGATCCATTTGGCAGTATGTACAGGGCGACCGGGGCGGGGGTTTGCCCTCGAGTACGCCCGGCGGCTGGACCCCCAGGGCCTGCACATCTTCGAGTCGGGGGCGGTGGTGGTCGGGGGCGATGGGGGCCTCGAGCGGGTCTGTCTCCTCCCCGACGAGGCCTATCAAAGTCTGCTCGAGCTTTCCCGGCTGCACCGGCTCCCCTTCGAGGTCTATACCGCCGAGGGGGGCTTCTACCGCGAGAGCGATCATCCCGACCTGCTGGCCCACGAGCGGATGCTGGGTTTCCCTGCCGAGGTGCGCAACCTGGAGCACCTGCCCGGCCAGATCATCCGGGTGCAGTACGTGGTGGAACTCGGAGGGGGCTGGGAGGTTTTGCGCCAGCAGGTACTGGAAGTCGCCGGGGTGGAACTCCACGAGGCCACCAGCCCGGGTATGCCCGGCATGGGCTTCAACTCGGTGACGGCGCAGGGGGTTTCCAAGCTTTCGGCAGCGGCCTGGATGGCTCAGCGGTACGGCCTGACCCTCGAGCAGACCGCGATGGTCGGCGACGGCGAGAACGATCTCGAGCTGATCCGCGCAGCGGGGTTAGGCATCGCCATGGGCAACTCCCCGGCCTCGGTCAAGGCGGCGGCGCGATACGTGGTGCCCAGCGTCGAAGAATGCGGTTTGGCCGAAGCCTTGCGGCGGGTGATGACCGAGAACCGCGCGGATGCCTCTTCCCCTCCGATCCGATGAGGAGTATATAAGTGATAAATTTCACGATAATCTGGGCTCGTGAAAGAAATATGCTAAGGAGAACCGCTTGATCAAGCTCGTCGCGCTCGACCTCGATGGAACCTTCTACGCGGGGCCCCGGTTGGGGGTCCCGGAGAGCGCTTGGGCCGCGATCGAACGCGGCAAACGAGAAGGGCTCCGCTTCGCGGTCTGCACCGGGAGACCCCAGGGCGGGTACGGGTTGGAGTGGGCCAAGCGGATGGAGCCGGAAGGGGCCCACGTCTTCAACGACGGGGCCTCGATCTGTGATGCCCTGGGGCAGCCCCTGCACTACGAACCCCTGCCCAACTTCGCCCAGATCGTCGAGCTGGCCCGCAAGCACCGGATCACCTTCGACGTGCTGACCGAGACCGGCGGGCGTTACTACGAGGCCTACCTGATCCCGCCGGGCATCGAGGAGCACGTGGCGATGGTGGGGGTCCCGGCCCAGTCGGCAGTGCTCGAGGGGTTAAGCGAAACCGTGGTGCGGAGTTGGTGGGTGGCCGCCGACCCCACCGATTGGGAGGTGGCCAAGCCGGACCTCGAGGCCGTCCCGGACATCGACATCGCCGAGTACCTCTCCCCCCGCGAGGCCATCGTGGGGATCATCCGCAAGGGGGTCTCCAAAGCCACCGGGCTGGACTGGCTGGCCCGCCACTACGGGCTGGATATAGGCGAGATCGCCATGATCGGCGACTCCGACAACGACGTGACCGCCCTCCGCCACGCCGGGCTGGGGATCGCCATGGGCAACGCCGTCGAATTGGTCAAGGCGGCGGCCGATCATATCGTGGGGCACGTCCGCGAGAACGGTTTCGCCGAGGCCATCGAGCACATCCTGGAGTGTAACTATGCCACCCGCTGAACAGTTCGTTGAGGAGATCCAAATGCTGATCGCCGGTTTTCCCGGCGAGGTGGGGGTGGTGCTAGAGAACCTAGCCAGCGGGGAGCGCTTCGCCCACCAGGAGGCCCGACCCTTTTACGCGGCCAGCACCATCAAGCTACCCATGCTCTGCTACGCACTTTCGACGGGGGCCGACCTCGAGCAAAAAATCCCCATCCGACCCGAAACCGTAGCGCTCGGCTCGGGCATCCTCAAAGACCTCTCGCCGGGCTTGGCGCTGCCCTTGCGCGACATCTTGACGCTGATGATCGTGGTGAGCGACAACACCGCCACCAACGTGACGCTGGATTTATTCGGGCACAAGGAGCCGTTCAACCGTTACTATCACGGACACGGCTGGCTCGAGACCCATACCGCCGGGATGCTTTCGTTGCCCGAGGACCGGCCCGACCCGAAACGCGAAAAAGGGGATTTCAGCCGGACCAGTGCCCGCGACCAGGCGGCCATCTTGAAGTCGCTGTGGCGGGGGGAGTTGCTCGAGCCCCCGGCCACCCAGACCGCCCTCGATATTCTCTCCAGGCAGCAGCTCACCAGCTTTCTGCGCTACATCCCGGCGGACCTGGATGATCTTGAAGAAGGCACTACCCCGCTCAAGCTCTACTCGAAGTCGGGCGAGATCCGCTGTTGCCGCCATGACGCGGGGATTCTGGCAAAGGGAGACCAGGCGGCGGTGATAACCGTCCTCACCAAGACCGAAACCGACCCCCGCTTCTACCCCGACCACCCGGCCATCCTGCTGATCGGTCGGATCGCCGAAATCACCTACCGCAACTGGCTGACCTAAACCGGTTTGTCAAGCAAACTTGACACTTAGACGGGTTTGTTTTACATATAGATGTCAAGGAGGCTTGACATCTGTGAAAAATAGGCGGTTGAACATTGGAAATCAGGGGGATCGGCTCGAGGTAGCCTATGGTTAGCCCCTTCACCCCCTGCTGATGGGATTGGTGGCTTATCTGGTTTTGCTGCCGAGTTTTTTACTACTTGCGCGGATCATCGGGGTGCAAACCTCCTGGCAGACGGTGGCCCTGGCGCTGATCCCGGTGGTCTTCGTGATGTGGGCCTTACAGAACCTTTTCCGGCTCATCGCCCGTCTGGACGAACTCGATCAAAAGATTCAGGTCGAAGCGCTTACCTTCGCAGTCGTGCCCATCACCCTACTGACTTTTGGCTACGGGTTTCTCGAGGAGTTCGCCGGGTTCCCCAAGGTTCCGATGTTCGCGGTCTGGGCCATGCTGGCGCTCTCGAGGGCGGTAGGGCTGGTGATGGCCTACCGGCGCTACCGATGAAAAACCATCTGCGGGTTCTACGGGCCGAGCGCGGCTGGAGCCAGGCCGACCTGGCGGAACGCTTAGACGTTTCCCGCCAAACCGTCAACACCATCGAGACCGGGAAGTATGACCCCAGCCTGCCCCTGGCGTTCAAAATCGCCCGGGTGTTCGGGCTGACCATCGAAGACATCTTCGAAGACGAATCCCCCACTTCGAAGTCGGAGGTGCAGCGTGTCCGATAAGCCCAGGTTTGGGATCAACCTGGAGTTTCCCCTCATCCTGATAATCGCGCTCATCGTTTGGCAGTACGGCGGTTACACGACCGCCCTCTTCGTGGCCTGGACGATGGTGGTGATCTTGCTCATCGCCTCGAGCCTGCTTACTTATGTCACCTCGAAAGAGCCTCATAACTCCTCGGTACAAATCGGGGGGGGTCAAGATCGAGAATCGGATCAGTCCGCTGCCCTCTCGGCGTAGCCTGCTCACGCTCGTAGCCGGGGCGCTGGCCTTTCTCTACCTGAGCGGGCACGGGCATCCGCTGGTTTTGGTCGGGGTAGTCGCCTTGGTGATCGAACTCTTGCCGGGAACCCCCTCGATCTGGGACGAGTACCTGGCTGACGTGTTGCGCCGGGCCACGGTGCAGGCCGGGTTTGCCGGGATGCTGGCTGCGAATGCCGGGGCGATCTTGGGGGGAGGGGGCTCGAGGTCGCCGTGCTAGGCCTGAGCCTTTACCTCTTGACCCTCCAGTTTTACCTTTACCGCTGGCAGAGGTCGGAGGTTGCCCAGGGGATGCGATAGACTCTTGAAGGTATGCGACGGGTTTTTATCGAGGAGATCAGCAAGTACGAAGGCCAGGAAATCCTGATCCGGGGCTGGGTCATGGGCCGCCGCAGCAAAGGCAAGATCCATTTTCTCACCCTGCGCGACGGCACCGGCTTCCTCCAGGCGACCGTGTTCAAAGGGGAACTTCCCGACGAACAGTTCGAGCAGGCCGACCACCTACCGCAGGAGGCGGCCCTCGAGGTGACGGGAATAGTCAAGGCCGATTCCCGCGCCCCCGGCGGCTACGAGCTGGGGGTACGGAGCCTGGAGGTCATCAGCCTGCCGAGCAAAGAGTACCCCATCACCCCCAAAGAGCACGGGGTGGACTTTTTGATGGACCACCGCCATCTTTACTTGCGCCACCGCCGGGCCTGGGCGGTGCTCCGGGTGCGTGACGAGATCGAGCGGGCCATCCACGACTTCTTCGGTGAGCGCGGCTTTATCCGGATGGACACCCCGATCCTCACCCCCAACGCGGTGGAGGGCACCACCGACCTCTTCGAGGTGGACCTGTTCGACGGGGAGAAGGCCTATCTTGCGCAGTCGGGTCAGCTCTACGCCGAGGCCGGGGCGATGGCCTTCGGCAAGGTCTATACCTTCGGACCGACCTTCCGCGCTGAGCGGAGCAAGACCCGCCGTCACCTGCTTGAGTTCTGGATGATCGAGCCGGAGGTAGCCTTCATGACCCACGAGGAGAATATGCAGCTCCAAGAAGATCTGGTGGCCTACCTGGTGGGCCGGGTCCTGGAGGAGAAGAAGCGCGAGTTAGAGCTGCTCGAGCGGGACACCACGCTCTTGCAAACCACCGCCCAGGGGAATTACCCACGCATCCACTACACCCAGGCCGTAGAGATGGTGAACGAGATCGCCCGGGAGCGACCCGAACTCGAGCTACAGCCCCTGCAGTGGGGCGACGACTTCGGTGCCCCCCACGAGGCCGCCCTGACCAGCCAGTTCGACCGCCCGATCTTCGTGGAGAAGTTCCCCGCCGCCATCAAAGCTTTCTACATGGAGCCCGACCCCGAAGACCCCCGTCTGATCCTGGGTGCGGACATGCTGGCCCCCGAGGGCGTGGGGGAGATCATCGGTGGGAGCCAACGCATCCACGACCCCGAACTCCTCTTGCAAAAGATTCGGGAACACCAACTGCCCGAGGAGGTCTTCGACTGGTACCTGGACCTGCGCTTTTTTGGCACGGTGCCCCACTCAGGCTTCGGGATCGGCCTCGAGCGCACGGTGCGCTGGATCTGCGGCATCGAGCACATCCGCGAGGCCATCCCCTTCCCCCGCATGTACACCCGGATGCGGCCCTAGCCGCCTTAAGCATGAAAGCAGCGCGCCCGAATCGGGCGCGCTCGAGGTTATCGAACTACCCCCGACTCAGAAGTCGAGGCGCAGCCCTGCTCGGTAGGTGGTCGTCTGGGTCGAGAAGTCCAGATCCCCGAAGAACACCCAAAACTGAGTCCCCAGCCTGAGGTAAGGCGCGAAGGCCGAGTTGTGGGTGGTAAACTCCACCCCGGCGCCCGCGTCGAAGCGCCAGAGGCCCACCACCTGGGGGGATTGCGCGTCCACCCCCAGGGTGAAGCGGCTCTGGGCCGCCCCCATCGCGGCGCCCACCCGGGCGTAGAGCGGGAGTTCGGCAATCCCCAGGTCCTGGCCGAGGTCGTAAACCTTGTAGCCGAAAGCCCCACCCGCCTGGAGCTGGCCCCCGCCCAAGTAAGCGTCTACCTGGACGTTTTGCGCAAAGGCGATGGCCGAAACAAACACGGTGCTGACGATAACTGGAATCAAGCGTTTGAACATCACGTTCACCTCCGAGCTGTAGTTTGACCTCGAGTGACCCGGGTTTCCTTGTACCAAAGGACGAAGGCCCCCAGCGCTCGGAAGGCCGATGACAGGCTGAGGGGTGTTAGTGTTGCACCACGCCGAGAGCCCCCGGAGCGCTCCTACGCAAACACCATTTCCTCGTTAAGATCAGCGTGGGCTTTATGTGAAATTAGCCACGATAAATTCTGCTCGTGAAGGATTTATTCTTTAGACATCTCCACGAAAAGTTGATGCAGCCGGCTATCCCCGGTGAGTTCGGGGTGGAAGCTCGAGGCCATCAGCTTTCCGCTGCGCACCAGCACCACCTGATCCTTCTCCCGCGCCAGCACATCGACCCCCGGACCCACCTTCTCGATCACCGGGGCGCGGATAAAGACCGCGTGGAAGGGAGCCTCGAAGCCTTTGATCTCGAGCGGTTCCTCGAAGGAGTCCACCTGCCGCCCGAAGGCGTTGCGGTGGATGGCGATATCGAGCAGACCGGCCCGGGGCTGCTCGGGGTAACCGATAATCTCCTTGGCCAGCCAGATGGCCCCGGCGCAGGTTCCCCACACTGCCAGGCTCCCCGCTTCGACCCGGCTACGCACGGCTTCGTCAATGCCGTACTCACGGGCCAGCTTGCCGATGGTGGTGGATTCCCCACCCGGCACGATGAGGCCGGAAAGGCCCTCGAGATGTTCCTTCTTGCGCACCTCAGGGGCTTCCACCCCCAGGTTTTGCAGCATCAGTTTATGCTCACGAAAATCGCCCTGAAGGGCGAGAACCCCGATCTTCACGCCCAATATCGTCTAGGGTCTAGGGTCTGGAGTCAAGGGTCAGGTTGACAAAAGGCCCGCTCCGAAAACCGCCAATAGCAATCTTTAAGGTGGGCCGATCAAGAGGCAAACCAGCCCTAGGCGGCAATCGCCAATGGCCCTGGTAGTGCTGATAGCTGAGAGCGAGGCGGCTCAAAGCTTTAGGGTCAGGGATTGATCTCCCTGACCCCTCGGCGCTGCCCTCTAAGCCCTTGCTCTACCACCCGCGCTTGGCGAGCCTTTCTTCTTCGGCCAGATAATCCAGGTTGATGCCCACCATGGCCTCGCCCAAACCGCGAGAGACCTCGGCCAGCACGGCGGGATCGTTGTAGTGGGTGACCGCCTTGACGATGGCGTTGGCCCGGCGGAACCAGGCTTTGGGCTTCTCGGCCTCGGAGAGGCTGGCCCCCGACTTGAAGATGCCCGAGCCCACAAACACCCCGTCCATCCCAAGCTGCATCATCAGGGCGGCGTCGGCGGGGGTGGCCACCCCCCCGGCGGCGAAGTTCACCACCGGCAGCTTGCCGTTCTCGTGGACCCACACCACGAGGTCATAGGGAGCCCCGTTCTCCTTGGCGAAGGTCATCAGTTCTTCGCGGGGCATGGCCTGGATCTGGCGGATGGCCCCGAGCACGCTGCGAGCGTGGCGCACGGCCTCCACCACGTTGCCGGTCCCGGCCTCGCCTTTGGTGCGGATCATCGAAGCCCCCTCGCCGATCCGGCGCAGGGCCTCGCCGATGTTGGTGGCCCCACAGACGAAGGGCACCTTAAAGTCCCATTTGTTGATGTGGTAGGCCTCGTCGGCGGGGGTCAGCACCTCGGATTCGTCGATAAAGTCCACCCCGATGGCCTCGAGGATCTGCGCCTCCACGATGTGCCCGATGCGCACCTTGGCCATCACGGGAATAGAGACCGCCTCCTTGATCTTCTCAATCATCTCCGGGTCGGACATCCGGGCTACCCCGCCTTGGGCCCGGATATCGGCGGGGATGCGCTCGAGGGCCATCACTGCGGTGGCCCCAGCGTCCTCAGCGATGCGGGCTTGGTCGGGGTTCATCACGTCCATGATCACTCCGCCCTTGAACATCTCGGCGAAGCCGGTCTTTACACGTAGGGTGCCTTTCTCCATCACTTCCTCCGTGCTCTAATCTATCACCCAGCAGGGCTAAAAGCACGGCTCGAGGCGACAATGCCCACGATTTGTGGTAGTCAACAACCCCAAGCCCGGTTGGCCCCCACACTACAGGCATGTTCACGGGCGAGTGGTTGTGGTTGCAGGCGCCGGTGAGCATCCTGCTGCTGCTGTCACTTTACCGGCTGCCCCACCGGCTGACCGGGGCAGCGGTGCGGCGGCAGCTTTCTTTGATAGGGCTGGGCTTCGGCTACGTCCCCAGCTTCTCGACCTGGCTTTTGGGGGCGGTGGTGGTGGCGGCGATCCCCAAGAACCCCTACCTGGCCGCCGCCCACGGGGTCTTGGTGCTGGCCATGTGGACGGTGATCATGCTGAGCGTCCTGGCGATGATGATAGCCCTGCAGGAAGGGCCCCGGCTGGCCTTGGGGCTGCTGCTCGCTACCAGCTTGGGAGCGCTCCCGGTGGCGCTTTACCTCTCGCCGTTGTCCCACTTCCAGCAGATCTTCGCCGGGGTGGGGCTGGCGGTCCCGGCCTCGCTGGGGGTCTTGCTGTTGGGGTCGGCCTACGCGGTGCTCGAGCTGTGGCTCGAGGCCGAGCCGCACGGTCAGACCCCCTAAAAAACCGCGCCCCACAGGGGCGCGCAGTATGGAGTGCAGGAAAAATCAGGGGAGGTAAGCCAGGGGGTTGCGAGTTCCCCCGCCCACTCGGACCTCGAAGTGGCAGTGAGGACCGGTAGACCAGCCGGTGGAGCCCACGTAGCCGATGAGCTGGCCGCGCTCGACGAACTGGCCGGGCTGTACCGCGATGCGGGACATGTGTCCGTAGAGGGTTTCCACCCCCGAGCCGTGATCGATGATCACGTGGAGTCCATATCCCCAACTGCTCCACCCGGCGGTCTCGATCTGACCCTCTTTGGCGGCATAGATGGGGGTGCCCATCGGGGCGGCCAGGTCCACGCCGGTGTGGAAGCGCTGATAGGCCCCCCTCGAGCCGTAATAGGTGGTGATGACGAAATTGCCCAGCGGCCACTGGAAGCCGCTGGCGGCGGCCTCGTAGTTGACCCGGCGTACCGTGGGCGATTTCGCCGCCTGAGAGCGCTGGGCCACCGCGGCCTGTTGCTGCCGCTGACGTTGCACCCGGGCCTGGGCCAGTTGCTGCCGCCGCTGCTCGGCCAGGCGCTGCTGTTCGGCCAAACGGCGGGCCTCCTCCTGCTTGCGGCGCTCCTCGGCCAGCCGGCGCTGTTCCTCCTCGCGCTGGCGGCGCTCCTCCTCGCGCACGGCCAGGAGTCGGTCGTAGGTGGTGCGGGCCTGGATGCCCGGCAGGAGCACCAGATCCCCCGCGCGAAGCTCGAGTGGGTCTTTGACCCCGTTGACCTTGGCGATGGTCAGCACCGGCACCCCGAAGCGCTCGGCCAAGTCGGTGAGGTTTTGCCCCTTGCCCATCTCCACCAGCAGACCCTTGGTCTGGGTGGGGATGTAGATGACGCTGCCCTCGGCCAGCCGGTCAAGGCTGGAGAGGCTGGGGTTGGCTGAGACCAGGTCCAGCTCAGTCACCCCGAAACGCCGGGCCACGGTTTGCAGGGTGTCCCCGCTTTGCACCACGTACTCGCGTACCCCCGGCGGAAGGCGCACCTCGCGCTCGACCTGCTCGGTGATCGGGATGCGTAGGGTCTGCCCCGGCTTGAGATCGGGGCTGGTGAGCCCAGTGGACCACAGGATGGCCCGAGGGTCCACCGCGTACCGGCTGGCGATGGCGCTCAGGGTGTCCCCCGATTTGACCGTATAAAGCACCCAACCTTTTTTGGCGGGTGCGTCCAAGACAACCTCGTTCGAGGGAGCCAACTCTTTCGTGATGTCCAGCGTGGCCAGAGGAAGGTTGAGCAGAGCTCCAGCAAACGCAAGTCTCCACCATTCGTTGGTAGGCAAAGTCGAGTCCTCCGGGAGTGGTGTTAGCTAGCTTGGCAAGCTAGCCTTTGGGCTACCCTGCGAGAGTATAACTACTTTCCGGCCAGAGTTGCAAGGAACTCCTTATTGCTCTTGGTGCGGGAGAGGCGAGAAAGCAGCATCTCCATCGCTTCGGCGGGGTCCATGTCAGCCAGCACCTTGCGCAGCAGCCAGACCTTTTGCAGCACTTCCTCGCCCAAGAGGAGTTCTTCGCGGCGGGTGGAGGACTTGGAGATGTCGATGGCCGGGAAGATGCGGCGCTCCTCGAGACGGCGGTTGAGCTGAAGCTCCATGTTGCCGGTCCCCTTGAACTCCTCGAAGATCACGTCGTCCATGCGGCTGCCAGTCTCGACCAGGGCAGTAGCCAGGATGGTCAGCGAGCCCCCCCCGCGGATGTTGCGGGCCGCCCCCAAGAAGCGTTTGGGGAAGTGCAGGGCCGCCGAGTCCAAGCCACCCGATAGTGTACGCCCGGTAGGCGGCGTGACCAGGTTATTTGCACGCGCCAAACGGGTGATGCTGTCCAGCAGGATCACCACGTGCCCACCCTCCTCCACGATGCGGCGGGAGCGTTCGTGCACGAATTCAGCCACCCGGATGTGGTTCTGGGGGGGCTCGTCGAAGGTGCTGGCGATGACCTCGGCCCCCTCCACGCTCTCGCGGAAGTCGGTGACCTCCTCGGGGCGCTCGTCGATGAGGAGCACGATCACCTTGACGTCGGGCTCGTTTTTGAGGATGGCCTTGGCGATCTTCTTGAGCAGGGTGGTCTTGCCGGCCTTGGGCGGGGCCACGATCAGGCCGCGCTGACCCCGCCCGATCGGCGAGAGCAGATCGATGACCCGGGTGGACATCTCCTCGCCCACGGTCTCGAGCCGAAGTTGCCGGTCGGGGAACTGGGGGATCAGCTCGTCGAACTTGGGGCGCCGGGCGGCGGCCTCGGGGTCTAGGTTGTTGACCGCCTCTACCCGGATCAGGGTGCCGTAGCGCTCGTTGTCGCGGGGGGGGCGGGCTTTGCCCACTACGTAGTCGCCGGTGCGGAGCTGGTGCTGTTTGATCAGCCCCGCCGAGACGATGACCGAGCGGGTCTCGAGGTTATAGAGGTTTTCCTGCAAGAAGCCGTAGCCGTCCGAGCTGATCTCGAGATAACCCTTGGCGAGCCGGAGGCCCTCCCCGGTGGCCTCCTGTTGCAACAGGGCCATCACCAGGTCGTCCTTGCCCATCTTCTTGTAGTCCTCGATGCCCTGTTGGGCCGCGATGAGGTGCAGCTCGGGCAGGATCTTGGCGGAGAGTTCCTGGTAAGAGAGGGGGGTGGGTTCGGTAGCGGCCTTCTTGCCGCGCGCGGTTCTCATGGTTACTTCGCTTTCTCCTTGGATTTTTCCCAGTCGGCCAGGAATTGCTGCAAGCCTTTGTCGGTGAGCGGGTGTTGGATCAGTTGCTGGAACACCTTAGCCGGCATGGTGGCGATGTCGGCCCCGGCCTTAGCGGCTTGCAGCACGTGGACCGGGTGGCGAATCGAGGCCGCCAGCACCCGGGTGCCGACCC
Source organism: Meiothermus sp. (assembly GCA_035760705.1). GTDB lineage: Bacteria > Deinococcota > Deinococci > Deinococcales > Thermaceae > Allomeiothermus. Next base: position 35,331 of record DASTSL010000035.1, on the reverse strand, counting down.
CGTGGATATCGAAGATCTGGGCGATCTCGGCCACGAGGTCCATGCCGTCCCAGGAGATGTCGTCGAGGCGTCCGGCGAAAGGCGAGACGCACCAGGCCCCGGCGGTGGCCGCCAGGAGGGCCTGGTTGGCGGAGAAGATCAGGGTCATGTTGACCCGGATACCCTCGGCGGAAAGCGCCTTGCAGGCTTTGAGCCCCTCCACGATGGTGGGGAGCTTGACCACCACGTTGGGATCAATCGCCGCCAGCTTGCGCCCCTCGGCGATCATGGCTGGGGCCTCGAGCGCGGTCACCTCGGCAGAAACCGGCCCCCGGACGATCTCGCTGATCTCTCGGATGACTTCCTCGAAGTTGCGCCCCGACTTGGCGACCAGGCTGGGGTTGGTGGTAACCCCGGCCAGCACGCCCCAAGACGCGATCTCGCGGATTTCGCTGACCTCGGCAGTATCCAGGTATAAGTCCATACCTCAAGCTCCTTCAAAAACCCGGTTTGTGTGGGGGTGGCAGCGTTGGCTGTTCACAGCAAGGCAAGATTGGCTGTCGAACAGCGTGGGCTGTTGGCTTCAGGTGCAGTCTACCCTAGCACCGTCCAGCGTGCAACTACTTCGCGTTGACTCGCTCTGGGGGACTTGCTAGAGTGTACCTGTCGGCCTAGCCGCCAAATGTGAAGATTAGCACAGGCTGGGTTCGATGTAAAGGCGAGCGCGCCAAGCGCCATAGGAAGGGGCCATCACCCCGGAGCCGCGGGAAGAAAGGCGTCGAGAGCTAAAGCCCTAGACTCCAAGTAGAACCCGACGGGTGCGCCCGTGATAGCGCTCAAGAGTGCTCGGCAAGTCCGAAAGCTCCGATGCCGAGAAGTGCGGTGGTAACGCGGGAGCATCCCTCTCGTCCGCACCTGAGAAACCCTATCGTGGGGTGAGGGTACGGACGTTTTGTTTTACCCCATTAGGGTTTCCAGAAGGAGACCAAAAGATGGTAGAAAAAAAGCTGTTCAAGGAAGTGGGGGAAATGAACTTCCCCGCCCTCGAGGCCCAGGTGCTGGAGTTCTGGAAGCGGGAGAACATCTTCCAGAAGTCGGATAAAAAGCCCGCCCCCAGGGGCGAGTTCGTGTTCTACGAAGGCCCGCCCACCGCCAACGGGCTACCAGCCATGCACCACGTGCTGGCCCGGAGCTTCAAGGACCTCTTCCCCCGCTACCGCACCATGCGGGGCTACCACGTGACCCGCAAGGGCGGCTGGGACACCCACGGGCTGCCGGTGGAGATCGCGGTGGAGAAGCGGCTCGGCGTGCTGGGGCGCAAGGCCCTTTCGCACGACGAGATCGCCGAGTTCAACGAGACCTGTAAGAAGTACGTCTTCGAGAACATCCAGGACTGGAACTACTTCACCGAGCGGCTGGGGTACTGGGTGGACCTCGAGAACGCCTACATCACCTATAAAAACGAGTACATCGAGTCGGTATGGAACCTGCTCCGGCGGCTGTGGGACAAGGGTTTGATCGTCCAGGACTACAAGGTGGTGCCGCTTTCCCCGCGTATCTCCACCACCCTCTCGCAAAACGAGATCGCCGAGGGCTACCGCGAGGTGGACGACCCCAGCGTGTACGTGCGGTTTCCCTTGAAGCTCGAGACCACGCCAAACCCCGTACGCCAAGCGCTCGCCGCCCAAGGGGTAAGGCTCGAGGACTTGCCCGACCTGGCCATCCTGGTCTGGACCACCACCCCCTGGACGCTGCCCTCGAACACCATGGCGGCGGTGAACCCGGAGATGGACTACGCGGTGGTGCGCTCGCCCTCGGCGGGGCACTTGATCTTCGCAGCGGAGGCCGTGGAGCGGCTCGAGGAGTTGCATAAAGAAGAACTCGAGGTAGTGGCGCACCTCAAGGGTGCGGACATGGAATGGTGGGAGTACGTGCCACCCTTCCCCGAGGTCTGCGTCGAGCTGGGCGTGGTCAAGGAACAGGGCGAGCACCGGGAAGGGCCGGAGCCCGTCTCCCGACCCGTCATGCACTTCGTCGCGCTGGCCGACTTCGTAAGCGCCGAGGACGGCTCGGGGGTGGCCCACGAGGCCCCGGTGTACGGGGCAGAGGACCTCGAGCTTTCTCGCCAGTACGGCACTCCCTTGCTCTTCGGGACCGACGAGTACGGGGTCATGCAGGTCACCGACGAGCGCGGCAAGTTCTTCAAGGACGCCGACAAGGGTCTGATCCGGGCCATGAAAGAGCGTGGGGTGATGTACCACGCCGGGACGATCCGCCACCGTTACCCCTTCCACGACCGCACCGGCGACCCCATCCTCTACTTCGCCAAGCCGAGCTGGTACATCAAGACCTCGCAGTACCGCAAAGAGTTGTTCGAGAACAACGAGCAGATCAACTGGGTTCCCCAGCACATCAAGCACGGGCGCTTCGGCAACTGGCTCAAGGACAACGTGGACTGGGCCATCAGCCGCGAGCGCTACTGGGGAACCCCACTCCCTTTCTGGGTGGCCGAGGACGGCTCGGAGAAGATCTGCGTGGGGAGCGTGCAGGAGCTTTCCGAGCTGGCTGGGCGCGATCTCTCCGACCTCGATCTGCACCGCCCTTACGTGGACGACATCAGCTTCGTCAAGGATGGCAAGACCTTCCGCCGAGTGCCCGAGGTGCTGGACGTGTGGTTCGACTCAGGGGCGATGCCCTACGCGCAGTGGCACCTGATGCTGCAAGGCGAAGCGCCCATGCCCGGCTATGAGGCCAACTACGCGCAGTTCAACCAGCACTTCAACGCCGACTTCATCAGCGAGGCCATCGACCAGACCCGCGGCTGGTTCTACTCGCTCCACGCCATCGCCACCCTGCTCTACGACCGACCCGCTTTCAAGAACGTGATCTGCCTGGGCCACCTGGTAGACGAGAAGGGCCAGAAGATGTCTAAGAGCAAGGGCAACGTGGTCGAACCCCTGCCCGCTTTCGACAAGTACGGGGCCGATGCGGTGCGCTGGTACATGTTTACCGCCAGCGAGCCTGGCGACACTAAGCGCTTCAGCGAGCGGCTGGTGAGCGAGGCCATGCGCGGATTCTTGGGCACGCTCTGGAACGTTTACAGCTTTTTCGTACTGTACGCCAACCTGGACCGGCCCGACCTCAATAACCCGCCCAAGGTGGCAGACCGCCCCGAGATCGACCGCTGGCTGGTGGCGCGGACCCAGGAGCTTATCGAGGAGGTCACCCAGGCCCTCGAGACCTACGACGCCCGGGGCGGGGCCAGGGCGCTCGAGACCTTCGTGGAAGAGCTTTCCAACTGGTACGTGCGCCGTAATCGCCGCCGCTTCTGGAAAAACGAAGACGCCGCCGACCGCGAGGCCGCCTACGCCACCCTCTATGAAGCGCTGACCACGGTAGCACTGCTCGCCGCACCCTTCACCCCCTTCTTCGCCGAGGGGTTGTACCAGAACCTGGTGCGGTCGGTGCGCCCGGAGGCCCCCGAGAGCGTGCACCTGGCGTCTTGGCCCGAGGCCAAGCCCGAGTTGAAGGATGTAGGGCTGTTGCGGGCCATGCATGCGGCGCTCGAGGTGGTGGGTCTGGCCCGCGCCGCCCGCGCCAAGAGCGGGGTCAAGACCCGCATTCCCCTGCCCTTGATGTTGGCGACCGCCCCCACCGAGGAGGAGCGAGCCGGGCTGGCCCACTTCGCCCCCGAGATCGCCGACGAGCTGAACGTCAAGGAGCTGCGGGTGCTGGGGCCGGACGAGGCGGTGCTCTCCTACCGGGTGCTGCCCAACCTGCCACTGTTAGGGAAGAAGTACGGCAAGCAGCTCCCCTCGATCCGCGAAGCACTGGCCCGGCTCGAGGGCAAGACCGTCGCGGAACGGGTCAAGCGGGGCGAACCCATCCCGCTCCCCGGAACAGGAATCGAGCTAAGCCCCGAGGAGGTGCTGCTCGAGGCCCTCTCCCCCGAAGGCTACGAGGCCCTGGAGGACCGGGGCTACCTAGCCGCGCTCGAGGTGCGCATCGACGAAGAACTCTACCTCGAGGGGCTCTCACGCGAGCTGGTGCGGCTGGTGCAGCAAGCCCGCAAGGACATGGGCTTGCAGGTCTCGGACCGTATCCACCTCACCTACCAGGCCCAGGGCAAATATGCCGAAGCCCTGGCGAGGTTTGGAACTCGGCTCGCCGAGGAAACCCTGGCCCTCTCCCTCGAGCCCAGACCCAGCCCTGAAGGGTTCCTGACTCAGCTCGAAGACGAAGAAGGCAAGGTCGTCATCGGGCTCGGCAAAGCTTGAGAAGCCTTTTTACCACGATCTCGAGGAAATCGAACAATGGGGGCGTCTGGCCGACGCCCCCACCTCCTTCGGGCCAACCCCCAAAAGAGCCGGGTGCGAGTAACCTTATATGATATATTTCACGATAATCTTGCTCGTGAAGATAGTCTGCTTTTGAGGGAACCAGGGTAAACCCGGCTCCCCGAAACCCGTGTTAGACTTCCTCACATGATGGATTTTGGGAAGCTTTTGAGCGCTTACGAGTTGGATACCCTGCTCATTTCTAGCCCGGCCAACGTGCGGTATCTGTCGGGTTTCACCAACCCTAAAGACGCTCAGGTGATCGTGAGCAAAAGCGGAGCCACCCTGCTCACCGACGGGCGCTACACGGTACAGGCTGGGCAGGAATCGCATCTGCCGGTGCGGATCGCAGGGCGTGAGGAACGCCCCCAGGTTTACGCCGAGCTGCTCCAAGGGCGCATCGGCTTCGAGGCCATGGGCCTCAGCTACGGCCAGCTCGAGACCCTGCGCCAGCAAGCTCCCGGCGAGTGGGTTCCCACCCACGACCTCATCGAGCAGTACCGGGTGCGAAAGTCTCCCCAGGAGACCGGACACATCCGTGCTGCCGCCAACCTGGCCGACCGGGCCTTCGAGCACATCCTGCCCTTTTTGCAGCCCGGGGCCCGAGAAATTGACATAGCCCTCGAGCTGGAGTTCTTCCTGCGCAAAAACGGCTCGGAGGGGGTGGCCTTCGATACCGCGGTGGTCTCGGGCCCTCGCAGTGCCATGCCCCACGGCTCCCCCAGCGAGCGCGTCTTGCAAGCGGGGGACTTGGTGACGCTGGACTTCGGAGCGGTGGTCGAGGGGTACTGCTCGGACATGACCCGCACGGTGGGGGTCGGGGCGGTCTCCGAGGAGCTAAAGAGGATCTACGCCGCCGTGCTCGAGGCCCAGCAACAGTCGCTCGAGGCGGTCGCACCCGGTAAAACCGGCCAGGAGCTGGATGCGCTGGCCCGAGGTATCCTCGAGGGCAAAGGCTACGGGCAGTACTTCAGCCACGGGCTCGGCCACGGGGTCGGTCTGCTGATCCACGAGGCCCCCAGCCTCAACAAGATCTCCGAGGATGTGCTCGAGCCGGGGATGGTCATCACCATCGAACCCGGGGTCTACATCCCGGATTTGGGCGGGGTACGCATCGAGGACTTGGTCCTGGTGACCGAGCAGGGTTACGAGGTGCTCTCCCACACGCCGAAGGACTGGCTGGAGCTATGAGTAGGGCTGCGAGTTCAGGGTACTGGTCTGCCGGTTGTTCTCGGGGCTCGGTGCCCGTTGCTCTGATCCTGCTTCTGTTCGCACTTCTGGGGTCGCTGGCCCTCGCCCAAACCCACACCGTTCAGAAAGGCGACACCCTCTATAGCATCGCCCGCAAGTACGGGACCAGCGTACAGGCCATCCAGCAGGCCAATAACCTGCCCGGCGACGTAATCAAGATCGGGCAGGTGCTCACCGTCGCGGGCTCATCGGCTGTGAGCGTCGCGAAAGATGCGGTGAGCGCGACTTTCGAGGGGCTGGCGGCCTGGTACGGCTCCAAGTTTCACGGCAGACGCACCGCGAGCGGTGAACCCTACGACATGTACGCCTTTACCGCGGCCCACCGCAGCCTGCCGTTTGGCACTCGAGTGAGGGTGACCAACCCGCGCAATGGGCAAAGCGTGATCGTACGGATCAACGACCGAGGGCCCTTCACACCGGGGTTCATCATCGACCTCTCGTACGCCGCCGCGCAGCGCATCGGCTTGAGCGGGACCAAGCAGGTGCGCTTGGAAGTGCTGCGCTAGAGAGGATGCCGGGCTCTGGGCCCAGCGCTTACGGTGCCACTTCCCCCACAAGCCATGCCTACCGTGCCAGCGCCGGGGGCATCGGGTAAACTCCGAAAGCGATGCGGTCTATCCATTACGGCTTTCACCTCTCGATCGCGGGCAAACAGGGCGTGGCCGGAGCCGTCATAGAGGCCCAGCGGCTGGGGCTATCCGGCTTTCAAATTTTCGCCAAGAGCCCTCGCAGTTGGAAGACCCGCAACCTGGGCCCCGGCGAGATCGAGCATTTCCGCGCCGGGCGGGAGAACCTGGGCCATCTTCCGGCGGCCATCCATGCTTCGTATCTAGTCAACCTGGGGGCCACCGGCGAGCTTTGGGAGAAAAGCGTCTTCAGCCTAGCCGATGATCTCACCAAGGCCCAGATCCTGGGGGTCGAGCTGGTGGTGGTGCATCCGGGCTCGGGCGAGATCGAGCGGATCAAGGAGGGGGCCTGGAGGGCCCTCGAGCTGGCCCGCATCGGCAAGCGGGGACCCAAGTTGCTACTGGAGAACACCGCCGGGGGCGGGGAAAGGATCGGCTCGAGGCTCGAGGACCTGGCCTGGCTGATCGAGGGCACTCCTTTGGGCGTCTGCTTCGATACCTGCCACGCCTTCGCCGCCGGTTACCCCATCCACCTCGAGCCGGAGCGGGTGATCGAAGAGCTTGACCGGGTGATCGGGCTCGAGCGGGTCCCCCTTATCCACCTCAACGACTCGGTGGGGGCTTTGGGCAGCCATATTGACCAACACGCCAATTTGCGCGAGGGTCAGATCGGGGAGGCGCTGCGTGAGGTGGTGCGCCACCCCCGGCTCCGGGGAAAGCTCTTCGTGATGGAGACCGAGCGCGGCGAAACCCACGACGCCCACAACCTGGTGACGTTGCGGGGGTGGCTCGAGGACTAAAGATCCCCCCATAGACACGATGGGTGGGGAAGGGTAGCTCACCAGGCCGCGCCGCTCAACCCCACCCTTCTACCGTGGGCGCACTTAGCCGACAAGCCATGTTTTGGGCTGCGTGTAAGGGCTTGGTTGCCTCCGCGAAGCGCCCCTGCATATGAGGAGCGTCGGCGAGTTTCACCGGCCCAGATTGAGGATTAGGTTCAGGAAGACGTCCTGCACCGAGCCGATGAAGCGGCTGATCGGTTGGCGCAGAACCGTCAAGAACAGCACCAGGACCACGATGGCATAGGTGGGGTTGGCCTCGAGCCGCCAAAAAAACCGCTGCAAACTGGAAGGCAGAAAGCTCTGCAAGATCTTGGAGCCGTCCAGGGGCGGCACTGGCAGCAGGTTGAATACCGCCAGAGCCAGGTTGATGGCGAAGGAAAAATAAGCGGCCAACGCCAGCAGCCCGAAGAAGTCCCGCTGTGCGCCGACAAAGGCCGCCCGCACCCCGGCAGGGTCGAGATCCAGGAGAAAGCGTACCAAGAGGGCAAAGCCCAGAGCCAGCAGTACGTTGATGACGATCCCCGCGATGCTCACCACGAAAAGTCCCAGGCGGTAGCTGCGAAAGTTCGGCGGGTGGATGGGCACGGGCCGGGCCCAGCCCAGCCCGGCGACCAAAAGCATGATCGTCCCGATAGGGTCTAGATGCTTGAAGGGGTTAAGGGTGATGCGGCCCTGCTCCTGGGCGGTACGATCCCCCATCCACAAGGCCGCGACCGCGTGCCCCAGCTCGTGAAGCACCAACGATAGGCTCAGGATCACCAGGATCAGAAAAAAAAGGGCCGGGTCTTGGCCCAAGAGTTGTAAGAGCACCTGAGGTTCCTCCCTGACTAAGCCGCGGGTCGCCGATCACCAGACACCGACCGACATAGATCAACGCGCCCGATGCTTATTTCACAGCAAATCCAAAACTCGACCCTGAGCCGGGTCACGCTTAGAGCCCGATGGCCCGGTAGATTGTGCCTAAAAGCCCCGAGAGGCCGTAAATGACCGCCGAGGTGACCCCGGTGAAGTTGAGCACCAAAAAGATCACCAAAAAGCCCAGGGGGCCGTAGCTCGAGAGCTGATCCATAAACCGCCGGGCCTGGGGGCTTCCCACCGCGTAGACCACCCGGGCCCCGTCCAGCGGGGGAACCGGGAAGAGAAAGATCGCTGCGTGCAGGAGCATTACCCCCATGGCCCGGCTCAGCCCTTCGGCAAAAGAGCCGGTGGCTCCTCCCCCCAACAAGGCTGCCAACAAGCCGTAGATAAAAGCCATCAGGAAGAAAGCCAGCGGCCCCATCAGGGCCACCTGGGCTTCCTTGGCCCCGTAGAGCCGGAAGGGCACGGGGCGGGGAAAACCGAAACCCAGCAGGATCAAAAAGATGATGCCCAGCACGTCCAGGTGAACCCTGGGCTCGAACGAGAGAAACCCGTAACGGGCCGGGCCGGAGTCTTTGTAGCGGTTCGCCAGCCAGGCCTGGGCCACGTTGTGCATGACCAGCCCGAAGGCGCAGGCGGCGAAGGCCACCAAAAAGGCCAGGGGGTCAGCGAGGAGGGAGAGAAGACCGATATTAAGCATCGCCTACCAGTTTACGGGCAAACTCGAGTTCCTCTTCGTAACTCAAGACCTCGCCACGCGAACGGGCCTCGGCCACCTTGCGTAACACCTCCCCGACCTTCGGCCCGGAGGGCAGACCCATCTCCAGGAGATCCCGACCCCTCAGCATCCGCCGGGGAGTGAGGAGCCACAAGGCCCGCTCGGGGTGCAGGGCCCGGAAGGCTTCGGGGAGGCCCACGAACTTGCGGATGTCGTCGGGGTCTTCGGGGGGAAAGCGCAGGTGGCGCAGCCCCTCGGCGTAGCGGCGCGGCAAGTTATAGCGGGCCAGGAAGCCCTCAGGGTCGGGGTGGAAGTAGAGCAGGAGGTACAGCCGGGCCGCTACGGCAGCCTCGGGGTCGGAGGTGGCTTGCAGGATGGGCTCGAGGGCCGCGAAAGCCTCTCGAACCTCGGGGCTCGCACCCATCCCGAACATCGGCTCGGCCACCCCGAGCTCGGCCAGCAACCTCAAGGCCCGGGTGGCGGAAGCTTCGCCCAGGGTCAGCAGGAGTTCGTCGCGCAGACGGCTTTTGGAGGTCTGCTCGAGCACCCCGGGCTGTAGCGCCGCCGGGATCTGGGTCAGGGCTTCGGGGGCGAAGCGGAAGCCCAGCCGGGCCGCCAGCCGAACCCCGCGCAGGATCCGGCTGGGGTCTTCTACGAAGGAGAGCGGGTGCAGCGGGCGCAACAGACGGGCCTCGAGGTCGGCCAGGCCATCGAAGGGGTCCACGATCTCAGGGCTGGGGGCCAGCCGCAAGGCCAGCGCGTTGACGGTGAAGTCGCGGCGCTCGAGGTCGCGGGCGATGCTAGAGGGGCGCACCTGGGGCAAGGCACCCGGGTGGGGGTAGTGCTCCTCGCGGGCTTCGGCCAAGTCCACCTCGAGGCCAAAGCCCAGCTTGACCCGGGCCGTACCGAAGGCCAGGTGCAGCCCGAAGCTGCCGCCGAACCAGCCCACCAGATGACGGGTCAACTCGTCCAGCAGGTTGCGCTTACCGCCTGGCTCGAGCACCAGGTCCAGATCCGGGCCGGAAGCCCCCAGCAAGGCATCGCGCACGGTGCCGCCCACCACGTAGATGCCCCCCTCAGGGTAGGCCTCCCGTATACGCTCGAGAACCTCCTGTACCCCCCTCGGCAAGCGTTCCCAGACCTGCTGGGCCAGGTTCACTTGGGGGCTCGGACGGGGGGCACGGTAGAGGTCGGTGCGGGTAAAGATGCCCTCGAGCCGGTACAGATCGTCTCCCAGCGGTTCGCCGACCAACACCCGCCCGGCGCCGCTCTTGAGGGCCTGCTCGGCCTCGTGGAGCGGGGTTTGGGGTGGCAGGATCACCGCGCGGGAGAGAACCCCATTGGCGGGGGTCTCGGCCAGGCCGTGGTGCAGCGCTTTTTCCAGGTCGCGGCGACGGGCGATGCCGTGGATGCGGACCACGCCGGGACCATCTTCTTGAGTACCGGCGCTAGCCGGGTCGCTATGCGACTTCACTTGAGTACCAGTCCGCACCCCGCTTTGCGGCGAAGGAAACGTCTCCGCCCAGCGGGTGGGCGGCGGCCCGCCGTGCGGCTTCACCGCAGATACCACCGGCATCCCGCCAAACCCGCGCAGCTTGAGTTCCTCCAGGGCTTGGGCCACGGTGAGCCCTTCGGGCAAGACCGCCACCGGGCGGCTCATCCGCTCGCGCAGGGTGGGGCCGGTGTCGAGGTGGGCCTCGAGGCGGCTCAGTAGGAGCCGTTCGGTGGGCTCGAGCGGCCCCTCCACCTTGGCGAAAGCCGCGCGGGCGTGACCGCCCCCGCCTACCTCGGCCAGCCAGCCGCCCACGTCCAGGCGCTCCCGGCTGCGGGCGATCAGCAGGGTTTCGCTGCCCAGCTCGAGTTCCATCAGCACCCCCGAGCTGTTGTAGAGATCGAGCAGGGTGTGGGCCAGGGGGGCCAGGGCGGGCACGTAGCCTTGCTCCTTGGCCGCCGCCACTAAGAGTCGGAAGCCGTGCCGCTCCTCGACCCGGCTCTTGAGCAAAAGCTGGCTGAGGAGTTCGCGGGCCTCGGGGCCATAGCGTTCGCGCACCCACTCGCGTACCCGTTCGGGCTCGGCCCCCCGCTGCAAAAGCTGGGCCGCGGCCTCGAGGTCCTGGGCGGTGGTGCCGGGGTAGCTGAACCCCCCGGTGTCCTCCCAGATGCCCGCGTAGGCCAGGGTGGCCTCGATGGGGGAAAGCTCCAGGCCCTGCGCCACCAGCATCGGCATCAGGAGGCTCACCGTCGAGCCCACCGCCTCCACCAACCCCCCGGCAGCCGGGAGGTCTTGGGGGGTGCGGGGGTGATGGTCGTAGACCTGGAAGGGAACCTTCCCCACCAGTTCCCCCACCGGTCCGATGCGGTCCGCGCGGGCGGTGTCCACTACGATCACCTCGCGCACCCCGGAGAGGTCTAGCGAGGAGACCGGAAGGAGCCCCAGGTGATCCTCGTGAAGGGCCACCACTTCCTTGAGGCGACCCTCGAGCCCCCCCACCAAGACCCCCACCGAGCCGGGAAAGAGCCGCTTCGCCAGCAGGAGCGAACCCAGCGCGTCGAAATCCAGGTTTTCGTGAGCAACCACCAGCCGCACGTATTAACGTTACCCCACACCGAACCTCGAGACCATTGTGTGGCGCGATCGGGCGGTGATGGAGATGCGGCTTCGCCGGCGTGTCGAGCGGGGAAGGCTCGAGCCGTAGGGTACATGGTGCCGTACTCCGCGCACCCCTACAGCACTCTCCATAAACAAAGATTGTTAGGGGCAATCCTTAACGCTTCGTGTCATTGAGTGCCCTGCGTCGCCGGACGGGGGTGTGCCGGATCGGGGTCAACCTTAGGTCTGCTAGCGGGAAGGGCGAACCCATAGACTCTATGAGGAGAGGTCGCCCAAAGACGTTTTCGGGGTCTGTGGTGTGCACCCCCTCACTGCCGCATCAGCTTGAGCCGCAGCACCGCCGCCACGGTGAGCGCATCGGTGATCTCGCCGGAGAGGACCCTGCCGTACACCTCGTCGAAGTGCACCTTCTGGACGTGCAGGGCTTCGGTGTCTTCGGGTTCGGGCTCGCCGTGGTGCAGACCCCGGGCCAGGTAGATGATCCCCAGCTCGTCGGTGACCGAGTTGGAGAGGTGCAGGGTAAGGATCTGCTCCCAGTGGTCGGCCTCAAGCCCGGTCTCCTCGCGCAGCTCGCGCTTGGCAGCTTCCAGGGGGTCTTCTTCGAGCGGCCCGCCACCCTCGGGGATCTCCCAGGAGTAGAGGTGCAGGGGGTAGCGGTACTGCCCCACCAGGTAGGTGTAGCCCGCGTCGTCGAGGGGGATCACCCCGATGGCCCGGTTCTTGAAGTGGACCACCCCGTAGATGCCGGGGTTCCCGCCAGGGTTGATGACACTATGCTCGGTGAGGGAGATCCAGCGGTTCTCGTAGACCAGCCGGGACTCGAGGGTTTTCCAGGGATTATCTAAACTCATGCTCTCTCCAGAATACGCGGCGCTCGAGTTCGGCGGTGACGATTGCTCCCACTCAGCAAGACCAGTCCCTCTCTTGAACTGGAGAGGGACCGAGTCGAGGGCAACCAAGTTTAGGGTGAGAGCCTACTCGCTCATGCGCCGAGCGATGAAGTTGGTGTAGACCGCGCCTCGTTTGAAGAAGGCGTTCTCCAGCACCTTCTGGTGGAAGGGGATGGTGGTCTTGAGCCCCGGACCCTCGATGACGGTTTCGCTCAGGGCCCGCTGCATCCGGGCGATGGCCTGGTCGCGGTCGGGGGCGTGAACGATGATCTTGGCGATCAGCGAGTCGTAGTTAGGCGGGATGGAGTAGCCGGTGTAGAGGTGAGAATCCACCCGCACGCCGGGGCCGCCGGGGAAGTGCAGGGTCTCGATCTTGCCGATGGAGGGGCGGAAGTTGTGGGCGGGGTCCTCGGCGTTGATCCGCACCTCGATGGCGTGGCCCATCGAGGGGATGTCCTCCTGGCGGAGGGTGAGCTTCTCCCCTGCTGCGATGAGGAACTGCCAGCGCACCAGGTCAATCCCGGTGATCAGTTCGGAGACCGGGTGCTCGACTTGGATGCGGGTGTTCATCTCCATGAAGTAGTAGTTGCCCTCGCGGTCCACCAGGAACTCGAGGGTCCCCGCCGAGACGTAGCCGATGTGCTTGGCGAGCCGCACCGCCGCCTCGGCGATGCTCTGGCGCACCTCGAAGGGCAGGATCGAGGGGGCTTCCTCCAACAGCTTTTGGTGGCGGCGCTGGATCGAGCAGTCGCGCTCCCACAGGTGGACCACGTTCTCGCCGTCGCCCAGCACCTGGATCTCGATGTGCTTGGGCTCTTCGATGTACTTCTCGAGGTAGACGGTGGGGTTCCCGAAGGCCGCGCGGGCTTCCTCCTGGGCCTGTTGCACGGCCCGCTCGAGGTCGGCCTCGTCGTTCACCAACCGCATCCCGCGCCCGCCGCCCCCGGCGGTGGCCTTGAGGATTACCGGGTAGCCGATCTCGGCGGCGGCTTTTTTAGCGGTCTCGACGTCCTCGAGTTCGTCGGTGCCGGGCACGGTAGGAACCCCGGCCTCCCGGGCCACCCGCCGTCCGGTGGCTTTATCGCCCAAAGCCCGCATGTTGTCGGCGGTGGGGCCGATAAAGATGATCCCGTAGTCCTTGCACATGTCGGCGAACTGGGCGTTCTCGGCCAGGAAACCGTAGCCGGGGTGGATGGCGTCGGCCCCGCTGATGATGGCCGCCGAGAGCAAATTGGGGATGTTGAGGTAGGACTGCGCCGAAGGGGCCGGGCCGATGGTGATGGCCTCGTCGGCCAGGAGCACCGGCAAGGACTGGGTGTCGGCCTCCGAGTGGGCCACCACCGTTTTGACCCCCAGTTCCTTAGCCGCCCGGATAATTCGCAGGGCGATCTCCCCACGGTTAGCGATCAGGACTTTTTTGAACATAAGACCTCGCAAGACGCCATATACCTCAAAAGGCGTTGAGCGTTTCGCGTTCGGTGTTTAGCCATCATGCAGGTTCGATGATGAAGAGGGTTTGGCCGTACTCCACCGGTTCGGCGTTGTTCACCAGGATCTTGCGCACTACCCCAGAGACCTCGGACTCGATCTCGTTCATGAGCTTCATGGCCTCGATGATGCAGAGCACCTGGCCCTTCTTCACGGTGTCCCCCTCCTTGACGTAGGGGTCGGCGTCGGGAGCGGGCGAGCGGTAGAAGGTGCCCACGATGGGGGCCTTGACCTCCACCCCTTTGACCTCTTCCTTCTTCTCGGCTTTGGGAGCCGGGGCGGCTTCGGGGGCAGGGTGAGGGGTCGGAGCAGCGATCGAAGCGGGCTGCGGAGCAGACGCGGCCACGGCAGGCTGGGGAGCCGCAATCTGGGGGGCGGCCACCGGGGTGGGGATGTACTGCACCTGCGGGACCGAGTTGCCCCGTTTGATGTTGAGCTTGTAATCGGGGGTCTCGAGGCTCATCTCCGAGACTTCGTGCTCCATCAGGGCCTGCAAAATCGCTTTGAGTTCTTTGGCGTTCATGCTGCTCCTCCTGGCGACGTTAGCTCACTCATGCGTTCACTTTGATCTCCCCTTATCGGGGCTTACGGATTAATCCGCTCGAATCATACCTCAGCAAACGAGAAAAACGTCCCAATCTTCTCTCAACCCCAAAACTGAACCCGTAGCAACAAAAGCCCGCCGCGAAGTCGGGCGGGCTCGAGCCTGGCTGTGGCTTCGGCTAGGGTCAGGCCCGGCTGATGTACTGCCCGGTACGGGTGTCCACCTTGATGGTCTCACCGGGGTTGACGAAAAGGGGAACCTGCACCACCGCGCCGGTCTCGAGCGTGGCGGGCTTGGTGCCGCCCGAGACAGTGTCGCCGCGCACGCCGGGGGGGGTGTCGGTGATCTTGAGTTCGACGGTGAAGGGTGGGGTGATGGAGAGCGGGCGGCCCTGGTACATCTCCCCCACCACGGTCATGCCTTCCTTGAGAAACTTGGCGGCATCGGTGATGTCGCGGGGGACGTGGAACTGCTCGTAGGTCTCGAGGTCCATCAGCACCAGCTCGTCCCCCTCAGGGTAGAGGTACTGGAGGTCTTTGGTCTCGACGTAGATGTCCTGGAGCTTTTCGCCGGAGTTGAAGCTCTTCTCCACGGTCACGCCGGTCTCGAGGTTACGGAACTTGGCCACCACCTTGGCCCCGCCCCGCCCGATCTTCTGGTGCTGGTAGTCCACACACTGCCACAAACCGCCGTCCATCTGCACTTTGGTTCCCGAACGCAAGTCGGTTACGCTGATCATTCATTCCTCCCAGAAAAACGTCTATAGACAAAGCTCCCCAAGGAGCATTCCAAAAGGAGATTGTACATGGTTATATTCACTTCGGTAAACAGGATTGCCCGACTTATAGCTCAGTCACCTGCGGGCGTAGCCCGAGCTTTTCGATGTACTCGAGGTATTCCTGCTCGCTCAAGGGGTACTTGCCCGCCACCGCCACGAAGAAGGCTTCCATCACGTTGGTGCCGAAGCTCCGCCCGCTGAGCCGGGGGGTAGTGGTGATGAGGGTTTTGATCCCTCGAGCGCGCATGAACTCGAGGTCATCCTCGGTGGTGGTGTTGGTCAGGATGATCTTGCCCTCCATGTCGGGGGGCATGTAGCGGCGCATGAAATGCCAATCCCCGGCGATCACGTCGGCCCACTGGAAGTACTTCTGCCGCCAGTCGAGCACCTGTTTTTCCTGCTTCTCGCCGGTCGGGTAGAGCCACTTGAAAGGAAGCCGGGTGATGATGGGCAGGAGGATATAGGCCCAGGTCCGCAGGGCCGCGAGGGTGCGCAGGGGGATGTCGAGGCCCAGCGCATAGATGAAATCGCCGTAGAGCACCTGGGCCTTGGCTTCGGTGAGGGCTTCGGCCAGCCCGAAGCGGTCAATGGCGCTCGGGACCAGCACTTTCTTGCCCTTCCAGCCGATCATGGGCTCGAGGTCTTGGATCGCCTTGCGCTCGAGGGTGTGTTTGAGCCCCGAGCCGTCGAGCATGGGGGTCTTTTGGGCGGCGCGGGCCAACCGCAGGGAATCCCGGAAGGTGTAGCGGCGTTTTCCCGCCCATACGTAGAGGTCGGCCCCGCCCAGCCCGAAGGCGTCTACCTTGCCGTCCAGGGACCGGACCAGTTCGATGGCTTTCTCCCAGGACCCATCGGTGCCGATGCGCTCGAGGATAAAGGTCTCGTTCAGGCTCTCGAGCCGGACCTCGGCCTTGGCGTTACGTTTCGACGACCCGATAGAAACGCTGACGACGTGTTTGGGCATAGACGCGCTATTCTACACCGACTGGGGAGACATCTTTATTGGCCCAAAACCTTCACCCTCCTTCCCCATCTTGGCTTAGCCTCGAGCCAACCCACCGCACCGAAGCGGCGAGCGCTCCATGAATGAAATCGAACTCAAGACTCCTGATCAGCGCTGGAGCAAACCCAAGACGATCAAGAGGGCACCGATGGCCCAGAGCAGGTAAGCCCAGCGGCGGTTCGCGGCCCCCTGGCTGGCGAAAATATAGATGAGCCCTCCGACGAGCGCGAAACCGAGGGCTAAGGTAAAGAGCAGAGCCGGCAGTTGCTCGAAGATCAAGCCGAAGCCCCGGTTCTGATCTTGAGCAAGGGCGGTCTGGAGGGCGAGCAGACCGGCCCACCCAGCCAGCCAACGGCGCAGCAGATGAAAGCCTGGCATCCTAAACGTCTCCGAAGTGTGGATCTGGGATATGGGGCCATGACCCGTGCCGGAATTGCGCCACTGAAACATCCCGAGATATTCCCGGCACAGCTTAGATCCCCAGCAGGGCCTTTACCTCGTCAGCCACGCGCTCCTTGGTGAAGCCCAGGTTCTGGTAGACGGTGGGGTAAGGAGCGCTGGCGCCGAAGCGCTCAAGCCCCACTACCCGGTCGGCGTAGCGCTCCCATCCGAGGGGGGTTCCGGCCTCGACCGAGACGGTGAGGAGGGATCGGGGCAGCACGGAATCGCGGTACTCCTGCGGTTGCCGCTCGAAGGCTTCCCAGCAGGGCAAGCTGACCACCCGGACCGGGATCCCTTGCTGGGAGAGGAGGGTTTGGGCCTCGAGCGCCAGGCTCACCTCGCTGCCGGTGGCGACGATGCAGCCCCGAGGGTTGTCCACGTCAGAGATCACGTAGCCGCCCTTCTCCACCCCGGCCCGGTCCACCCCTTCTAGCACCGGCAGGGCTTGGCGGGTGAGGGCCAGGGCGGTGGGGCCTTCCACCCGCTCAAGAGCCATCTTCCAGGCCACGGCGGTCTCACCCGCGTCGGCGGGGCGGATCACCCACAGGTTGGGGATGGCCCGCAGGCTCATCACGTGCTCGATGGGTTGGTGGGTGGGACCGTCCTCGCCCACCGCGATCGAGTCGTGGGTGAAGACGAACACCGTGGGGATGCCCATGATGGCGGCCATGCGGATGCTGGGGCGCATGTAGTCGGAGAAGACCAGGAAGGTCCCACCGTAGGGCCGGTAGCCCCCGTGGAGCACGATCCCGTTCATGGCCGCCCCCATCCCGTGCTCGCGCACCCCGTAGCGGATGTAGCGCCCGGCGGGGTTGGAAGGGCTGAAGTCGCTCATGTCGGGGGTCTTGGTGTTGTTGGAGGGGGTGAGGTCAGCGGAGCCCCCCACCAGCTCGGGGAGGGCCGGGGCCAGCTTCTCCAAGGTTTTCCCCGAGGCCGCGCGGGTGGCGAGCTTCTCCCCGGCGGCGAAGCTGGGGAGCAAACCGGAGAGGTCGGGGAGCTTGCGGTCGAGGCGGCGCTTGAACTCGGCAGCCTTCTCGGGCTGGGCCTGGGCGAAGGCGTCGAAGCGGGCTTGCCACTCGGCCTGGGCCTTCCGACCCTTCTCGATTGAGCGCCGGTAGTCGGCGTAAACCACTTCGGGAACCACGAAAGGCGGGTACTCCCACCCCAAAGCCGCTCGGGTGGCAGCCACCTTCTCCGGCCCCATCGCGTCGGAGTGAGCCTTGTGGTTCCCCGCCAGGGGGGAGCCGAAGCCGATGATCGAGCGCACCGAGATGATCGAGGGGCGGGGATCGGCCTGGGCCGCCCGGATCGCGGCGCGGATGGCCTCGAGGTCCTCCCCGTGCACGTTTCGAATCACGTGCCAGCCGTAGGCCTCGTAGCGCAGCATGCGGTCTTCGGTGAAGGCCAGCTCGGTGCTGCCGTCAATCGAGACTTCATTGTCGTCGTAGAGGACGATGAGCTTGCCGAGCCTAAGGTGCCCGGCCAAGGAAGAGGCTTCACTCGAGACCCCTTCCATCAGGTCCCCGTCGGAGGCGATCACGTAGGTGTAGTGGTCCACGATTTCCTGGCCGAACTCGGCGGCCAGCTTGCGCTCGGCGATAGCCATGCCGACCGCGGTGCTGATGCCCTGCCCGAGCGGGCCGGTGGTGGTCTCCACGCCCAGGTGGTGGTACTCGTACTCGGGGTGGCCGGGGGTCTTGGAGCCCCACTGGCGGAAGCGCTTGAGTTCCTCGAGCGGGAGGTCGTAGCCGGTGAGGTGCAAGAGCGCGTATAGGAGCATCGAACCGTGCCCTGCCGAGAGCACGAAGCGGTCCCGGTCGGGCCAGAAGGGGTCTCTGGGGTTGTGCTTGAGAAATTCGGTCCACAGCACGTAAGCCGCCGGGGCCATACCCATGGGCATCCCGGGGTGACCGCTCTTGGCCTGCTCTACGGCATCCAGAGCCAGCATACGGATGGCGTTGATGGATAGAGATGGCAGATCCTTGTCCGTGACCATGCCTGCCATGATACCGCGCCTCAGCGGTTGTCGTTGGGCGCTCAGGCTGGATGTCGCTCAACCTGGTCTTCCCCGCTCTCGGGTTCGAGAACAGAGGGTAGGCGGTGCAAACTAAGTTGCCATTGTTTACTCGGATACGCTTGATAGATCGGTGCAGCAGAATCCCCGCAGCAGATGCGAAGCATTCGGCACTCCGCGCCGATCACCAAACCCCTCCCCCTTAGCGCTCTGCGCCATAGTGCTTTGCGCCAAGTGAGGGGGTGGGCCACGGCAGGAGTTCGGCGGCGTTCATGTCCAGAGTCCCTCCGGTCGCTTGGCATAGGCTCTTTACCCGGGCGAACTACCTCATTACTGGCCCCGCTAGCGCTCAAAGGCCGACGTGTTAACATAGTTGCGGTGCGTTTGTATCGAGTAGGCCTCTTCACCGATATGTATCTGCCCGGCCCCAACGGGGTCGCCACCAGCGTATATCTCCTCTTGCGCGAGCTGCGCCGCATGGGGCACGAGGCCTGGGTGATCGCTCCCCAAGACCCCGAGGCCCCCGACCGCGAAGAGGGGGTGGTGCGGGTCAGGAGCGTGCCCTATCCCTTCTTCGAGGGGACCCGGCTGGCCTTCCCCAACCCGCGCAAGCTCCCCACCGAGTTCGAGATCACCCACACCCACACCCCGCTGGGGATGGGACTATGGGGGATGCAAATCGCCCGGCGGCACGAACTGCCCCACGTCTCGACCTTTCACACCAACTACGAGAAGTACGCCCACTACATCCCCGGCCTCTCGGTGCTGGACAAGTACACCGGGATCATGCGGCGGTTAGGCCGGGCTTTTTACAACCGGGCCGAGGTGGTGATCGCCCCCACCCACCCGGTCAAGCTCCTGGCCGAGGATTACGGGATCGAGCGCCCAATCCGGGTCATCCCCACCGGGATCGACACCGACCTCCTGGTCTCGGCCCCCGAGCCGCCTTCTCCTTGGCCGGTGGGGAAGCGTCGGCTCCTCACGGTGGGGCGGCTGGGTAAGGAGAAAAGCTTCGAGGTGGTAGTCGAAGCCTTCGCCCGGATCCGCCAGACCTGCGATGCCCACCTGACCCACGTGGGCGAGGGACCCGAGAAGGAATCTCTGCAAAGGTTGGCCCGCGACCTGGGGGTCCTCGAGCACATCACCTTTGTGGGAGCGGTACCCTACCGCAACGTGGGCGGGTACTTCCGGCTGGCCGAGCTGTTTTTGTTCGCTAGCGAAACCGAAACCCAAGGTCTGGTACTCTGGGAAGCCCAGGCGGTGGGGGTGCCGGTGGTCGCGGTGGGGGCGGGGGGCACCCTGGAGGGAATGGAGGAGGGCAAGAGCGGGTATCTGGTGCCGCCCCGGGACTCGCGGGAGATGGCCCTGCGGGCACTCGAGTTGCTGGGCGACGAGGGCAAGCGGCTCAGGTTCTCCCAAGCCGCCCGCCAGTTCGCCGACCGGCGCAGTGCCCGGCGGATCGCCGAGGAGATTGTAGCCTGCTACGACGAGGCCAGCGAGATCCTGCGGGCCGAACCCCAGCGGCTCATCTTCCCCTTCCCGCGCCTGCCGCGGACCGAGATCTAAACCGGGGCGGCTGGCTTGGCCCCGGCGAACCAGTCTGAGCGAGTTTTGAGTCCATCCTATGAATGTCATAATGCTCAGCGTTTATGCTCACTGCCGAATAGGGCCCACAGGGGGTCTACTGCTATGGTGACGGTCAGCGTGGTGGTCCCGGCTAGGAACGAGGAGGAGTTCATCGGTCCTTGCCTGGAGTCCATCCTCGCCCAGAAAACCAAGCCCCACGAGATCATCGTGGTCAACAACGGCAGCAAGGACCGCACCGCCGAGATCGCCCGCAGCTACCCGGGGGTCAAGGTGATCGACCAGCCCATCCCGGGGCTCCACATCGCCCGGCAGACCGGACTCTTAGCCGCCACCGGGGAGGTGGTGGCTAACACCGATGCCGATTGTATTGTCCAGCACGCTTGGATCGCTACCATTGCCCGGGCCTTCCGCGACCCAGAGGTAGTCGAGGTGTACGGAACGCTAGAGTTCTACGATGCCCCCTGGTTCGACCGGATGTTCTCCCGCTACGGCTATCCCCTGCTCATAGCTCTCACCGACAAGCTAGGGCAACCCAACACCGCCGGAGGCAACCACGCCGTGCGGCGCAGCGTAGCCATCGAAGTCGGCGGCTATGATGTCCCCTATGGCGAAGACTTGCACCTGATGCTCAAGCTCAAGGAACGGGGCAAGATCGTCTATCTGCCTACCGCACGGGTGCTCACCTCGGGCCGACGGCTCAAGGCCGGGCGCTGGAAGTTTTTCGGCACCCACTTCAGCAACATCATGCGGCGCATGTTGGGGCTTCCCCAGGATTACGGCAAGGACTATTACGCCGACCGGGAGCGTTGATGCGATTACCCAAACCGATCTCCTCGAGCCCAGCTCGGAGCAAGCTCGCGGGCAAGCTCTGGAGCAAGCTCCCCTGGAAACGCCGGGGGCTATTGCCGCTTCTGGGCTTCGTGGTGATGCTGGGGCTTTTGGAAGCCACCCGCAGCGGCTTCTTCTGGGCCTACTTGAGCTACTCCAGGTACGACCTGGGGCTCACTCAACTGGTGATCGGCACGGCCTGGACCGTACACGCCCTCACTGAGACCTTTAGTCGCTCGCTTGGCGGGTACGTGGCCCAGCGTCTGGGCCTAACCCCGACCATGCTGGCCTCCGCCGGGGTGGGGTTATTAACCCTTCTGCTGGTCGCCAACTACCCCAGCGTCTGGATGCTGTGGGTGATGTCGGCGCTGTGGGGTTTCACCTACTCGGCGTTGTGGCCCGGCTTGATGACCTTAGCCAGCCGGATCGCCCGCGAGGGCCGCGAGGGGCGGGCGCTGGCCTTCACCTCGAGCTTGATCCTCCCCTTCGCCGGGTTCGGCACCTTCGCCACCGGCTTCCTGGTCCAGCGCAACCCCGAATGGGCCTATACCGCTTTGCTGGCCGCACTGGGTGGGGCAGCGCTGATCGGGCTGACCCTGATCCGTTTCCGCGAACCGGTGGTTACGCAAAAACAAGAGCTTTATCCCTGGCAGAAGCTGATGACCTTTCTGCCAGCGGCCTTCGGGCAGACTTTCGCCCCGGCCATGCTGAGCCTGCTCATCATCAAGTTCGCCGACAAGCAACTGGGGTTGGGGGTGCTCGAGCTGGGCGGGGTAATCGCGGTCGGTGCGGTGCTCGCCTTCACCGGGATCGGCTGGCTGGGCCGCATCGCCGACCGGCAGGGGCCCAAGATCCCCTTGATCCTGGGAATGCTGTGTCTGAGCGCAGCCTTTTTGTGGGTGGCGCAGAAGCCCGGTTTTGCCGAGATGTTCGGGGTGGCGGTGTTGGGCGGGGTGGGCTTCGCGCTCTTCACCCCGAGCTGGCACGCCCTGGTGGTGCGGCTTTTGCCCCAGCAGAACCGGGCCGCCATCTGGGGAACCCTGCTCACCGCGGAGGGTTTGGGAACCGCCACCGGCCCGGCGATGGGCGGGCTGCTCTGGAACACCTTCGGCCCCACCGCTCCTTTTTATGGCGGCGCGGCGGTATTCGTGCTGCTGGCTTTGTTCTACCTCCTGGCTTTGCGAGGAATGGTATGGAAATCATCGGCAAGCTGATCGGCATCGTCCTGCTCCTCTACGGCCTCACCGACCTGCTGTTTCGCTGGATGGGGATCGGGGCTTACGCTTGGGGTTCGCGCTCGAGCCCCAAAATCGCCCTCACTTTCGACGACGGGCCCAGCGAGCACACCCGCAGCCTGCTCGAGCTGCTGCACCGGCACGGGGTCAAGGCCACCTTTTTCGTCACCGGGGCCCAGGCCGACCAACACCCCGACCTGCTGGAAGCCCTGCGGGCCGATGGCCATCAGGTCGAGTCACACGGCTACTGGCACCGCCAGGCTTTCTTGATGTGGCCCTGGCAGGAGGCCCTGCACATCCGGCGGGTTCCCGGTGCGTGGTACCGGCCCCCCTACGGGGCGCACTCCCCCTTCACCCGACTCCTCGCCCGGCTCAATGGCAAAAAGGTGGCCCTGTGGGATTTGGAGTCGAAGGATTGGACTGACAAGCCCGCCGAGGAGCTGGCCGAGCACCTCATCCTGTGGTGCAAGCCGGGCTCGGTGTTGCTGCTGCACGACCGCTATCCGGTCACGCTGAAGATCCTCGAGATCGCCCTGCCCCGGCTGATCGAGCTGGGCTACCAACCGGTGCGGCTGGACGAGATGGAACTCGAGCCCCTGGGGGTACGCCAGGGCTTGCAGCGGGCCTTCCAGGGCTACCACGAGCGCTACTTCAAGAAAAACCGGGTCGAGCGGCTGGGGCTCGAGGTCTTCGACCTCCTCTCGGTGGGGCCGACCGAGTTTCCCGGCCCCGCCGTGCTCGAAGCCCAGCCCGGGGTGAAGGCTTACGAGGTCCACCTGGACTCGGTGCGGAGTTCGGCCCTGCCCGCCATGACCCTATTGCGCCAGACCCGCCGCGGGTTCAAGCTGCTGGCGGAGAAACTGGAAAACGAGCCCGAAATTCGGCTCGTCTACGGCATCAGCTACGCCGCGGTGGGGCTCAAGGTCTTTGGCTTCAAGCTGCACCCGGTTTCCCGGGCACAGACGCTCATCACCGGGATCGCCAACCTCTGGTTCATGTGGATCTACCGGGGCGAGCTTCCCAAGCGCGAACTGCCGCTGGTGCAACTGGCCTACATCACCCGAGAGGAACTCCTCGAGCGCTACGGGTCGCGCAAAGCCCCCCAGGTCGAACATCAGCCATCCCCTCTCCCCTAAGTGGCTCCGTCGTGTACGGGTCAGCTAGGGGGCCGGGACGTAGACCGGAATTGCGCCATGCAAACCACCCGAATATCCCCTCACCTCCTCATCCGACAAACTTCCCCTGGCGCACCTTAGTGGCGGCGCAAAGCGCGAGGGGTGGGGGATCGCTCAGAACTTGACGGCCTGAGTCCAAGCCCTCTTCCCCACTCCCGGAACCCGCTCGACCTGAAAGCCCGCCCGGGCGAGGTCGCGGCGAACCGAACCCGCGACCGAGTAGGTCGCCAGCCGAGCCTCCGGCTGGGCAGCCCGGTAGAGCTTCTTCATCACCTCGAGGCTCCACGGCTCGGGGTTGACCTCCGGGCTGAAGGGGTCTAAGTAGAGGGCGGTCGCCCAGTTGTGGGGGAAATCAGCTTGGGTCACGTCCTCGAAGCGGACCTCGAGCCTACCCCAGTCGCCTCGAAGGGTGTAAGGATCAGAGATCGGAGTTCTTGGCCAGGACTCGAGCAGTTCTGACCAGACCCCCGCAGCCTCGGGGAGTAAACAAACACGGACGGCCTCAAGCACCCTTGCGGGGACCGGAAATAGCTCATAGCTGAGGTACTCGAGCCTCACCCCACGCTCCACCGCGCTCTGGAGCGTCGCCCGGAAGTTCACGCCCAGGCCAAAGCCGATCTCCAGCACCCGCGGGCCGGGATGCTCGTGGGTCTTGGTGAGCTTCAGGTAAAGCTCATTGGCCTGCATCCAGGCCCCGTGTTTGGAGCTATAAGCTTCCTTGAACCAAGGATGGATCAAGGTTAGGGAGCCGTCCTCGGTCTGGAATGGTGAAAATTCGTCCATATGCGTTCAGCGTTCAGCCATCTCCGCCTCTTCTCGCATCCGCCGCCACAGCGCCTCCACGTGTCGCCGCTCGGTCAGCTCGGCCCCGATGGAGACCCGCACCATCCAGCGGCCCTTGAGGACCGCCGGGGTCAGATAAGCCGCTCCGGAGCGGTTGATCCGGTTCACCCACTCGAGCGTGAAGTGGTCGAGTTCCTCTCCCTCGAGCCCTTCCGGCTCGTAGCGGACGCAGACCGTTTGCAAGGGTACCGGGGCCAGCACCTTCCAGCCGGGGGTCTGCTCGACTTGGGCCTCGAGCCAGCGGGCGTTCTCGCGGTCGCGCCGCAGCCGGGCCCGTAAGCCCTCCGCCCCCTCCGCGAGCAGGGCGAACCAGATCTTGAGCGCCCGGAAACGCCGCCCCAGCGGGATACCCCAGTCGCGATAGTTCTTGGCGTCGCCGTCGGCGGCGGTTTGCAAGTAGGAGGGGTTGGTGGACATCACCCGGATCAGGTGCTGCGGGTCACGCACGTAATAGAGCGAGCAGTCGAAGGCTACCCCCAGCCATTTGTGCGGATTGATGGCGATGGAGTCGGCGTGTTCGACCCCCTCCCACAGCGCTCGGCACTCCGGCAGGATCATCGCACTCCCGGCCAAGGCCGCGTCCACGTGCAGCCAAAGGCCGTACTGCCCGGCCAGCGCGGCGATGGAGCTTACCGGGTCGATGGCGGTGGTAGCGGTAGTACCTACCGTGGCCACTACCGCACAGGGCCTTTTGCCCTCGGCCAGATCGCTAAGGATGGCCTCCTCGAGCCGATCTACCCGCATCGCGTGGTCCCCGTCGGTCTCGATCAAGCGCAGGTTATCGCGCCCGAAACCCGCCAGCAGTGCGGCCTTGGGCACCGAGCTGTGGGCCTGGTCGGAGGCGTAGACGACCAGCGGTTTCTCTTCGGCCTGTAAGCCCCCTCGAGCCTGGCTGTGGTCAGTGGAGCGCTCCCTGGCGGTGAGCAGAGCCACCAGGGTTCCGGTCGAGGCGGTGTCTTGAATCACCCCCTGGAACTCGGGCGGCAGGCCGAACATCTGCCGCAGCCAGTCGTTCATCACCTCCTCGAGTTCGGTGAGCGCCGGGGCTGCCTGCCAGGAGAGCCCGATCTGTCCCAGCCCCGTCGCCACGATGTCGGCCAGGACCGAGTGCAGCGGGGCGTTGGAGGGAAAGTAGGCGAAGAAGTTGGGGCTCTGCCAGCCGGTGAGGCCGGGGAGCAGGCGCTCGAGTTCCTCCTCGATCCCGCGGAACCCCAGGGCCTGTTCGGGCGGGTGGGTGGGAAGCTGCGACTTCAAAAACCCCGGCTCGACCTGGGCCATCACCGGCAGTTCCTCGACCCGAGCGCGGTACTCCGCGATCCAGTCGATGAGGCGGTAGCCGAGCTGTTTGAATTCGTCGGAAGTCATGGCTTTATGCTAAAGCTTGTCGTACGTCTTACGTCGTACGTACAGCGTTCGACGTAAGACCATCCCTCCTCGACCCTTGCGCTTTGCACCGCGACCCGAGACAATGCAGTGCATGGAGATCACCCCCGACCTGATCCGCCATCTCGAGCGGCTTTCCCGGCTCGAGCTTTCCCCCGAGGAGGAGGCCAAGATGGAGCACGACCTGAAAAACATCTTCGGCTTCTTCGAGAAGCTGGGGGAACTGGACCTCGAGGGGATGCCCGAGATGGCCCGCCCGGTGGACTTAGTAAACCGCCTCCGCGCCGACGAACCCGGCGTGGTGCTGAGCCAGGAAGAAGCCCTTTCGGTCGCTATCGAGCAGGAAGAGGGCTTCTTCAAGGTGCCGCGGGTAATCGAGTGACGTACGCGATTCTTTTTTGACGTACGAAGTGAGACGTAGGACGTTTTTTATGCTTGATATCAAGTTCATCCGCGAAAACCCCGATATCGTCCGCAAGGCGATCGAGGAGAAGGGCAGCCCCCTCGACCTGGACGAATTGCTGATGCTCGACGGACAAATCCTCGAGCTTCGTAGGCGAACCGAGACCCTCCAGGCCGAGCGCAACGCCAACGCCAAGGCCGCCGCTAAGGCTAAGCCCGAGGAACGCGCCGAACTCATCGAGAAGGGCAAGCAGATCGGGGCGCAGTTGGCCGAGCTGGAACCGCAACTGCGCGAACTCGAGGCCAAGCTCAAAGAGTTGCTGTACCTCACCCCCACCATCCCCTGGGAGGGCGCACCGGTCGGCCCCGACGACTCCTATAATGTCGAGACCCGCGTCCACGGCACGCCCCGGACCTTCCTCTTCGAGCCCTTAGACCACCTGGCCCTCATCGAGAAGAACGGCTGGGGCGAACTCGAGCGCATCTCCAGGATCTCCGGGAGCCGCTCCTATGCGCTCAAGGGCGACCTGATGGTTTTCGAGCAGGCCCTCTTGCGCTTCGCACTCGATCAACTGGTGGCTTCGGGCTTCACCCCGATCAGCGTCCCGGCCTATGCCCGCGAAGAGGTGTTCTACGGGCACGGCCAGTTCCCCAAAGCCCGCGAAGACGTGTACAAGATCGAGGGCGAGGACATGTACCTGGCCGGGACCTCCGAGGTCTTGCTCAACTCCCTCCACGCCGGGGAAATCCTCTCCGAGCCGGAAGTTCCCAAAACCTACGTGGGCGTCTCGGCCTGTTTCCGCAGCGAGGCCGGTTCGGCGGGCAAGGACGTGCGCGGGTTGATGCGCGTCCATCAGTTCAACAAGGTCGAGCAGTACGTGCTCTGCAAGGCCGACCTGGAGGAATCGAACCGCTGGTTCGACCTGATGCTTTCGAACTCAGAGAAGATCTTACAGGCGCTCGAGCTTCCCTACCGGGTGATCGAGGTCTCTACTGGGGATATGGGCCTGGGCAAATACCGCCAGGTGGACCTCGAGACCTGGGTCCCCAGCGAGAACCGTTACCGCGAGACCCACTCTTGCTCGGCGCTGCTGGACTGGCAAGCGCGGCGGGCGGGCCTCCGCTACCGGGGCGAGGACGGCAAGGTGCGCTACGCCTACACGCTCAACAACACCGCTCTGGCGACCCCGCGCATCCTGGTGATGCTTTTGGAGAACCACCAGAACGAGGACGGCACGGTGCACGTGCCCGAGGCCGTGCAGCCGTACTTTGGAAAGGCGAGACTCGAGCCGACCCGATAGCCGAATTAGCCTTCTGCTCGACCAGCATTACTCCAAACTCGAGCAGAGTAAATATAGTTCGTGTATTATTTCACGATGTTTTGCTCGTGAATTTCATCTGCTATGAGGAAGCGAATCGGTGATCCTGGCCGTAGCTGTGCCAGAATCGGCAGATCCCTGGGGTCCACCAGGGCGGGCTTGGCATAGCCCCCGATCCGGCCCCGGTCGTTGAGCAGGATCAGCGGATGGCCACCCGGGGTCACCTGAATAGCCCCCAGCGGGGTAGGCTCGCTGATGAGTTCACCGCCGGGAACGCTCGGCCCATCCAGCCGCAAACCCATCCGATCCCCGCTGGCGAGGCTGTAGGTGCTCGAGGCCAACGCTTCTAAAGCTTCTCTGTTCGCCTGGGGGCCGGGAAGGATGCGGACTCGAGCCTCGTCCATCAAACTCCAGGGCCAATAAGCAAAACCAGGCCGGACCTCACGCGGCGTTTTTACCCCGAGGATATCCCCCGCCCTCAAGGGCCGCCCGATCTTCCCCCTGAGGTCGGTGCTGGCGCTGCCCAAAAACCTGCGGCCCTCGAGCCCTCCGGCTACCGCCAAATATCCACGCACCCCCTCCGCGGTGGGCCGAAACGAGAGCACGTCTCCCCGCCGCAGTCCCAAGCTCTGGTAGCCCGCGACGGGCTCACCGTTCAGCTCGGGGTGCATCGCGAAACCTGCAAAAGCCACCACCGTATCCCGCAAAGCCTCGAGCACCGGTCCCTTAAGGGTCAGCTCGAGCAGCGGGGCATCCGCCGGGTTGCCGACGAGGGCGTTGGCGACTCGAGCCGAGCGCGGGTCCAGCGGCCCGGACTGAGCCAGGCCGAAGCGCCCGGCCATCCTTCGGCCCCCGTCCACCACCAGGTCGAGTAGACCGGGCTCAAGCACCCGAAAGGCGGGATAGCGGGGTTCGGTAGGGAGAAGCTCGAGGGTCTGGGGTTCGGGCGGGGTTGGCCCCTCGGTGGGCACGAAACGAACCGTGTCTGCGGGCGAGAGCAGGAAAGGTTCGGGGCGGTGGGGATCGTAGACCGACTTGAGAGCCGTCCCCAGCAGATGCCAGCCCCCCGGCGAGGCAAGCGGGTAAATCCCGGTCTGGGCGTTCGCCATCGCCACCGAGTGGGCCGGGACGTGTTTGCGCGGGACGGAGCGGCGGGGCAACCGCAAGGCCGGGTCTACCTCGCCCATGAAGGGAAAGCCGGGGGTGAATCCCACCGCGTAGACGTAATAGCCGGGGCTCGAGTGCCGCCGAATGACCTCCTCCAGGCTCAGCTTGGTCTGCTCGGCGATCCGAGGCAAATCTTCGCCGTCGTAGCGGACCGGGATTTCGACCACCCCGCTCGAGGTTTCCGTAGGTAAATCGTGGGAATATTCCGCGATCCAGTGCCGGACCCTGGACTCCGAGAGCGCTGCATCCTCGAACTCGAGGTACAAGTTGACGTATCCGGGGACCAAGTCGGTTACGCCGGGGAGCAAGCGCTCGAGCAATCTATGCGTCAGCGCATGAATCCGGGCGTTCTCTGCCGGGTCGAGCTTTTGCGAAAACGAGAGGTAAAAACCCCGCCGCATCAAAAGGCCCTGATCTCGACGCCTTCGGCTTCCAGCGCTTGGCGAATCCGCCGGGCGATCTGGGGAGCACCCGGGTTGTCGCCGTGGATGCAGAGGGTTTGGGCCTCGAGCCGAATCTCGGAACCGTCCACGGCCTCGAGCTTGCCGTCCAAGACGATCCGCACCGCCCGCCGGGCGGCCTCTTCGGGGTCGTGGATGATGGCGAGGGGGGTTCCCCGCGCGGCCAGGCGGCCATCCGGGGCGTAACCGCGCTCGGGGAAGGCTTCCCGGACGGCCCGCAGGCCGAGGGCCAGGGCTTGGGTCTCGAGCGGCGTACCCGGAAGCACCACCATCGGCAGGCCGGGGTCGAAGTCGCGGATGGCCTGGGCGATGGCCTTCGCGGTGGCGGCATCCTTCGCCGCACGGTTATAGAGGGCTCCGTGGGCTTTGACGTGGTGGAGCGGAATGCCTTCGAGCTTCAAAAACGCCGAGAGCGCCCCGAGTTGGTAAAGCACGTCGGCGTAGACCTCATCAGGGGTCGCCGCCATCTCTCGCCGCCCGAACCCCACCAAATCGGGGAAACCAGGGTGGGCCCCCGCCGCTACCCCCAACCGCTTACAGAGCTCGACGCTGTGGCGCAGGGTGAGCGGGTCTCCGGCGTGGAACCCGCACGCCAGGTTGGCCGAGGTGACGTATTTGAACAGCTCCTCGTCGTTTCCGAGTCTCCAGTTGCCGAAGGACTCCCCAGCGTCGGCGTTGAGGTCAATACGCATTTGGCTGGATTGTACGTCAGGAGAGAGGTCGTACGCGGTACGTGATACAAAGAAAGACGAGTGGCGCGTGGGAAAAGCTACTTCTACACGCCATAGTCCACCGGCTCGCTTCTGCCGTATGTCGTACGGCAGCCCTCGACCCTCGACCCTCGACGCGTTAGCATACGTCCATGCGCATAGAAGCCGCCGAGATGAAGCTCATCACCTTGCCGCTCAGGTTCCGCTTCGAGACCTCGTTCGGGGTACAGACCGAGCGCCATATCATCGTGCTGACCCTCTACGGTGAAGGCTTGGAGGGTTACGCCGAGACCACCATGGAGCACACCCCGCACTACCGCGAGGAGACCATCGCCGGAGCCTGGGACCTGCTCGAGCACCTGCTGATCCCCCAGGTGATCGGCAAGGACTTCGCCAACCCCCAAGCACTCTGGGCCGAGATCAGCGGGTTCCGGGGCAACAAGATGACCAAGGCCGCGCTCGAGATGGCCTTCTGGGACCTGTGGACAAAAAGCCTGGGCCAACCGCTCTGGAAGGTGCTCGGCGGGGTGCGCACCGAGATCCCGGTGGGCGTGAGCCTGGGGATTCAAAGCTCGCTGGAGGCGACGGTGGAAGCCGTAGGCAAAAGCCTCGAGGCCGGGTACAAGCGGGTCAAGCTCAAGATCAAACCCGGCTGGGACGTGAAGCCCCTGATGGCGGTGCGCGAAGCCTACCCCGAGGCCAACCTGACCGTGGACGCGAACTCGGCCTACACGCTCAACAGCATCTCCACGTTCCGCAAGCTCGACGCGGTGGGGCTCGACTACATCGAGCAGCCTCTGGCCTTCGACGACATCCTGGATCACGCCAGGCTCCAGCGGGAGATTTCGACCTCGCTCTGCCTCGACGAATCCATCACTTCTCCCGAGGACGCGCGGAAGGCCCTCGAGATCGGGGCGGGGCGGGTCATCAACCTCAAACCGGCCCGGGTGGGCGGCATCCTGGCGAGCCGCAAGGTCCACGACATCACCGAGAGCTACGGGCTGCCGGTATGGATGGGGGGGATGCTCGAGGCGGGGATCGGTCGGGCTACCAACATCCACGTCGCCACCCTGCCGATGTTTGTCAAACCGGGCGACACCTCCTCGGCCAGCCGCTACTGGGAGGAGGACATCATCGAGGAGAAGCTCGAGGCCAGCAGCGGGATGATGCCCGTGCCGCAAGGCCCCGGCATCGGGGTCACGCCTAAGCGCGACCTCATCAGCGAGTTGGCGGTGAAGTCGGAATATATCTCGAGCGTCTGAGCGAACTTCTTTGGCTCATCGCTCATCGCCAAGTCTGGCCCGAAGATTTGACCCGGCACAAAGGTGGCTTTCCAAAAGGTCTGATGATCGTCATCCGAGAACTCCACGACCCGGAAGACTTCTTCCCCATCGAAGAACTCCAAAGCCGCATCTGGGGCGACCCCGAAGACGTGATGCCGGCCCGCTCGATGATGGCCCTGGTGCACGAGGGGGCGCTGCTGGCGGGGGCTTATACCGAAGTGCAGTCGCGAAGCGACCCGGCGAGCGCCGGTACTCAGGGGAAGCTGGTGGGCTTCGTCTTCGGCTTCCCTACCCACCGCAACGAACGCCACCACTCGCACATGATGGGGGTGCTCGAGGAGTACCGGGGCTCGAGTGCCGCCTTGCTCCTCAAACGCTTCCAACGCGACTGGTGCCTCAGTAAAGGCTACCAGCAGGTGGTCTGGACCTTCGACCCCCTGCGCGGGGCCAACGCCCGCTTCAACCTCTGCAAGCTAGGCGTGACCTGGAACGAGTACATCCCCAACTGCTACGGGCCGATGAGCGGGATCAACGCCGGAGCCCCCAGCGACCGGGCTTACGCGGTCTGGGACCTGCACTCCGAGCGGGTCTACCGGCGAATCTACGCGCCGGAGCCCGAGGCCAAGGTGGACGGGATTCCCCAGGTCAATGCGGTGCACGGCCAGGAACCGATACAGGTGGATTTGTCGCTCGAGAACCCCCGCCTCCTCCTGCAAATCCCCGAGGACTGGGGACGAATCCTGAG
The DNA here is from genome assembly GCA_035760705.1 of Meiothermus sp. Lineage (GTDB taxonomy): Bacteria > Deinococcota > Deinococci > Deinococcales > Thermaceae > Allomeiothermus. Next base: position 3,813 of record DASTSL010000035.1, on the reverse strand, counting down.
CACCGACACCGCCCTGGCAAACGCCTGGCGCGTCCACTCGAGACAGCTTTTCGGTCACTACTTCAGCAGGGGCTATCGCGCAGTAGACTTCGTACGAAACCCGAATCGGTACGTGCTGGAACGAATTTCATGAACCCTCGCGATCTCTCCCCCCGACTCTGGACTGCCGAGGTGGTGTATGCCGGGTTCGGCACCCCGATGCTGAACGGGGCCGTCGCGGTGGTCGGGGAGCACGTGGCGGGGGTAGGGGGGCTCGAGGAACTGCGCCGGGCCTTCCCCCAGGCCGAGGTCATCTTCAAGGGGAAAGCCCTGACCCCGGCCCCGGTCAACGCCCACACCCACCTCGATCTCTCTGCCCTCCCCTACTTCCGGGGGCATTACGTGGATTTTATGAACTACGTGATCGGCAACGCGGATAAACGCAACCTCGAGGCCGCCAAGACCGGGTATGCCGAACTAAAGGCCATCGGCGTGGGGGCCTTCGGGGACATCGTGGCACGGGACGAGGTGATGGACTGGCTGCTCGAGGAATCCGAGTTGCCCGGGGTGGCCTACCGCGAGGTGATCGGGGCCAATCCAGATAAGGCCAAGGAGGTATTTGACGCGGTAAAACCGCGCTTCCTCGAGTGGAAAAAACGCGAGGGAAAGGTCAGGGTAGGCATCTCCCCCCACACCGCCCACACCGTGAGCGCCCCCCTTTTAAGGAAGCTGGCGGAGTTCGCCAGGCTCGAGGGCTTCCCCCTGCAAATCCACTTGGCCGAAAGCCCCGCCGAGGTGGAGTATTTGCGCCACGACACGGGATCGTTCGTGCCGTTCCTCGAGCCCTATCGTGGCCCCCACTGGAAGACGCCGGGGGTTTCCCCGGTGCAATATCTGGCCGACCTGGGGGTGCTGGGGCCGAACCTGAGGTTGGTCCACGCTGTGCAGGTGGACGAACAAGACGTACAAACCCTCGCCCAATCCGGCTGCAAGGTGGTCTCCTGCCCCCGCAGCAACGAAGGGCTCGAGTGTGGCGAGTTCCCCTGGAGCTTGTACCTCAAACACGGCGTCGAGGTAGCGCTAGGCACCGACTCGAGGGCCAGCTCCCCCGACCTCGACGTGAGGAATGAAGCCCTATTCCTGTGGGATAAAGTAGACCTCCGGGTGCTGGTGCGGGCCGCGACCCGGGGCGGTTACCGGGTGCTGGGGCTCGAGCCGCCCCGGCTCACCCGGGGAGCCCCCGTCTCCCAGATCCACATCTGGCAGGGCTCCTAAGTTGTGGTAGCGCTTGTTATCTGGGCGGATAGGCCTCAACATGGAAGCTAGGTTGCGCCGAGCCGAGTTGACGGAAAGACAGAGCTGTTGATGACCCCCCATACGGAGCAGGGCACAATCCCCTCGAGCACCTGGCGGTATCGGTCAATCCGAATCCTCGAGACACTTAGGATTTTGGCGAGGTATTGATGCAGGTCGGCCCCCTCATCCTCTACAGCGCACTGGTCGGAGCCCTTTCGGGAGCCGTGGTGGCCGGGTTTTCCTGGCTGCTGCGGACCCTGCAGGGGTTCTTCATGGGCGACGTGCTGGGCTACTTGCCGCCGGGCTTAGTGAGCGAGGGCGGGCTCAACCAGGTCTTCGGCGGGCCGCGCCACTGGCTGTTGATGCTCTTGCTCCCGGCGGTGTTCGTGCTGGCCAGCTATCTGGGTACCGGGCGGGGGTTGGCTTGGCTCTTGCAGGCCTACCGCGAGGGCCGACCCATCGGGTTTATCGAGTTCATCCGGGGCATCTTCGCCAGCCTGGTGCAGCTTTCGGCGGGGTCGCCGTTGGGCCGCGAGGGGCCGATGGTGGCGATCGGGCACTGGCTGGGGGCCTCGGTGGGGCGGCGATTCCCGCTCGGCGGGTCCGGGCGATACCTGCCCTTCGCGGGAATCGCGGCGGGTTTCGCGGCAGCTTTTCACGCCCCGGTGGCGGGAGCCCTCCTGGCCAGCGAGATCTTATTTCGCGGGCTGGTGCTCGAGGTCACCGCCTTGGCCCCGGCGCTGATCGGAGCTTTGGCCGGGTTCACCGTGTATGGGGCGCTGATCGGCTACCAACCCCTGCTCGAGCTGCCCTCGGTGGCGATCTCCTGGGCGCAGCTGGCTTTTGGTCTGCTGATCGGGTTGCTGGCGGCAGGGATCGGCACGCTCTGGCTCGAGGGCTCGCGCATCCTGGGCGGGTGGATCCGCCCGGTTCCCTTTCCCCTGCGGCACGGACTGTTGGGTCTGGCTCTGGCTCTGGCTCTGGTGTTTTTGCCAGAAGCTTTGGGCGACGGGCTGGCCTGGGTGCAACTGGGGCTCTCCCCGATTTTGGGGCTCGAGTTCCTGGCCATCGCGTTTTTAGTGCGCTTCGCGATCCTGGTGCTGGCGGGCGGGGTGCGGGCTTACGGCGGCTACCTCACCCCCGCGCTCACGATGGGCGGTTTGTTGGGGCTCATCCTCTCGCTGGCTGCGCCCAGCTTCGCCCCACCGGTAGAGGTTACCGCGCTGGCCGGGATGTGCGCCCTGCTGGCGGGGGTGGCCCGGGCCCCCTTCGCGGCGGTGGTGCTGGCCGGGGAGATCGGCGGCTACAGCCAGCTCCCGCTGGTGCTGCCCGCAGTGTTCGTGGCCTACGCGCTCACCAGCGCCCAGACCTACCCCGACGAGTTGCCCATGCCGCTGGAAGAACCTCCGGTTCCCGCCGACACCCTGCCCGCGGACGAAGCACCCCAGCGGGTGGACGACGGCCTCAGCCCGGTAAATACGCCAGTGGCAGAGGGCCCTCGCTTTGAAAGCGCTCTGCAAACTTCACCCCCGCCTCCTGACCCAGCCGAGCCCGGTTCGCCCGAAAGGCCTCGGGAGAGTATTCCCAGCGATAAAAAGCCTGGTACAGCCTGAAGACCTGCTCGGCCACGTCGATGGTCTCGCTGATGTCCACGTACACGGCAGGCCGCGGCAAATCGTTGCGGTAGTAGTGCAGGAGGCGGACAGGGGAGCGATGGGCCTCGAGCGCGACGCCCCCGGTGCTTCCCCCCATGCCCTCGGGCTGAGGCGACGAATCCACGATGTTGGTGCCATCCACCCGACTGTCGTCGGGAAAAGACGCCACCCGACTGTCGTCGGGAAAAGACGCCTCCATGGAAGCTGATTTAGGCTCAGGAGGTTGGGCCCTGGCTCCCACCAGCTTGGGAATGCGGCAAAACTTGAGCGCCGAGAGCGTGGCCCAGTAGGCCGCGCGGTGATCGGGGTGGACGTCGTAGGGGTCCCAGGTGAAGACTACGTCGGGTTTCCAGGCAGCGATTTTACGGGCCAGCACCAGCGCTTCTTCGCGCCCCCCGGTGAGCCCGGCATCGGGGTAACCCAAAAACTCGTACTCGGCCCCGATGATCTCGGCTACCGCGTGCCCGTGGCCCTCGCGGACTTGGGCTACCTCCTCGGGCGGGGCGTCGCCAAACTGACTGGCGAGTTCGCCCCGGGTGAGCCAGATCAGCTTGACCGCGTCGCCCCGGCGGGCGTGCTTGGCGAGGGTTCCGGCGGTTCCGATCTCGTCGTCAGGGTGAGGGAAGATAGCCATGAGACGCATGGAATACAGTCTAACGTCATCCGCCTACGTCCAACGTTGAAAGGGCTATAAGCGATAAGCAAATAAAGCTCATGGCTTATCGCTTACGGCCAACATTGAGCGTTTGGCGTTTAGCGTTTAGCATACTCCCATGGTCCGGGGCATCCGGGGTGCGATCACCGTCGAAGAAGATACCCGCGAGGCGATCCTCGCGGGGACGCGGGAGCTTTTGGCAAAGATGCTCGAGGTTAACGGGATCAC
>DASTSL010000034.1:0-16840 GCA_035760705.1 Meiothermus sp. | reverse complement strand
CATCCGTAACGTCCAGGGCGGCCTCCTGGCCTGGCAGGCCGCCGGGTATCCGGTGGAGCGATGAGCTTTACCCCTGACGCGCTAAATTTGGGGCCGCTAACGCTCGAGTGGAGCCGCTTCTCGCTGATCTTGGGCCTGCTGGTCTTCCTGACCCTGGTGGGTCGGCTACGGCAGCCCAAGCTGGACGCAGCCGCCTGGCAAGTGGCTTTAGTCGGGGTGCTAGCAGCCCGGTTAGGGTACGCGCTCGAGCATCCCCAGGCCTTTTTGCAAGGCGGCATCCTCCCGGCCCTCTTGGCCCTGGTGGACATCCGCAGCGGGGGCTTCGCCTGGGAGTGGGGGCTTCTGGGGGCAGGACTCTTTGCCTTTTGGCGTTTGAAGCGGGAATCCACCCGGCTTCTCCCCGCCGGAGCACTGGCGGTAGGTGTCGCCCTGGTCCCCTTGGTGCTCAAACCCGCGCCCAGCCAAGCGGCCCAGGCCCTACCGGCAGACTTGAAGCTCGAGCGCCTAGCCCCCGACGGGAGCGTCAAGCTGGTGGCCTGGAAGGACCTGTCCAAGCCGCTGCTGGTCAATGTCTGGGCCACTTGGTGCCCGCCTTGCCGGGCGGAGATGCCGCTCTTGGCCGAGTACGCTAAACAGGGCTACCCCATCGTGTTCCTGAACTCCGGCGAAGACGCTCCCACCGTACGCAAGTACCTCAACGAGGTCGGCATCGCTACTGCCTACTTGGACGCCGGGGACGTGCAAAACCGGCTCGAGGTCTCGGGCCTGCCCACCACCTTGCTCATCGGGGCCGACGGGAGCGTGAAAACCCGCCACCTGGGCAGCCTGAGCCGGGTCCAGGTGGTCGAGCTTCTGGGCGAAGTACCCAGGAATACCCCATGACCGAAACCGCGGAGAAACAAAAGGTGTTGAACCGCCTGCGCCGCTTGGAGGGCCAGGTGCGGGGCCTCAGCAAGATGGTCGAAGAGGACCGCCCCTGCACCGAGATCCTCACCCTGCTCTCAGGTATCCGCGGCGCGCTCGACGGAATTGGCGAGCTGGTGCTGGAAAACTTCCTGGAGGAGTGCCGCTCGAGCGGTCAGCAAGACCCCAAGACCGTCCTCGAGGCCGTGCGGCTTTTGCGGTGAAGAGCAAGGGGATTACCCCCAAAGCCCTCCCCTACTTTTTGCACACGGTTTTGTGTAGGGGTGGCTGGCTTGCCAGCCAGACTTTTTGTTCGTCACCGGACGGCGGTTTTGCCGAGTGGTGTTGGTCTTGGATGGGCTCGCCGGTGCGCTCTTACAGGTTGACTGGACGAAGACGGCTGTAGCTTCTAGCCTCCAGCCTCCCCACTTTCACATCCAGCTTACCGAGACTTGGTATAAGGTTCACGAATGATTCGGGAACCCTTCAACACCTATTCCCACCTCACCGGCGCGGTCCTGGCCCTGGTAGGAACCATCGTGCTGGCCCTGCTCTCGGGCGGGGATGCGGCCAAGCTGGCGGGAGCCTTGGTGTTTGGGGTCTCCATGACCGTGATGTACGCCTCCTCCTCGCTCTACCACGCCCTCAAGGTCTCGGAGAAAGCCCTCCAGGGCCTGCGTCGCCTGGATCACGCGGCCATCTTCTTGTTCATCGCGGGAACCTATACCCCGGTGGTGTTGCAGGGGCTCGAGCCCTCTTGGAAACCCTGGGCGCTCGGCATCGTGTGGGGATTGGCCGTATTCGGGGTGTTCTTCCGGGTGTTCGTGCTCAAAGCCCCGCGCTGGCTCTACACCCTCAGCTACGTGGGCCTGGGCTGGCTGGTGGTGTTCTTCTGGCCCAAGCTCAACCTCAATATCTGGGCCTTGGTCTGGCTGGTCGCTGGGGGCCTGGCCTATAGCCTGGGTGCCATCAACTATGCCACCAAATGGCCCGATCCCTGGCCCAAAGTGGTCGGCTTCCACGGCATCTGGCACCTCTTCGTGCTGGCCGGGAGCATCTTCATGTACCTGGCGGTGCTGGCGTTGTATTTGAAATAAGCCTCTTGGAAACTGCTTTAAAAGCAGCGGCCGGGAACGGTCTAAGCGTTTTTTTGACCTACTTACCCTGGTACAAGCTCAGTCCCCAGACACCTGCTTCATTGCTCATCGCCGTAGGAAAAAATGAAGCTGAGCCCACGAAAGTTAGGAACGGATGTCTCATAAATTGAGAGCTTTCTTAGTCTTCTAGGCCGTTTCTCATGAGAATGTCGCCTACCCTGCTAGCATGGAGTCTATGGAGCAGCCCCTGATCCTCATCGTCGAAGACGAGAAAGACATCGCTCGGTTCATCGAACTCGAGCTGCAAGCCGAGGGCTACCGAACCGAGGTGGCCTACGACGGCATCACCGGGCTTTCCCGCTTCCGCGAGACCAACCCCAACCTGGTGGTCCTGGATTTAATGTTGCCGGTGATGGACGGGATTGAGGTGGCGCGGCGTATCCGCAAGACCTCCAACGTACCGATTCTAATCCTCACCGCTAAAGACCGGGTCGAAGACAAGGTGGAGGGCCTCGACGCCGGGGCCGACGACTACCTGGTCAAGCCCTTCTCCATCGAGGAATTGTTGGCCCGCATCCGCGCCCACCTGCGCCGGGTGACCCCGGCCATCACCGGGGAGATCCGCGTCGCCGATCTCATCATCAATCTCGAGGGCCGCGAGGTCTACCGCTCGGGCCGCCGCATCGAGCTTTCCAACAAGGAGTTCGAACTTTTGGAACTCCTCGCCAAGAGCCCCGGCAAGGTCTTCAGCCGCTTCGAGATAGAGGAGAAAGTCTGGCCCGGCTACCAGGGTGGCAGCAACGTGGTGGACGTGTACATCGGCTACTTGCGCAAGAAGCTCGAGGGCATCGGCGAGCGCCGCTTGATTCATACCGTGCGCGGCGTGGGGTACGTTCTCAGAGAAGACTAGCCTGTAGCTTGTAGCCTGTGGCCTATGGCAACCACTGGCTATAGGCCACGAGCCACTGTATGACCCTGCGCACCCGCGTCACCCTACTTACCGTAGCCTTGCTGATGGCCTCGCTGACGTTGATCGGCGCGGTGGTGTACGGGTTACTGCAAGGTTTTCTCTACCGCAACCTGCGCAGCGAGATCCAGGCTTCCACCCAGCAGGTGATCCGTCTGATCGGGGAACGGGTTCAGGTCGTAGACATCCTAAAATTAGCCCTGCCCGCCAACGTCTACTCGCAGATCGATTACGGGTTCATCCGCACCGGCAAACTCACCCTCCCCGATCTGCTCCAGGCGGTGGAGGTGGTCAAAGGCCCCTTGCTGCAACCCAACCAGCGCTTGGTGCTCCCCAAAAGGGCTTACGAGGAACTGCTTTCGAAGGGGGAAACCTGGACCACCTTGTCTTTGCCCCTCGAGCAGGGCGGGCGGATCAGTTTGCTGGTCAACGCGGTGCTGCTCCAGGGGAGCGGCGGCGATTTCGTCATCTCGACGGTGGGGCGGCCCACCGCATCTATCGACTTCACCCTGGACCAACTGGCCCGCATCTACACCGCCACCGCGCTCATCGTTTTGATGCTGGGGGCCTGGCTGGCCTACCGGCTGATGAGCCGCACCCTCGAGCCCCTCGAGTGGGTCGCCAAGCGGGCTGAGGGGATGAGCGAGCGCCCGACCAAACTGCCCGAACTCGAGGGCAACAACGAGGTGGCCGCCCTGGTGCGGGCGTTGAACGGGATGCTGGCCCGGCTGGAAGAGGCCTGGGAGACCCAGACCCGCTTCCTGGCCGACGCCTCCCACGAACTGCGCACCCCGGTCACGGCAATTTTGGGCCACGTCAGCTATCTGCTCCGCCGCACCCCGCTCACCGAGCAGCAGAAGGAGAGCCTAGAGATCGTCAGGCGCGAGGGCGAGCGGATGAAAAAGCTGGTGGGGGACCTGCTCGAGCTTTCCAAGACCGGCGGAACCTGGCGGGTGGAGCTTTCCCCGGTGCACCTGCACACCCTGCTCGCCGAGATCGCCGAGGATTACGGGCAGAGCTTCCCCCAGGGCGGGAGGATTCGGCTCGAGGTCCCCGAGGACTTGTGGGTGCTGGGAGACGTAGAAAGGCTTCACCAGGTCTTCGCCAACATGGTCTCCAACGCCCAGAAAGCCCAGGCCAGCGAGATCCGGCTGGTGGCCCGCGACCTGCAAGAGCGGGTGGTGATCCGCGTCGAGGACAACGGCGAGGGCATCCCCCCCGAACACCTCCCCCACCTCTTCGAGCGCTTTTACCGGGTGGACAAAGCCCGCGACCGCGAACGCGGGGGCAGCGGGCTGGGCCTTTCGATCGTCAAGGCCATCGTGGACGCTCACGGGGGTTCGGTGTGGGTGGAGAGCGAGGTCGGCAGGGGTTCGACCTTCAGCGTCTCGCTGCGGCGGGCGGAGGCGCTGGTTTCGGCGAAGCCGTGAAGCAGTTGCCGACCTTGAGGTCGTGCGACGCGGAACGCTAGTCGAAAGCAGGCCAGTGGCAATTTGACCACAAGCCACTGGCCTTCGTACCCTCTACAGCGTACGACGTAGGACGTCCTATCTCCCCCGTTTGAGCGCCCGCAGCCGGGTGTTGGCCTCTTCGGCGGTGATCTCGCCCTGCTCGAGCGCACTCAGGATGTCCGAGCGCTCCTTGGCGAAGTCGGGCTGGGGCGGTTCGGGCTCGTCGGGCATCTCGTAGCCCAGGGCGTAGAGCATCTCCTTGAAGCGGGCCCGCACGGTGGGGTAAGAGACCCCCAGGATGCTCTCGACTTTTTTCAGGTTTCCCCCGCTCTTGATGTAAAGCCGCAGGAACTCGAGCGGTTCCGGCGGTAACAGGGCGAACTCGTTGGCCTCGAACTCGCCTTTGATCTCGGTGCGGCAATCGGGGTTGGAGCAGACGAGCCCGCTCACCCGCAACCGACTGCTGCAAGCGGGGCAAGAAGTAGGCATGGGATAGATTCGCATCAGTTACCTCCTAAGACGGGTTCGGGCGAAGAAGCTGAGGTTTTGAGGGCCGAGCGCACCGGGCGCTGGAACCAGGCCAGCGAGGCCAGGAGCATCAAAGCGCCCATCAGGCCGAAGATGGTCCGCACCCCCATCACGGCCAGTAGGCCCGAAGTGGCCGCCAGGCCCAACGGCTGCACCCCCATGTTGAGCCCCTGCAACACCCCGAACACCCGCCCCATCATCTCCTTGGGGATGGTCTGCTGGGCCAACGTCATGGCCTGCACGTTCATAAAGGAAGCCGCCACGCCGAATAGGGCCAGCAACGCCAGCGCCACGATCATGTGGGGAGCCACCGCCAACAGGCCCACCCCTCCGGCCAGCCCCCAGGTGCCGAGCAGAAAGGTGAGGAAGGGGTTCTTGACCCGGATGAAGTTCATCACCACCAGCCCGACGATTTGCCCCACCATCAAGGCCGCAGTGAGCAGGCCATAATCGGTGGCCCCGCCCCCCAACAGCTTGGCATAAGGGGCGGCCAGCGCTCCGAAGGGGGCCAGGATCAGGTTGATGAGCATGGCGATGGCGATGATCCAAAACACCACCGGGGTCCGCCGAATAAAGCGCAATCCCTCGAGCATGGCCCCTGCTGGCTGCTGATGCGCGGTGTGCGAGACCACCTGGGGCTCTGGGATGGGGAAGAGCAACAGCGCCGCTAGCACGACCAGGACCAGCCCAACCCACAAGGCCCCGGCCACCCCGATAAACCCGGTGGCGGCACCGGCCAAAGCGAACGAGGCGGCCATGCCCAGGGTGGTGGCCAGGCTCATCACCGCGTTGCCCTGCTGGTACTGCTTTGGCTCGAGCAACAAGGGTTGCAAGGCCCCCAACGCCGGGCTCCGCAGGTTTCCGAAGAGCGAGGCCAACCCCACCAGTACGTAAACCCCCCACAAGTTCAGGTTGCTGCTGACGATCCCCCAGATCATCACGATCTGGACCAGCGCGTCGGCGGCATAGGTGAGCTGGATCAGGCGCTTTTTGTGGCCCCGGTCGGCCCAGACCCCGCCTAGGGGGGCCGCGATCAAAGCCCCGATGGCCCCGATCAGCGCCACCGTCGCCACCAGCGAAGCCTGGCCGGTCTTCTCTAGCACCCACCACATCAGGGGCACCTCGGCAAACCCCAGGCTGAGGTTGCCCGCTACCCTCGAGGTGAGCAGCCAGCGGAAATCTATGTTCTTCAACGGATGGTTCATGGGAATAGTCCTAACTGGGTCATCACCCGGAGGTCGTCCCGCAGCATGTGGTGCTCGCTGATCTTGCCCTCGGGCAGGCGGAGGAAGTGCATCTGCCCGATGAAAAACCACCGCCCGGTGGGGGCATGCTCGAGGTGGTCGGAGGCCATCCCTCGATCCCCTCGAGCTAGCCCGACGCCACACTTCCTCCTTACCAGAGCCCGATCTTGACCGAGACCCCGCCCTTGGCCTCGACCTCGACCATGCCGAAGCTCTCGTAACCCCGCAATGCCGTGATGCTCTTGGCGAGCCCCCGGGCGGCTTGTCGGGTTTGCTCCCCCCAGCTAACGCTGCCAAACGATGCCACGAGCTCTAAGCGGCTTTGAGCGAACAGCTTCCGCCCGTCCAAGATCCAGACGCTAGTCCACAGGGCGAGCTCGAGCAGGCTGAGGGGAACCACCAAAAAGAGGGGGATTTTTAGCTCTCGCGCCCGTATGCTCAGGTACACGAAGCGCGGGCGCAGCAGCGGAAGCTTGCGGAGAAAGCCCCCGGAGGTGCTCGGCTTGGGTAGGGTCGCCATCATGTTTACTCTCCTAGAGGGTGGGAGGGCGTAGGCGGTAGGTAAAAGCCTGCCCTACGCCCCACCGCCCGCTCAAACCACCTCGACGATCACCTTGAACGGCTCGCCGTCGTCGTTGCCCTCGATCTCGACCAAGCGGCCTTCGGGTAGGTCGCCCTTGAGCGAATCGAGCAGGCTGGAGAGGTCAATTCCCCGGTCGGACAGGTTTTCCCTCGCGTCCTCCGGCACGAAGTTGAGGGCGAACTTGGCCAACGCCACCGGCACGTTTACCCGCACTTTGGCATCCGCGGCATCCACCTGGATGCGCAATAGCCGGGCCGTGCCCTGCTGGACCGCGGGGGCCCTCGGCGGGGTAGGGGCGATGAAAGCGAACCCCCTCCCCGGACGGCCTTCACCTGGCTCGAGGGCCTCCAGCAGCTTGAGGGCCTGGTCGATGGAGATTTTGCCCTCGCGCACCATGTCCATAATCTTCTTTTTGTCTTCCATACTCAGGCCTCTTCTCTACCCTTCGATCTCGAGGTTGCCCATGCGGACATAAGCCTCCAGGGTTCCCGCGCCGTCGGCGACCTGGTTACCCGGGGTCTCGAGGTTCCCCAGCCCCACCCCGGCCTTGAGCTTCAGGCTCGATCCCGGCAAGAGCCGCACCTGGGCATTGCCCATCTCGATGCGGAGGCGGTGGCTTCCCTCGCGGAGCAAGGCGCTCCCCTCGATGTTCCCGGCCTTCACGTCCAGGTCGAGCCCGCCGACCTCGCGCAGTTCGATGTCCCCGGCCAGCAGGCGGCCCCGGACGAAGGCCACCCCCTCTATCTCGATGTCCCCGGCTTTGCCGTCCAGCTCGAGGCCCCAGCCTGGGGGGAGGCGAATATCCAATTCGCCCGCCTTGAGGTTTTTGAGCAAACCCCCCAGGAAATCACCCTGCACCGGCTGCGGCTCGACCACGAAGTCCTGGCCGACCTGCCGCACCTCGGCCTTGCCCTGTACCTGGGGTTCTTGCAGGCTGGAATCCACCCGGGCCTCGAGCTCGCCCGCCAGCATGTTCACCTTGACCCAGCGCATCCCTGCCGGGCCGGGCTGGCTCTGATAAGCCCAGCCCTTCGCCGCGCCGGATGAAGCAGCCTGGCCCCTGGGTTGGTCGTACTGCACGTCCTGCGGCCCTACGCTGGCCTGAACTTCGCTCTCGACCCGGTCGGCGGACTCGAGGGCCTCCAGGAGCATCTGGGCTTCCCCGTCGTTGATCTTCCCCTCGCGCCGCAAAGCTTCGATCCGTTCCCGTTCGTCCATGTTGATCCTCCTAGAGCGGTTTGCATTTATATTGCACATTAAGATGGCAAACCATCTCCCCGATAGCGTTTCTCGCCCTTATCCAGTGCAGAAGTTGCGGCCACCGCCCTAAGCGGAAGCACTCCGGTCTTCCAGGGTCAAATCGCCACTTCCCATTTGAATGCTCAGCTTGGCCGCACCCGGCCCGACCAGGCCCTTGACGAGCCGCCCCCGCTGGCTGAAGTTGCCGCGCGGATCGAGTTCGCCGTTGCCCAAAACCCCGGCGATCTGCACCGAGCTACCCACGAAGCGAATCTCGGCGTCCCCGCTGCCCATCACCAGCTTGTGCTCGCCCTGGGTGAGCCTGAGGGTGGCCTCGAGTTCGCCCGAGGCGATCCGCAGGTCCAGACCCTGCACGTCCTCGAGTTCGACATCGCCGGAACCGATCTTCCCCCGCACGAAGGGGATCCCCTCGACCTCGACCTCCCCCGATGTGACGTATAGCTCGAGCCCCCAGCCCGCCGGAAGGTGCACCCTGACCTCGCTGCCCTCGAAGTAGCGCAGCACGTTCTCGAAGAAGTAAGCACCCCGCTCCCGCCGCTTGCCCCGCTGGCGGGTCACCAGGAAACCGGAGCCCTCCTCCTGTACTTCTACCTGGCCCTCGATGAGGGGCTGCTCGAGGCGGGGGTCGAATCTGGCTTTTAAATCTTCGGAGTGCAGAATCACCTTGACCCAGCGGAGTTCAGCCGGAGCGACAGCAACCGGTTTGATTTCCTTTTGAAGAGTCGGGGCTTCCTCGGCCTCGAGTTCGTCAAGCGCCTCGAGCAAGGTGTCGGCCTCTTCCTGGGTGATCCGGCCTCCCTCGAGGAGTGCTCGGATGCGGCTACGCTCATCCATAGGAAGCTTTCCCCTCCCGCACCCAGTAGGGCTCGCTCTCGAGCTTCTCGGCCCATTCCTTGAGCCACAGGGCGATCCGCCGCCGCAGGCTCAGGCGGGGCAGCTTCCGGTGTTGCTCGGCCTCGGCGAGCAGGGTGGCGATGTGATCCCGGTTCAGCCGCTCGAGCCCCTGCCAGTTATTCGAAACGTACATCCTTGCCACCTCCTTATCAGGAAGTGTAAGGCTGAGTTTTATATTTTGTCAAGTCCAACTTTCTATTTGTTAAGTATAGTTTGCCAAATTGTTGAAATCATGTTCTGGACGCGGGGAAGGAATATTCAAGGGGCGCAAGAAGGGATCGGAACCCTCACCCCAACCGCTCTCCCTTTGGGATAGGGGATTGATCCACCATCTACAAGCCACGGGCCTTCGTAGGGCATACAGCGTTCGACGTACGACAAAGCCTCTATCCCACCAGCTTCTCGAAACGCATCACCCGCTCGGCCAGCACCTCGAGCCCCCCGGCCCAGAAACCCTGATCCTCCAGGTCGAAGCCGAAGCGGGCGGCCAGCTCCTGCGCCGGGTAGGTGCCCACTGAGGCCAGCAGGTCGTCATATTGGGCCACGAAATCGGGGCCCTCGAGCCGGTACTTCTTGAAGAGGGCCAGCCCGAAGAGGAGGCCGAAGGCGTAGGGGTAGTTGTAGAAGTCGATGCCGTAGTAGTGACCCTTCACCGCCCACATGTAGGGGTGGTAGGAGGCCAGGGCGTCGCCGTAGGTGGCCCGCTGGGCCTCGAGCATGAGTTCCTTGAACTCGCTGGGGGAAAGCTCCCGCTCCTTGCGCTTTTCAAACACCGAGCGCTCGAACAAGAACCTCGAGTGGATGTCCACCACCACCTGGGCCGCGTCTTGCAGGTTGCCCTCCAGGATGGTGATCTGCTCGGCTTCCGGCACGGCGCGTAGCGCGGCCTCGGTAACGATGGTCTCGTTCATGATGCTGGCGGTCTCAGCCAGGGTCATCGGCTCCTGGCGCAAGAGGGCCGGTTTGGCAGCCAGGCAGAAGTTGTGATAGGCGTGGCCGAGTTCGTGGGCCATAGTCGAGACCCCGCTAAAGCTCGCCTCGTAGTTGGTGAGGATGCGGCTCAGCCCCTGCCCGATGGGCATACAGTAAGCCCCGCCGACCTTGCCCTTGCGCGGCTCGGCGTCGATCCAGCGCTCGGCGTAGGCCCGCTCGGCCAGATCGGCATCGGCCCGCGAGAAGGCGGCCAGGTGCTCCACGATGAACCTCCGGCCCTCCTCCCAACTCCAGCGCGTCCCCCCGGCGGAGCCAATGGGGGCGAAGAGATCCCACCACTCGAGCTGCTCCTTGCCCAAAGCCTTGGCCTTGGCCCGGAAGTAGCGCCGCCAGGTCGGTAGGCTCTCCACCATCGCGGCCTGCATGGCCGAGAGGGCCCCGCGGGTGATGCGGTTTTGGTGCAGGGTGGGCTCGAGGTCGTCGGCCCAGCCGCGTTTGCGGTTGAGGGTGCTCTGTTCCCCTTTCCAGCTGTTGAGGGCTGCCGCCAGCGCCACCTCGTTGGCCTCCCAGGCCCCCAGTTCGGCCTCGTAGGCGGCTTTGCGCACCGCGGGGTCGGGGTTCATCGCCAGCAGCCGCACCGCCGACATCGGCAGTTCTTCCCCGTTCACCCGGGCGGTGATGAGGCTGGTCAGGTTGCCGTGCAGCTTGGCCCAAGCCGTCCCGCCCGAGAGCGACAGCTCGGAGGCCAGGATCTCCTCCGGTTCGCTCATCATGTGCTGGGCTTCCACCTTGGCCTCTTCGATGAGGATCTTGTACTCCCCGGCTTCGACCAGCGCGGGCTCGAGCGTGGCCAGCCAGGCCGTCAGGCGCGGGCGCAGCCGCTGCATCTGGAGCAGCAGGCCCTCGTACTCGGAGAGCTTGGCCTGGGCGGCCTCGTCGGTGGCGTCGGTGGAGGTGAGCGCGTAGAGGTAAGCGCTGAGCGGGGTCTGGGCCTCGTAGATGCCGTTGAGTGCGGCGATGATCTCCTGGAAGGCGGCTTTATCGGAGGGGCGGGCGACCCGCTTGCCTACTTCGTGATGGCTCATCAGGGTCTCGAGCGAGCGGATGCGGTTTTGCAGGTGGTCCCAAGCTGCCTGGAAATCGGGAGCGTCCAGTCCCGAAAACAAGGGGGATAAATCCCAGCGAGGAAGTTCAGCCACGGAGTTCATGACTAAAGTATAGCCACCGCCGGAGGGCTCGAGGTGGGGTGGCCTACTAGCCGAACGCAAAACGCTAAACGCCGCGTGCTATTCCGGCGCACCGCTTATCCTGGCAGGGGTGGCAGGACAGGTTGACCCTAGCCGGTATCTTGTAAGGGTGATTTTCCCGGTGAGTGTCCCCATCTGGGTCCGCTACAGCGACCTCGATACTTTCCAACACGTGAACAACGCGGTTTACTTGAGCTATCTGGAAGAAGCCCGCACCGCCTACTACCAAGCCTTGCGGGGGCTCGAGCCCGGCCTCCCGGAGTTCAAAACCCTGGTGGCCCGCTCGGAACTCGACTACCTCAGACCGATCCTGCTCGGCCAGCAGGTCGAGGTACGGATCCGGGTGAGCGCGGTGGGCAACAAGAGCTTTCGCACCGTCTACGAGATCTACGCCGACGGGGTGCTGGCCGCGCGGGCGCAGACGGTGCAGGTCTGGATGAGTGGGGAGGGGTCGGCTTTGGTGCCGCAGGCGGTGCGGCAGGCCATCCGGAGGCTCGAGGCGGACTTGGTAGAGGGGTTATAAAGCGGTTTTCCACCCTCTGGCTGGCTAAATCAGTCTGAAAACCGCTTAGCTCGAGGGCCGCCCTACCAAGCCCTCATGAAGGCATCTTTTTGTAGGTCAGGCGGCGCGGCGGCATCCAGCCCGGCCTGCCAGGCCTGGCGGCGGTCTTGCAGCAGGCCGAGGGCGGCCTCGAGCGGTTCGTCGTGGCCCTGGGCCAGCGCCTTAGCATCGTCGGCCACGGCCCGGTCCGGCGTGACCTTGGAGGGATAGGCGCTCCCGTCCAGCCGCCGGGCGATCGAGGTGGTGATCTGGAGGGCCGGACCGCCCCGCTGGAGCACGAAGAAGTTGGTGACGGTGTCGCCTACGCCTACGGTCTCCTCGCCGATCACCGGGATGCCCGCGCTTTGCAGGTCCAGCGCGCAGAACTCGGCCCCCGAGGCCGAGGATTTGTTGACCAGCACCACCATCGGGCCCTGCCAGCGGGCCGGGGCGGGAAGGCTCAGAAGCGGGCGTTCGCTGCTCCCGTCGCGCCGCAGCAGCGTACCGCCACGGTACAAGACGGTGTCGGTGAGCAGGCTCCGGCGTTCGTAGCGGCGGCCCGGCCCGTCTACGAAGGCCCCGGCGGTGAGGATCACCTGGAACAGGCTGCCCCCACCGTTGTTGCGCATGTCCAGCACCAACCCCCAGGCCCCCTTACTCTGGGCCTCGCGGACCAACCGGTGGACCTCCTGCGCGGTCTGGTCGGCGCGGAAGTTGGGGATGCGCAGCCAGGCGATCCCCCCCTCGAGCAGGTACAGCTCGGGGAGCGGCGTACCCAAGGTTCCCGGCGTGACCCGCAGGGCGATCAGGGCATCGAAAGGAGCCCGCGCCACCGCCAAGCTGATCTCGCCCCCCTCGGCGATGGCCTTGCTGAGCACTGCCCGGCGCTCATCGGCGCTCCCGCTGAGTTCCTGACCGTTGATCTTGACGATGCGGTCCCCCCGGCGCAACCCGGCTGCCTTGGCCGGGCTCCCGTCCTCGACCTCGAGGATCACCAGCCCAGGCAGCTCGGGCACCACCGCGTGGCGGACTCCCAGCCCCCGCCGGGTCTGCTGATCCCCGGGAACCAGACCCATCCCGGCGTACTCCTCGGGCAGCCAGAGCCTCGAGTGCCGATCGCCTAGCTCGTTCACCATGTCCCGCAAAAGGGGAACCGCCACGTCCACCGAACAGGCCTCGCCCTGCGGGGCGCAGGCCTCGTTGAGCTTGTTCAGGTACTTCTGCACCAGTTCGTTGGGGTTTTTCGCCGAGGGCCCGGCGTAGTTGCGCACCAGGAGGTCGGCAGCACGGCTCATCAGCTCTTGGGCCGGGCTGGCCCAGGCGCTGGCCAAGACCAGCCCCAAAGCCAACACGATAACCCGTAGGGCCAGGCGTTTGGGCATGGACCAAGTGTAAACCAGCCTCCGGCGGATTGAGTGTGACGAATTTTTAATGGTAGTGATAGTCCTTCGCCTACCGCGTGGAGAACCTCACAAAAATAAGCTCGAGGCTGGTGGCAAAAGAAGGAAGCTTTGCCGCTGGTCACAAGCTACGAGCCACAGGAAGGCTTTTAGCCTCTACCCCAGTTTGAACGGGCTTTGCTGCCCGGCCAGGGCGATCTCCCGGGCCTCGGGGGGAACCCACGACAGCGCCAGCGTAGCCTGGTAGGCCTTGAGGGCGGTCTGCCGGTCCCCAACGAGGTCTTGAAGCTGGCCATAGCGGGCCAACACGTAACCGGGAAGATAGGCTGGGTGGACGAATTCGCTATGGAGTAAGGCCTCCATCAGCGCCAGGGCATCCTCGGGTTGACCGGCAGCCAGATAGACCTGCGCCGCCAGGTACTGGGCCTCTTCGGTCCCCACCTCCTGGAGCTGGTGCAGCAGCAAACCCCAGTCGTCGTTCTCCTCGAGCCGCCAGGCCCGGTCCAGGATGGCCCGGTCGGCCTCGGCCTCGCTCGAGGCGTGTTCGCCGGGTCCGGTCGAGCCGGGAATCTCGCGGAGCAGATAGGGGTAGTCGAGGAGGTCGGAGAGCACCACCCAATGCCCCTCGCCCCTGGCCCGGATCTGCCCGGCCACAGCCTTCATCCGCTGCTCGCGAAAGCCGGTAGCGGGACCCTCCCCGAACACCCGGGCGAAGCCGTCCAGATAAGCCCAGAGTTCGGAGAGAAAGGCCGGGCTCGAGGATTCGGCGGGCAACAGGGGCCGGGTCAGCAGGGCCTGGAGCCGCTGCTCGAGCCCGCTGGCCTGGGCCAGAATCTCCTGGCCCCTCGGGAACTGGGCCAGGGCCTCGCGGAACTGCTCGGCCTGGGTCTTGAGCCCCGATTGCTCGTCCAACGCGGCGACTTCTACCCCGTTCGCTTCGGCCCAGGGCAGCAGGTGAAAGAGCGGGAGGTCGCCCGCGTCGCGCCAGGTGCTGGCCTCGAGTTCGGCGGGGCCATACGAGGCCAGCAGGATGGCCTGGGGCTTCCAGGCTTTGGCCATTTCCAAGACGGTGACGGCGTTGTAGCGTGGGTGCAGGATGTGGAATGGGCCAAAAGTCGGCAGAATCAAAACCGCCATAGATCGAATCATAGGCCAGGGCCAGACCATCGACCGTAACTACCGGCTCGGTGTGTTGAACGGCTGGTTCGTAGCCCTGGGAGACGCCTTCTTCAACGCCACCATCGTGCTCTCGAGCTTCGCCGCCAAGCTGGGCGCGCCCAACTGGGTGATCGGCCTGTTGCCCTCGCTGCTGAACGCGGGGGCCTTGGTTCCCCAGGCCTTCATCGCCCCCTACGTAGCCCGGCTGCCGGTGAAGGTGACGCTCTATCGCCAGGTGGCCCTGCTACGCATCTTGGGGCTGGCCTTGATCGCGGTCTCGAGCTTCCTCTTCGGCCACCGGCCCGACCTGCTCTTGGCCTGCTTCCTGTTAGGGCTGGTGCTCAACGGGCTCTTCACCGGCTTCAGCAGCCTGCCCTTTTGGGAAACGGTCTCCAAAACCATTCCGCAGGAGCGACGGGCGGCCTTCTTCGGAATCCGCAACCTGGTGGGCGGGCTGCTCGCCTTTCTGGCCGGGTTCGTGGTGCGCGGCCTGCTCGCGACCGGGCTGGCTTTCCCGCTCCCGTATGCCCTCCTCTTCACCCTTGGCACGCTGGCCTTCGCCACCGGCTGGTATCTGTTCGGGCTGGTAGATGAACCGCCCGAACCGGGGGGACCGCAGTTGCGCATCTCGCTCTCCATCCCCTTCCGGGACTTCGTGTTCCGGCGCTTCCTGCGGGTGCGAGCGCTTTTGGCGGCGGCCTCCATGACCGAGCCCTTTTACGCCGCCTACGCGGTGCGGGTGCTGCGGCAGACCAGCGAGGTCGGCATCTACCTGACCCTTTACGCGCTCTCCTCGGTGCTCTCGAACCTGCTGTGGGTGCGGATCGCGCAGCGCTACGGCTCGCGTCCCTTGATTTTGGTGGGCGGGGCGCTGGGAACCCTGACCCCCATCCTGGCCCTCCTGCTCCCGGCCCCGGCCTACGGGCTGGTCTTCGTGCTCCAGGGGACCTATCTGGCCGCCTTGGGCCTGGGGACCACCACCTACTTGCTCAATAACGCCCCCGCCGAACACCGCAGCTCCTATATCGGTCTGGCCAACACCCTGGTGGGGATCGTCTCCTTCTCGCCGGTGCTGGGCGGTTTGCTGGCCGACTGGCAAGGGTACGCCGCCCCGCTGCTGTTGGCCTCGGGGTTTTACGCTTGGGCCCTGTACGCCGGGCGCAAGCTCAAAAGCGAGGTCTGAATGGTGGTAGTGCTGATGGGCGTGGCCGGGTCGGGCAAGACCACGGTGGGCCGGTTGCTAGCCCGGGAACTGGGCTGGCCCTTCTACGACGCCGACGACTTTCACCCGGCGGAGAACCTCGAGAAGATGCGCTCGGGCGTCCCGCTCAGCGACGAAGACCGAGCGCCCTGGCTACTCGCGCTACGCGCCCTGCTCGCCGAGGAGGCTCGAGGCCAGCACGCGGTCCTGGCCTGCTCGGCCCTCAAACGGTCCTTTCGGGAGGCCTTGAGTGAAGGAAACGACGTGCGGTTCGTGTACCTCAAAGGTTCGCCGGAGCTGATTGCCCGCCGCCTGGCACAGCGACAGGGGCATTTCTTCCGACCAGAACTGCTGGCCAGCCAGTTGGGGGCGCTCGAGACCCCCCGGGACGTGCTCGAGGCCGATATCACCCTGCCCCCGGAAGCCGTCGAGCGCTTCATCCGGGAAGCGCTCGGGCTAAGCGGTCCACAGAAATAAACCCGGATGGCCTCCCCGACCCCCTACACTGGAGGGAGGGGAAAACCCTCGGCTGGGGAAAGGCTAACGGGTATGGGACAGGGATTACTTAGACGTCTATCACTTCTGGCCTCGATCGGCCTCGCCATTTCGGCCTTAGGGAGCGGGGCGATGGCCCAGAGCACCGAGCCCAAGCTACCCTTCGACGCACGGGTCGGCACCTACAACAACGGCACCCGCACCACCGGAACTTTCTTCCTCCTCCTGTTCCAGTTCCCCGAGAATAGTCCGCAGCAGGATGTCCCCCTGACGGTGCGCGGGCCCAGCGGCTGGAACAGCAACCAGCCCTTCACCACCACCCTCGAGCAGGCCAGCGTGGACGGGAACTGGTGGACCATCCCCCGCACCGGCATCGCGGCGGTATCGGGCAACTACACCCTCGAGGTCCGGGTGAACCACCAGACCTACAGCATCACCACGGCGCTGATCTCGACCGAGCGGCTGGCTCAACCCCAGGTCATGGTGGTCGCGTCCAGCCCAAACCGGGTGCGGGTCAACTGGCAGGCCGTGCCCGGGGCCTTGCAATACTACGTGACCCTGGAAGACGACGAAAGCGTGCTCGAGCGGGCCTACACCAGCGGGACCAGCCTGACCTTCAGCGACCTCGAGCTTTCCCCCGGCAAGACCTACGAGGTGTACGTGGAAGCCTGGAACCTGCCCTACACCAGCAGCATGGCCTACATGGACATGGCCCCGCAGATCAACGGGTCGGTGGCCTGGGCCACGGTCAACCTGCGATAGACTAAACATTCCTTCGTGTGCTACTTGATCTGGACCCCCGAGATGTGAAAAAAGAGGGGGTGCTATGCATCCAGACCGCGAGCACCCCCTCTACTATCTTGAGGCAGAAACCCTCCTGATCGCTATCTATGTCTGGGTAGATGACGAGCTCAAAGTCGTGCAGGCCCAAGGAATCC
>DASTSL010000033.1:0-17019 GCA_035760705.1 Meiothermus sp. | reverse complement strand
GACGAATCGCGGGTTTGAACATCCACCAAAAAAGCGAGAACATAGCGGGGCTACAGCTCGCAGATTTGGTGGTGAGCCCGATAGGCCGTTATGTGCTGGGCAAGAACATCCACAGAGATTTTGAAATCGTCGAGTCGAAATTCAGAAGACATCAGGGAAGCTATGAGGGGGCGGGTTTGGTGGTTCTACCCAAACAGTAAGGACGAGACCCGCTACGCAGTTCTCGTCCTGTCAACATTTAATATAGTACGACAAGAATTGACCTATGCGTGTAAAAATCACATTTCAAACGCTGCCGGATTTCTAGTGACGTTTCTCCCGCATGTGTTGATTGTCTCAACGTAGGGTAAAAAGCTATGAAATACGACCCCCAGCGGCACCACCGGCGCAGCATTCGGCTGCGTGGTTTTGATTACACCCAGGCTGGGGCCTATTTTGTTACGGTGGTGACCCAACAGCGGGCCCGTTTGTTTGGGGATGTGGTGGACGGGGAAATGCGTTCGAACGATGCGGGGCGGGTGGTGGCCTACACCTGGCACGATTTGCCCAACCATGTGGGCGGGATAACGTTGGATGCGTTTGTGGTGATGCCCAATCACGTGCATGGAATCATCATCATTACGGACAACGTTTACGTAGGGGCGGGTTCCGTAGGGGCGGGTTCTGAACCCGCCCCTACGATGGAACCCGCCCCTACGGAACCAACCCATAAAAAACGCCACGCATTGCCGGAAATTGTGCGGCAATTCAAAACGTTTTCCGCCCGTCGCATCAACCAACTGCGCGGCACCCCCGGCACGGTGGTCTGGCAACGCAACTATTATGAACACATCATCCGCAACCAGGCCGCGCTGGAACGCATCCGGGCCTACATCGCCCACAACCCCCGCCGCTGGGACAGCGACCGGGAAAATTTGCACCGCTGCTGACCCCCAAAGCGGTTAGGATGGGGGAAATGTCGGTTTTCAATGAGAACACCGTCGAACAAGCCACCCTCGAGTGGCTTCGCTCGATGGGGTATGAATACAGATTCGGCCCCAACATTGCCCCCGGCGAGGCCCAGGCCGAGCGCGAGAGCTACCGTGAGGTGCTGCTGATGGGCCGCTTGCGGGACGCGCTCACCCGGCTCAGCCCCGGCGTTCCCCAAGCTGCTTTGGATGAAGCCATCCGCAAAATCACCACCCCCGAACACCCCAGCCTGATGCAGAACAACCGGGCCTTCCACCGGATGCTCACCGACGGCCTCGAGGTCGAAACCCTGGAGAATGGCCAGACACTGGGCAGGCGGGTGCAACTGGTGGACTACGCCCACCCCGAGCGCAACAACTGGCTGGTGGTCAATCAGTTCACGATTCAGGACGGACAAATCGAGCGCCGCCCCGACGTGCTGGTGTTCCTGAACGGCATCCCCGTCGCCATCTTTGAACTCAAAAACCTCAAGGACGAAAAGGCCACGGTCAAGAAAGCCTACGACCAACTGCAAACCTACGCCCTGCAAATCCCCCGCCTGTTCGTCTACAACGTCTTGCAGGTGATTTCGGACGGTCTCGAGGCCAGGCTGGGCTGCCTGGGGGCTGACCTCGAGCGCTTCGTGCCTTGGAAGACCGTCACGGGCCGGGAGGTGCTCTCGGAGTCGCTCGAGACCCTCACCAAAGGCGTGTTCGATAAGGCGCGGCTGCTGCAACTGATCCGGCACTTCGTGACCTTCGAGGACGACACCAAGCGCATCACCAAGAAGGTCGCGGCTTACCACCAGTTCCACGCGGTGCAGAAGGCGGTGGAGTCGGTCAAACAGGCCAGCCAGGCCAGCACCGACGAAGCCAGGCGCGGGCGCGGCGGGGTGATCTGGCACACCCAGGGCTCGGGCAAGAGCCTGACCATGACCTTCTTCGCGGGTCGGTTGGTGCTCGAGCCCGCTCTGGAAAACCCCACCATCGTGGTCATCACCGACCGCAACGACCTCGACGACCAGCTCTTCGACACCTTCTCCCAGAGCGCCCAACTGCTGCGCCAGAAGCCGGTGCAGGCCGAGAGCCGCGCCCACCTGCGCGAACTGCTCTCGGTGCAGTCGGGCGGGGTGGTGTTCACCACCATCCAGAAGTTTCTGCCGGAGGAGCGGGGCGACCGCTTTCCCACCCTCTCGGAGCGCCACAACGTGGTGGTGCTGGTGGACGAGGCCCACCGCACCCAGTATGGCTTCGGCTCACGGGTAGACGAGCTGGGGCGCACCGTCTATGGCTTTGCCCGCAATATGCGCGACGCGCTGCCCAACGCCACCTATGTGGGCTTCACCGGAACCCCCATCGAGTTTGGCGACGAGCGCAACACACGGGCGGTGTTCGGCGACTACATAGACATCTACGACATCGAGCGAGCGATTGCCGACAACGCCACCAAGCCCATCTTCTACGAGAGCCGACTGGCGAAACTGAGCCTCGAGGAGGCCCAGAAGCCCAAGCTCGACGAGGAGTTCGAGGAAGTCACCGAGGACGAGGAACTCGAGGGCCGCGAGCGGCTCAAGAGCAAGTGGGCGCAGCTCGAGGCCCTGGTAGGCACTCCCAAGCGCATCGCGCAGATTGCCGACGACCTCATCCGGCACTTTGAGAGCCGCCAGACCGCCCTCAGGGGCAAGGGCATGGTGGTCTGCATGAGCCGCCGCATCTGCATAGACCTGTACAACGCCCTGGTCGAGCGCCGCCCCCAGTGGCACCACCCCGCCGACGAGAAGGGCTTTCTCAAAGTGGTGATGACGGGTTCGGCGGGCGACCCCACCGAGTGGCAAACCCACATCCGCTCCAAGGCCCGCAACAAGGAGATCGCCAAACGCTTCCGCGACCCCGATTCGGAGTTCAAGCTGGTCATCGTGCGCGACATGTGGCTCACCGGCTTCGACGTGCCCAGCCTGCACACCATGTACCTCGACAAGCCCATGAAGGGCCACAACCTGATGCAGGCCATAGCGCGGGTCAAC
Source organism: Meiothermus sp. (assembly GCA_035760705.1). Taxonomy (GTDB): domain Bacteria; phylum Deinococcota; class Deinococci; order Deinococcales; family Thermaceae; genus Allomeiothermus. The sequence continues at coordinate 14,048 of DASTSL010000033.1, read as the reverse complement.
CGGGTGTTCAAGGACAAACCCGGCGGCCTAGTGGTGGACTACATCGGCATTGCGGGCAGCCTCAGGGAAGCCCTGGCGGTCTACACCCAGAGCGGTGGGCAGGGCCAGCCGGTGCTGGATCAAGACCTGGCGCTGCGGGCTTTCGAGGACAAGCTCTCGGTCTGCCGGGGCCTCTTTCACGGCTTCGACTACAGCGACTTTCTCGAGGGCAGCCCGGCAGAGAAGCTCGAGGTGCTGCGGAATGGTCAGGACTTTGTGCTGGGGTTGCACAGCGGGCGCGAACGTTTCCTCAAAGCCGCCACCGAGCTTTCCCAAGCCTTCGCGCTGATCGCCGCCACCGACGAGGGGGCCAAAGTCCAGGACGAGGTGGTGTTCTTCCTGACCGTCAAGGCCGCCCTGGCTAAGCCCGAGGAAAGCCAGAAACAGCAAGTCAAAGCCGACCTTGGCGCGGCCATCCAGCAGCTCATAGACAAGGCCATCGCCCCCACGGGGGTTATAGATATCTTCGAGGCGGCGGGGCTGCAAAAACCCGACATCTCGATTCTCTCCGAGGCGTTCCTGGCTGAGGTGCGCGCTCTTCCGCAGCGTAACCTGGCGGTGGAGATGCTCGAGCGGCTGTTGAGCGACGAGATCAAGCTCAAGTCCAAGAAGAATCTGGTGGAGTCCAAAGCCTTCTCGGAGAAACTGCTCGCAGCGCTGAACAAGTACCAGAACCGAGCCATCGAGACGGCCCAGGTCATCGAGGAGTTGATCGCTCTGGCGAGAGAGATGCGCGAGTCGCGCAACCGGGGCGAGAAGCTGGGTCTGTCTGACGAAGAGGTGGCTTTTTACGACGCCCTCGAGGTCAATGACAGCGCCGTGCGGGTGATGGGCGACGAGGCCCTGAAAACCATCGCTCGAGAGGTCGCCCAAACCGTGCGGGCCAATGCCACCATAGACTGGACGGTGCGCGAACAAGTACGGGCCAACCTCCGCCGACTGGTCAAGCGGGTGCTGCGTAAGTACGGCTATCCGCCCGACAAGCAAGAGAAAGCCGTGCTAACCGTAATCGCCCAAGCCGAGCAACTGGCATTGAGCGGCGTGGAGCCGATGTAAACCTTATATGTGTTTTCGGCATTTTCCAGATATATCGCGTTTCCCACCAATACGACGCACACGGTGCGTCGTATTGTAGTCGGTACAGCAAAAACCGCCGTACCGACTATTCGTGGGAACCGCTCTAACGGCTCGAGCCACCTCCGCTTATATCTGCTAGCGATAACAGGAGCCTTTGGCTTTCCCTTACCTACTGCCGCCGATAAACCCTCGAGCTGTACCGCACCCACTCGATCTGCCCGTTTTCGTCGCGTAAAAACTCGAGCAGTGCTCCCTTCCCCGGCCCGTCGGTGAGGGTGAGCCAGTCGGGCTCGAGCATCCCCACCTTCATGGGCGGGGGCAGGTCGGCGGGGGTGTCGGTGATGCCGCTGCGATCCCCGGCGGCGAAGCGGAAAACCAGGCCGCCATCGTGGGGCTCGAGGTCGATCCGGTTGCCCATGGCCCCCTCGAGGTAGCGCCCGGCGTACTGGGAGAACTGCTCGGGGCGGGCCGGGACAGGTTCGCGGGTCGGTTCGCGCATACCCAGCAGGTTTTCCCGCGCCCACTTGCCGACCTCGTTGTTGAGGAGGCCGCCGTAGTGATGGTTGGTGAGGATGGCGAAGGCGAAGCGCCGAGCGGGGACGAACCACAAGGAGGCCATCTGCCCGTTGGTGGCCCCGCCGTGCGAGACGATGCGAACCCCGTTCACTTCGCGTAAAAACCAGGAAAGCCCCATCTGCTGCCGGTCGGCGGCAGAAACCTGGGGGATCTGCATCGCGGCCACCGACTCCGGCGACAGGATTTGTTCGCTGCCCTCGGTCTTCCCGCCGTTCAGGTGAAAGCGGGCGTAGCGGAGGAGGTCTCTCACCGTCGAACTCAGGCCGCCGACCGCGTTGGCGTTGCGGGCCAGGGCCCAGGGGTGGGCGATGCGCGGTTCGCCGTTGATGGGCAGATGGCCCACCGCGAAGCGGTGCACCATCACCTCCTCGGGGAAGAAAAAACTGTGCCCGAGCCCCAGCGGCTGCAAAATCCACTCGCGGCACACAACTTCGTAGGGCTGATCCATCACCGCCTCGATCACCCGTCCGGCCAGGGCGAAGGCGGCGTTGTTGTACGACCACACCTTGCCCAGCGGGGTGAGCTGTTTGAGCCTTGCCATCTCGAGCACGTACTTATGCAGGGCATCCTCGCCGTTCCCGGTGCGGATAAAGAGATCCCCGGCCCACCCCGCCGTGTGGGTGAGCAGGTGGCGCAGGGTGACGGCCTCGGCCACCGATTCATCGGCCAGCTCGAGGTCAGGCAGATATCGCCGGACGGGGACGTCCAGCTCGAGCTTCCCCGCCTCCACCAGCCGCATCACCAGCGTCCCGGTGAAGGTCTTGCTGATCGAGCCGACCTGGAAGAGGGTATCGGGCGTGACCGGAAGCGGGTTTTCCAAGCTCGTTACCCCGAACCCCTCGGCCCACTCCCCCCCGTCCACGCAAAGCCCCACCGCTACCCCCGGAATCCCGTGGCGCTCCATCCCGGCTCGGATCTGCTCGGTGAGCGCCCCAAACTTTTGCGCGTCGATCGCGTTCATGCTTTATCTTATCGGCTTCGCTAGGCCCTCGAGCGCCCCAGCCGGATCTCGTTGACCAGGAGGATGCTCGAGAAGATCAGCAGCAGCCCCAGCGAGACGAGCCCCCGGCCCTCCACCACCCAGAAGGGGCTCATGAGGTGCAGCCACCCGGATGAACAAAAACGAAGCCCCCACAGGGCGGCCAGCAGCACGAGCACGGCGAGTTCAACGGGCTTCATAGGCTCGAGTCCGAGCGGAGCTGCAAAGATCATATCGGGAGCGCGGCACGGCACCCCTCGAGCGAGTAGAATGGGCTACTATGCGCTTACAACAGTTTCTCGCCCGGGCGGGGGTCGCCAGCCGCCGCAAGGCCGAAGACCTGATCCGCGAGGGGCGAGTCACCATCAACGATCAGATCGCCGGGATCGGCTCGAGCGTGTCCGAGACCGACGTGGTGCGCCTCGACGGCGAACGGGTACGCCTCCCCGATAAAAAAGTGGTGATCGCCTTGCACAAGCCGCTGGGCGTGACCACCACCAAGAGCGACCCCCACGCCCAGCGTACCGTTTATCAGCTGGTGCCCGACGTGCCCGGCTTGCATCAGGTGGGCCGCCTGGACAAAGACTCCGAAGGGCTCTTGCTGCTCACCAACGACGGCGACCTGACCCTAAAACTCACCCACCCCCGCTACGGGGTGCGCAAGGTCTACCGGGCCTGGTGCAAACACGGCGGCGTCTCCGAGGCCGACTGCAAACGGCTGGTGGAGGGGGTGGAACTGGACGACGGGCTGGCCCAGGCCCTCGAGGCCGAACCCACCAAGGAGGGGGCCCGGATCGTCATGGCCGAGGGGAAAAAGCGCGAGGTGCGGCGGATGCTGGGGAGGCTCGGCTACCCGGTGACCCGGCTGGTGCGCTTGCAGGTGGGGCCGATCAAGCTGGGGAACCTCAACCCCGGCGAATGGCGCTACCTGACCCCGGAAGAGATCGGGCTCTTGCGCGGGCAAAAACCCCCAAGGCCCCAGCGCAAGAAAGAGGGCTGGGCCAAAGCTAAACCCGCTAAATTCGCCAAGCAGGGAGAGGGGTCTCGAGCCTCGCGTTTCGCTGAAAAACCGCCGAGCCGAGCCGAGCAGGACCGAGCGGACTTCGGGGTGCGGGCAAGAACCCCCGGTCATCGCCACGAAAACACATCCCGCGCCGAGACCCGCCGCTCGGCGAGACCAGCTCGAGAAGCGGATCGCTCCAAAAGATCAGGCCGCTCGGGGATGGCTAGCGGGCGGCCCTATCAGGGTAAGAGGAGGGCAGACCTCGAGCCCAAAGGCCTCGGCCCCAAACCCGCCGAGCGCAAAGAGGACTCCCCTCCCAAAACGCCGGGGAAAAAGACCCGGCCCGCTTCCAAAGATGCCTCTCCCACCGCAAAGCAGCGTAGCGCTTCCGCTGCCGTGAAACGGCGTGGCAAAAAACCCTGAACCTTCGGGTACAATCGCCTTTGTGAGCATCTTCCATACCGGTGACGGCTTCGTCCAGATCAGCGAGCAACAGATCCAGGAGCGCATCCGTGAGCTCGGGGCCCAGATCACCCAGGACTATGAGGGGAAAGAGCCTCACCTGATCTGCGTCTTGAACGGGGCCTTCATCTTCATGGCCGATCTGGTGCGCCGGATTGACCTGCCGGTTTCGATGGACTTCCTGGCCCTTTCCTCCTATGGCGGCGACACCAAGACCAGCGGCGAGGTCGAGCTGGTCAAGGACCTGCGCTACCCCATCAGCGGCAAGGACGTGATCGTGGTGGAGGACATCGTGGACACCGGGATCACCCTCAACTACCTGATGCACTATCTGGACGCTCGTCGACCCGCCTCGGTCAAGATCGCTGCCCTTCTCTCCAAACCGGCCCGCCGCCGCATCGAAGTCCCGGTTCACTATCTGGGCTTCGAAATCGAGGACGCTTACGTCTACGGCTACGGTCTGGACCGGGCCCAGTACGACCGTAACCTGCCCTTCATCACCTCGATCCGGTCGGAATAGATCAACCCGTCAAAAAGGGCTCATAGGCCTACCAAGTAGGGGTGAAGTAACCCCAGCCAACGTTGTACAATCGGACGCTATGCGGGCTTATCGCTACTTGGACTTCATCACCGCCCTCTTCGTGGTGGTACTGATCGTCTCCAACATCGCCTCGACCAAGGTAGTGCTGCTGGGGCCTTTCACCTTCGATGGCGGGACTATTTTGTTCCCGCTCGCCTACATCTTCGGGGACGTGCTGACCGAAGTGTACGGGTACAAGCGCTCGAGGCGGGTGATCTGGACGGGGTTCTTTTTGCTGATGCTGGCAACCCTGACCTTCGGCATCGTGAATGCCCTACCCACCCCTCCCGACCAGCAAAACACCGCCCAGGCTTTTTCGACCATCCTGGGTCTGGTGCCCCGCATCGTGCTGGCGAGCCTGGTGGCTTACTGGGTGGGGGAATTCGTCAACAGCTATGTGCTGGCGAAGCTCAAAATCGCCACCCGGGGGCGCTGGCTGTGGACCCGCACCCTCGGCTCGACCCTCATCGGGCAGGGGCTAGATACCGGCATCTTTTTGCTCATCGCCTTCTACGGGGTGTGGGATAATACCCTGCTCTGGACGGTTTTCGTGTCAAACTACGTGTTTAAGGTGGGGGTGGAGGCGCTCTTTACCCCGATCACCTACGCGGTAGTGGGGTTCTTGAAACGCTCCGAGCGCGAGGATTACTACGACCGCGACACCGATTTCAACCCCTTCGCAGTTCGCTAGATCACATACCCCATCGCCGGTCGCCCTTATCCTAAAACCCCACCGGGTAGCCCGGTTTACGCTCGAGGCGAAGCATTCCCCCTAAGCTAGGAGATAGATGAATCCCCCCCACCCTGCGGCGAAAACCCGCCTCAAAGTAGCCCTGGCCGGTGTCCTAGGCATCGCTGTGTTGCTCGGCGGGGTCGAACTCTACTTCGGCTCGCGCATCTTTCCCGGTGTAATGGCCGACGGGGTCGCGGTGGGGCGGATGACGGTGGAAGAGGCCGCCGCCCAGATCGCCGCCCAGGGCAAACTCGCCAACCGGCCCCCGGTGGCGGTGCAGGCTGCGGGGCGAACCTATAAGCTGAGCGCCGCCGAACTGGGCTGGAAGGCGGACGCCACGGCCACTGCCCAGGCGGCTTTCCGCATCGGGCGCGAGGGTGGGCTGGCGAACTCGCTGCGTGAGCGCTGGGCTGCCTGGCGGCAGGGGGTGAACGTCCCGGTCTCGGGGGTGGCGGAAAGGGCAGTGCTCTTTCGGCGACTCGAGCAGCTGGGCTCAGCCCTCAAGCAGTCCCCCAAAAACGCCCAGGTCGAATTCAAAAACGGTCGCTTCGTGGTGACGCCCGACACCCCAGGGCGGCGCTTCGACGTGGCGACGGCGGCGGCCAGCTTTCTGGCCGACCCCAGCGCGGCCACCCTCGAGCTGCCCGTGCAGGAGGTGGCGGCGAGCGTCCGGGCCAGCGAGTACGAGGCCCGCGCCGCCGAGGCCAACGCCCTCCTGCGCCCGATCACCCTCAACTACAACCAACCGGGGGGCGCGCTCAAAACCTACACCATCCGGCCCGAGCAGGTCGCCGGGCTGATCGTGCTGAAAAAAGAAGGGCTCGAGGCCAACCCCGCCGCCGTGCGCAAACTGCTGCGGCAGGTGGCCGAGGCCTACGACAAAGAAGCGGTAAACGCGCATTACCTGTTGTCTGAGGGGGCGCTCTCTTGGCCGCCGAGCGAAGCGCCTGCTTCAGGGGTTGCCCCGACTTTCACCATCGCGGCGGAAAAGCCCGGCTGGAGGCTCGATCAGAAGGCTGCCGAGGAAGCCCTGGTGCCCCTCCTCTGGCAACCCGACGCCCACACCCTGGACTTGCCGGTGGTGGCCCTCGAGCCCGCACTCAAAGCTGCCGACCTGCCCGAGCCCGGCCAGTTGGTGCTTCTCTCCAGCGCCACCACCACCTTCAAGGGCTCGAGCGCCGAACGCATCCACAACGTACGCACCGCAGCTTCCCGCCTCGACGGGCACACCATCGCCCCCGGCGAGATCTTCTCCTTCAACCAGGCCGTCGGCGACATCGCCCCCGAAACTGGCTTCAAGGAGGGCTTGGTGATCTCCGGCGGGCGCACCGTGCCAGGGGTAGGGGGCGGGGTCTGCCAGGTCTCGACCACCACCTTCCGCGCCCTGTATAAGACCGGCCTTCCGGTGCTGGAGCGTAATCCGCACGCTTACCGGGTGCACTGGTACGACCCCATCATCGGTTTCGACGCCGCCGTGTACCAGCCCTATCTGGACATGCGGATGAAGAACGACACGCCCTCTCCGCTGCTCCTTCGCACCCATTACGATCCGGACAAAGTGAGCCTGACGGTGAGCGTGTGGGGCCTGCCTACCGGGCGCACGGTGACGATCTCCGACCCGGTTATCCTCTCGCACACCCCCCACCCCCCGGCCAAGTACATCGTAGACAATAGCCTCCCTCCCGGGGTTCGCAAACAGATAGACTGGGCCGCCGATGGCTACAACGTTCGCCTAAGCCGCACCATCACCGACACCTCGGGTACGCACACCGAGGTACTCTCCACCCGCTACCGCCCCTGGCAGGCGGTTTACTTGGTAGGGCCGAGCAAAGATCCGTAAAGTATCTAAGAGGGCTGGGGGCTTCCCCCCTCACCTTCCCATCGCTGGACCGAGCGCAGTTCGTCCATCCGCCGGTACACTACGTCACGGTACTCGCCGAGTTCGAGGTCCGCCCGGTTCCCGCCGGCTTCCACATAGCGGATACACGCTTCCACCAGCCCGTTGAAAAGGAGTACACACGGGTCGGGCGCGGGAGCCTCATCCTCCATCCGCTTGACCTCGTCGTACTGCTCTGCGTACTCGCGCTCTTCTAATTCCTGGCAGTTACGGTAAGCCTGTAAGGCCATCTGCACCACCTGGGCCTCGGAAGTCATCTCGACTCACCTCGAGCTGAGTATAGCTCATAGAGCCTACCCATCGCTAAAGCGCTCTTCCTTCCAGGGATCCCCCCGGCGGTGATAGCCGTTGACCTCCCAGAAGCCGAGTTCTTCCCGGTCCAAGAATTCAAGCCCCCGTAGCCATTTAGCGCTTTTCCAGGCGTAAAGGTGCGGCACAATAAGCCGCAAGGGGCCGCCGTGGTCGCGCGGAAGGGGTTCGCCATAGAGGGTGTGGGCCAGCAGATTCTCCGGGCGCAGAAAGTCCTCGAGGAGCAAGTTGGTGGTGTAGCCGCCATAGCAGTGAAGCAGCACGGCTTTGGCGCTGGGCTCGAGCCGGACTTGCTCCATCAGGTCGAGCACCCGCACCCCCCGCCACTTCACGTCGAGCTTGCTCCAGCGGGTCACGCAGTGGAAGTCGGCGGTGAGGTCGCTCTGGGGCAGGCTCATCAGGTCGTCCCAGGAAAGCTCGAAGGGGTTTTCCACCCGCCCGTCCACCTTGAGCCGCACGTCCTGGGGCTTCACGGTGGGGGTCGGACCATAGGTGAGCACGGGGAAGCGCTCGGTGAGGGTCTGGCCGGGGGGAACCCGGCCACTGTCGCCTTTGGGGCCTTTGAAGAAATTGCCGAACATAGTCAAAGGGTAGCTCTGGCCAAAGCCAGGGCGGGTAAGGAGCCGTACATTCCTGGTTGAGATTCGCTGACTTACTTCGGGGCGACCTCGAGGCTGAGTTCGAGGTCACGGTTTACCTTCTGTCCCAGCACGAAAAGGTTGACGAGCTTCACACCTGGGGTAGTGTCGGCGGGAATTTCAATGGCGAACACCAATACCAAGATGTTGCTGTAGGTCACCTCGGTGCTTGCCGCCTCGTTGCGTATGGTGGCGATTTCCCGCCGCGCCTTGGCTTGGGTGATGCTGGCTTTCCAGCCTGCCGGGCTATTCACCCGGACCGTGAAGCGGGATGGGTCCCTCGACGTTTTGGACGTTATGGTTTACCGTCCGGCTGGAAAAGTTGACCGGGGAAAAGGCGTTGAAGTCACCATCGGTATAGCCGAAAGTCCGAGGGCTGTAGCGCGCCAAAACGTAAGCGGTGGTCCCGGGCTTGACCTTGACTGTATCGAGGCTGAATTCCCCAGCGTCCAAGGCGTTATGCGAAGGTGTACAGGAGCCCAGCAGCAAAGCGAACAAGGCGGAAAGGACGAGATTCTTGACTTTCATAACAGCCCCCTCGAGATAAGCCCTTTTATCAGGCTGGCCCCGTCTTACAGATATCAAGGGAGCAGAATATCTCTAGCGATGCCGATACTGGATCACCTCCACCCGCTCCAGCGTCACCAACCCCTCCCCCACCATCGCCTCAAGCACCGGCAAGAAGGCCCGCACCTTTTCTTCGGTGTCTACGATCTCGACCATCACCGGGAGGTCTTGGGAGAGTTGCAGGATCTTGGCGGAGTGGATACGTGAATGCGCCCCAAAGCCCATCACCCCCTTAAACACCGTGGCCCCCGCCAGACCCCGGCGCTTGGCCTCGAGCACGATGGCCTCGTAGAGTGGCCCTCCCTGCCAACGGTCCGACTCCCCGATAAAGATGCGCACGAGCTTGGCTTCACCCTCGAGCTTCATACCAGCCCCCCTGCTATCGCAGCGAAAAAACGTCACCCCGCTAGGCGGTAAGCCAACCAAACCGCCATGAATCCCAACACCACGCTGCCGCTCACGTACAAGAGCGCCTTGAGCCATTCTCCCTGTTGGATCAGGGTAAGGGTTTCGTAGCTGAAGGTGGAAAAGGTGGTATAGCCTCCGAGAATGCCCACGGCTAAGAAAAGCCGGGCTTCGGTGGAGAGGTTGCCCTCGAGGGAAAGGCGCAGTACTGCTCCGATCAGGAAGCTTCCGCTCACGTTGATGACCAAAGTGCTCCAGGGAAAGCCCGGCCCGGCGAGCCCTTGCAGCCAAGCCCCCAACCCATAGCGTAACCCTGCCCCGATGGCCCCGCCCAGCATCACCAGCAAATACCGCTCCACCAGACCAGCCTAACCCAAGCATTTCGGGGGGTAAAAGCCCTGGGGCTCGGTATAAGGCGACGGGCGTTTGACGTTCGGCGTTCGGCGTTCGACAATCTTTCGTGTGTTCGACTTCCGCATCACCGCCCAGGCGGGCCGAGCCCGCAACGGGCTTTTGCAGACCCCGCACGGTTTAGTACATACCCCGCTTTTCATGCCGGTAGGCACTCTGGGCTCAGTCAAGGGCATCAGCCCACAAGAAATTCGGGATATCGGATCGCAGATCGTCCTGGCAAACACCTACCACCTGCTCTTGCGCCCCGGCCCCGAACGGGTGAAAGCGTTGGGCGGACTGCACCACTTCGCCGCCTATAACGGCCCCTGGCTCACCGACTCGGGCGGGTTTCAGGTGATGAGCCTAGGCCACCTGCGGCGCATCTCGGAGGAAGGCGTGGTCTTTCAGAACCATATCAACGGCGACCTGATCGAGCTATCGCCGGAGAAGAGCGTGGCGGTGCAGGAAGCGTTGGGAGCCGACGTCATCATGGCCTTCGACGAGTGTCCTCCCTACCCAGCCAGCCGGGAATACATGAAGGAGTCTATCGAGCGAACCCTGCGCTGGCTCGAGCGCTGCCTCGAGGCCAAAACCCGAGACGATCAAGCCCTCTTCGCCATCGCTCAGGGGGGGGTGGACCTCGAGTTGCGCAAGGTGAGCGCAGAAGCTACGGTTTCCTTCAACACCCCCGGATTCGCTATCGGGGGGCTAGCGGTGGGAGAACCCAAGGAGGCCATGTACCCGGCGGTAGAGCTTTCCACGCGGGTTCTTCCCGCGTCCAAGCCCCGCTACCTGATGGGGGTGGGCCACCCCGAGGATCTGGTCGCGTCGGTGGCGTTGGGGGTGGACATGTTCGACTGCGTGTACCCCACCCGCACCGGGCGTTTCGGCTACGCGCTGGTCGCGGAGGGTCGGATGAACCTCAAGCTCACCCGGCACCTCGACGATCCTGATCCGATTGACCCGGAGTGCGACTGCTACGCCTGCAAGCACTTCAGCCGGGCCTATCTCTCGCATTTGATCCGGGCCGAGGAGATGCTGGGCTTGCGGATGGTGAGCCTGCACAATTTGCGCTACCTGCACCGGCTGATGGAGCAAGCCCGAACCGCGATTGCCGAGAACCGCTATGGCGAGTTCGCCCGGGATTTCGCCGAGCGGAGATTCGGCCAGGAGATTCCCGGGTGGTTTGCTCGAGCCTTGCAGGAAGGCGGTCACTGGGAATAGATCGAACCCTCATGGGTGGGGAATCTTTGGCCTTACACGTTCCTGGCAATACGAACACAACATCGCTAGCCTTCCCTATAAAACCGGCTTTTCTGGTAGTAGTCCACGTACAAAATCTTGAAAAACGCCAGCATCGGCGTGCTGAGCAAGGCCCCGATAAAACCGAAGAGCGAACTGGCGATGAGGATGCCGGTGATGCCCGTGACCGGGTGGATGCTGATGGCCCGACGCATCACGAAAGGGCCATAGACGTTGCCCTCGAGCTGGTTGGTCAGGTACAGCACTCCCACGGTCAGGGCCAGCTTGAGCCAGCCCAAGGGCAGGGCCAGCAAAATGGCCGGGATCGCCGAGATGATGACCCCCACGAACGGCACAAAGTTGAAGATAAAGGTCAGAAAGCCCAAGCTGGCGGCCTGGGGCACGCCCACGATGGAGAGGCCCACCGCGACGATGGTTCCCGAGATGGTCGCGACCAAAACCTGGCCCCGCACGAAGTTTCCAAAGGCCCGGTCGGCTTTTTGCGAGACCTCGAGCGCTAGGGGCTGGTACGGTTCGGGGATGGCCTTGAGCAGGGTATGGGCGATCTTGGGAAGGTCATAGAGCAAGTAGATCGAGATGGTAAGGGCGGTGAGGAGTTGGAAAATCCCACCCACTAGGTTGCTGAAGAAACCGATCAGGTTACCCCCTTGGGCCAGCAAAGCTTGGAGCAGTCGCAGCAAGGACTGGGTAAACCCCTGAAGCAACGTCTGGATGCTGCTGCTGGCCTGGGCCAAGGCGTCGCGCACCGGCTGGGGCAGTTCGATCTGCCCGAAGCGCCCCGGCAGGGCTTGCGCCCAGTCCAAAAGCGGGGCCAGTAGGTTAGGGAGCCCGGTGAGAAAGTTTGCAAGCTGACTAGCCATATTGGCCAAGAGCACCGAGGCCAAAGCCACAAAGAGCAAAAACCCCACAAATACCACCGCCACCCCCAGAGCCCGGCTCAGCCGTCGCCGCTCGAACCAGCGCACGATGGGGCTGGTGATATACGAGAAGGCCACCGCGATCAAGACGGTGATGAGGGCCGATCTTGCCCCAGCAAGCGCCCAGTTCAAGTAGTAGAGCAGCAGGACGATCAGCAGGGTATAGACCGCGACCCGAACCCAGAGATATTGCCACGCCTGACGAAAGGTTTCGCGCATGGCTAATACGTTACCTTATATTTTCTTCAAATCCGCCCGGCTTTCTTTGCCAGGATCTTCGCCTGGGTGATCAACTCGGCGTTGCTGCTGGCCAACCGGCCATCGGGCAGGGTGAGAGTGTCCTCGAGCCCGATCCGCACGTCGTAGCCTCGTTGCAGAGAAAGTTCCAGCAGCGGCCAGGCGGTGGCGTCTACGCCGTGGAGCAAGCGGGGGACTCTCAGGAGGGCTTCGTCCAGCAAAATCTCGATGGCTTCGGCTTCCCTGAGGGCTTGGGCCAGGTCTTGGGTTTCGATCTCGATAAGGAGGCGCACACAGCGCTCGGCCAGACCGGACTCGAGCAGCCGGTAAGTATCCGGCACGCTCGCCAAGCCCGCCTCGACCCCGATGCCCTCGCTGAACAGTAGCTCGCACAGTTCCTCTGCGCCGGGCTCGGAGAGGTTGACCGAGCAGTAGTCGGGCAGCAGGTGCCATTCGCGGATCTGGGCGTAGCGCCGTCTTTCGTCAGGGACGATCCAAAAGCCCGTACTCAACCCGACCGGAACCCCTGGGCTTCGCCGGACGAGTTCCAAGACCTCAGCGCAAACCCCCGGCTCCAAAGTCTCCCGTCCGCCACGGGAGCGGGCGTGCAGGTGGAGGGCATTGGCTCCGGCTTCCACCGAACGTTGGGCCTCGGCGGCGATCTGCTGGGGGGTGACGGGGACGGTGGGGTGGGCTCGAGCCCCGTTCAGACAGGCTTGAAGGGTCAGGCTCATGGCAGGCCGAACCTTTGCTTGGCTTGAGCCAGGAGAGATTCCCAGCGCTCGATCCCTTGCCCAAAAAAACGGCTCTCGCCGGGAGTTCCCGTCCACAGCTCGAAGAGAAGCCGGGCTCCGACGCGGCTCCCCCTCACCCCGAGCAGGGTCCCGGAGTTCCCCACCTTGCCGATAAACTGACCCTTGGTGACCTTGCTGCCGACCTCGAGCCCCGGCGCGACTTCAGAGAGGTGGGCGTAAACGGTGGTGGAGCCGTCCGGGTGGCGAATCCAGATTTCGCGGCCCCGCAGCCGGTCGAGCTGGGCCGGGGTAGCGCCTTTCTCGACCGCCTTGAGCAGGGCTTCGAACTCCGCCACGGTGGGTTCTTTGTAGTCGCGCTCAAGCTTCGTCACCTCTCCCCCACCCGCCGCCACCACCCCGGTCCCGTACCCCACCGGCACACAGGAAGACCCATCGGTAAAGACAAAACCTTGATTGACCCCCTGCCGGTACTTGCGCGGCGCACCGGGAAGGTTATCCGGGTCCTTGGGCAGACAAGCCCCGATCAAGGGCAACATCAATCCTTCCGGGCCGCGTTTGACCGAATCCCGTACTTTGGCGACCTCGATGCGCAAAGCGGCTACCTGCCGCCGCTCGGCAGACCAGGCCAGGGTCATCACCAGGGCGTAGAGGAGGACGGCCCCCAATACGTGCCAGCCTGGTTTGACCCTCATGGCTCCATTGTAGAACCGAACCCGAGGACTGCCTTCATCCAAGCGGGGGTCGGGAGTGTTTAGGGTGACGACTCCCCGTTCTGGAAGAACGGGGCTTCTCGGTTCTCACGGAACGGCCCCTGCCGTATCCATCCCCGAGGCGTATTTTCGCGGCGACAGCCGGGTAGGCTCCGTCCGAGCCCAGAAAAAACCTTGACTCCGCATCGGCAGGCGAGGGGGTCGCCAAAGGCGATACCGGCTTTGCCGGTAACCTGGAGCGCAATGCTTCTGGCTCTGCTACGGGTTTTCGTTTGGAGTTTTACCCATCGGACTACCCGATGGAACCCCCTACTCCAAGTTTCAAGGTGCATGGGGAACGCTGTTCCCAAGGAGATTTTACCGCATCTCCACCGCTCACCAGCGAAGACACGAATGCGTCCGGGCCCGGACGCATGTCTGCTGCTTGCGCAGGGACTTCGTCAACGGGTCGCTGCTATGTGCTCCTTCGGAGCACGTGGGGGAGTCCATGTAACGCAGACGAGCATGC
>DASTSL010000032.1:0-17740 GCA_035760705.1 Meiothermus sp. | reverse complement strand
CCACAAGTGGCCTACCTGGTCTGGGACATGCTCAAGGGCTACGTCTACGACCTCAAGGACCGCAGCCTGGCCCCGGTCTCGATCCCGGGCCGGGTGGTGGGCGGCAAGACCGGGACCACCAACGACGCCACCGACCTATGGTTCGCCGGGGCCAGCCGGGGGCTGGTCGCCACGCTCTGGATCGGGCGCGACGACCACAAGCCGCAGCGTCTGCCCAACGGGCGCGAGCCCAGCAGCTCGCTGGTCAACCCCCCGATCTGGCGGGCCTTCATGGAGGAGGCGTTGCGGGGGCGGCCCGGTGGGGACTTCCCCCAGCCCTCGGGGCTGGTGACGGGCCGGATGGACCTGGTCTCGGGGAACCCCAGTTCGTCGGGGATTCCGGTCCTCTTCGCCCAGCAGCCCAGCCGCAGCCGGGAAGATACGGCAGCCTCGAGCCCTCCCGCCAGCCCCTCCGGCAATAGCGCCCCCGCCGTCCCCGCGGTTTCGCAGACGGTGGCCCTCGACCGGCTTACCGGCTGTCTAGCCGGGCCCGACACCCCGCCCGAACGGATGATCTACCGTCAGGTGGCCCCTGAGCGGGTAGACAACTACCGATGCCCTTGAGCGAACGGCCAACCGCTGGAGAGGGCGGTTCGCTCCGTCTAGATGGAGGTCTCCACCATCGCTAGCCCCCTCCTCGAGTCCATCCGTGTCGTGCTGGTCGCCCCGCAGGAACCCATGAATGTCGGGGCGGTGGCCCGGGCCATGCGCAACTTCGGGCTCGGCGATCTGTGGCTAGTGGCCCCCGAGCCCACCGTGGCGAAGACCCTGGACGCCCCGCTCAACGAGAAGGCCTATCACCTGGCGGTGCGGGCCGAGGTGATCTTGGATCAGGCCCGGCGCAGCGAGACGCTGCTCGAGGCGGTGCAAGACTGCGTGCTGGTGGTCGGAACCACCGTGCGGGGCCGCGATGTGTACACCGGATCGCTGGTTTCCCCGCGCACCCTCACCCCGGAGGTGCTGAAGGCCGCGCAGAAGGGCAAGGTGGCCTTGGTTTTTGGCCGCGAGACTTTCGGCCTCACCAACGAAGAACTCGACCTCTCGCAGTTCATCCTGCGCATCCCGACCGCCCCCGAGCAGACCAACCTCAACCTGGCCCAGGCGGTGCTCTTGGTGGCCTACGAACTCTTCATTGGGGCGGAGAACCCGCCCGATCCCCCCACCGACCAGCCCGCAGGGCGCGGCGACCTCGAGGCCCTCTTCGACGACCTGGAAAGATACGTGCTCGAGATCGGCTTCACCGACCCCCGCCGCCTGCCCTACACCCGCCGCCGCCTGCGCCGCATCCTGCACAAAGCCACCCTCACCGATCCCGAGGTCAAGATGTTGCGCGGGTTTTTGCACCAGAGCCGCTGGTATGCCAAGCACGGGAAAAATAAGTGATGCTGGACGCCGAACGCTGGACGCGAGCACAATGAAACCGAACCCCGATGATCCGCTTCCCCGACGATAGGATTTGGCAGGTTGAGGAGTGGATCTTCCGGGGATTCTTGGAGGACGCCCGGCCTCACCTCAAGGAAGTTCCCGAGCTGGCCAAGCAGGTTCACCGGGTTTTGGATGCTGCCCAGCCGGTCTTGGATTTGCGGGGCGCGGGGCAAAAGTCCTTGCGTGAGCTAAAGCTCTTGGTGATGCTGGTGCGGCGGGATAACCTGAAGTTCAAGGGGAGGAACTTCGCCGACCCCGCTCAGTTTCCAGTCTATTTGAACGCACTCGAGGATTTGCTCGACCTGGTAACGGAGTAACCTTGGCCCAAAAAGACACGCTGAACAACAAAATCCTCACCGCAGAGCGGGAGATAGGGTCACTTCCGCTGGAGACTGCGCCGATGGAGTCGGTCCCCAGCGTTTACCGCTTTATCCGGCTGGCCCGGCTGATCCTGCCGGTCCTGATCGCGTTTGTGGTGGTGATCTTCGAGGTCGCGTTGCGCCCGGCGGGGATCAGCAGCCGCGATTTTTGGGTTCACCTGGCCTTTTACGGGCTTTTGGGACCGCTGGTGACCTTTATCACCCTGGAGTGGATAGCCCAGCAGGTCCTCGAGCGCGAGCGAGCCCAAGCCGCCTTGTTCGAAGCCAACCGCCGCCTCTCTGCGGTGGGACGGGTCTTGAAGCGCTCGCTCTCGGCGGAGAACCTAGAAGAAGCCCTGAGGGCGATCGCCCAGGAACTGCGCGGGGGGATAGGTGGGGAGGTGGCCCTGACCCTCGAGGGGGTACGGGCAGCTTCCACGGGGTTCGTGCTTGGGCGGGAAGCGCTGACGTTTCCCCTGGCGGGGCTTTCCGGCAGCCTCGAGGTCCAACTCCCCTACCCCCCGAGTCCCGAGGAGCGGGAGTATCTGGAGGTGCTGGCCGGGGAGGTCGCCAGTGCTTTGGGCGAGGTGCGAAGCCGCACTCGCGACCTGCTCACCCTCTACGAAGTAGACCAGGCCCTCAAGGCGGAGGCCAACCTGGAAAAGCTGCTCGAGGGCCTCCTCAGCCGGATCCTGGAATGGGCTCAGGCCCAAGGGGGCGGGGTGATGCTTTTGGACGAGGATCGCTTCCTCCAGCCGCGCATCATCCGGGGACTGCCCCTGCCGGGCCATGCCTTCTTGCCAGAGGGGGCCTGGGCGGCGGCGCTCGAGACCCCCACCTTCGTGCAGGACGACCTGCTGGCCCTACCGCTGCGCGAGCAGACCCCGGTGGGCCTCCTGCTGGTGCGGGGGGATGCCGAAAACCTGCGGGCTCGCCTGCCCTTTTTGCGCTTTTTGGCAGCCCAGGTGACCTTCGCGGTGCGCAACGCCCAAGCCTACCTGCGGGCCGAGGAACTGGCCCTGGCCGAGGAGCGCAACCGCATCGCTCGGGAAATCCACGATGGGATCGCCCAGGCCCTGGCCTTCATGGCCCTCAAGCTCGACCTCTCCGAGCGCCTCTTGGACACCGACCGGGAGCGAGCCTTGGCCGAGCTTTCCCAGGTGCGCGACACCCTGCGGGCTCAGATCCGCGAGGTGCGGCGGAGCATCTTCGCGCTCAGGCCCATTGACCTCGAGCGTTACGGCTTCCTCGAGTCCCTGCGCCGCTACGCCACGGCCTTTGCCGAGCAGGCCGGTTTCCGGGTGCGCCTCGACTTGCCCGAACAGGTCGAACTCTCCCAGGCTTCCGAGCTGGTGCTCTTCCGGGTGTTGCAAGAAGCCCTCACCAACGCGGCCAAACACGCCCGGCCCGGATTGGTCCAGGTGCGCCTGGTGCCGATGGGCGAGCGGGGGGCGCGGCTCGAGGTCCGCGACAACGGCAAAGGCTTCGCCCAGGCTACCCCCGGCGGAATGGGCGGCTTCGGTCTGACCCAGATGCGCGAGCGGGTGGAGGCTCGGGGCGGTCAGTTCGCCGTCGAATCGGTGCCGGGTGAGGGGACCACGGTGCGGGCGGAGTTGCCCTACTAAAGATGTCGTACGTCAAACGTCGTACGCTGTACGGGAAAACTTACTTTGGCGTAAGACGTACATAAGACGTACGACGAATCTCGAGCCATGAGCTACAGCGCTGCAGTCCTCGCGGGCGGGAAATCCCGGCGTTTCGGCCAGGACAAGGCCCGCTTTGTTTGGCGGGGGAGAAAGCTGATGGAATGGGGGCTCGAGGCGCTTTCGGGTGCCTCCGAGCGGTTCATCGTGGCTAATCGGCCCTACCCCGAGTTCGACGTACCGGTCTATGCCGACCGGATCCCGGGCGGGGATTCGCTCTCGGGTTTGCACTCGGCCTTGAGCCACGCGCGAAACGATTGGGTGGCGGTGGCGGCGTGCGACCTGCCTTTTTTGACGCAGGGGTATTGGGGTTTCCTCTGGGAGCGCGTAGGGGCGCACCAGGCGGTGGCGGGGGTCGGGCCGAGTGGCTTTCCCGAGCCTCTGGCGGCTTTTTATCATCGTTCGCTCCTGCCCGAGCTCGAGGCCCGGCTCGAGCGGGGAAATCTCAAGCTGCAATCCGTGTTGGAATCGGCCTCCACCATCTACCTACCCTGGAGCGAACTCGAGCCCCGCTTTGGCCCGCACCTCTACACCAACGTCAACACACCGGGCGACCTGCGGCAGTAGATCGCCCCGGGGCTCGGTGATTTTGGGCGGCGATGCCACTTTTGTCCCCGGTGGTGGGGATAAAATTTAAAGCATGGAACAGCACGAAGTTCGTGCGCTCTTAGCGGGCTTACGCGAGGGCCTCGCCCAAGGCGAGGGGCTGGCTTTGGCGACCATAGTCGGCGTGAGCGGCTCGGCCTACCGCCGCGAGGGCACCAAGATGCTGGTCCGGGCCGACGGCAGCTACACCTGTATGCTCTCGGGCGGCTGCCTCGAGCCCGAGATCGTGGAGGCCGCTAGGGGCGTGGTGGCTTCGGGGAAACCCCTCCTCACCAGCTATAACCTCGACGAAGAGGTGATGTGGGGCCTGGGGATCGGCTGTGGGGGCGCGGTCGAAATCTACATCGAAAAAGTCCAGCCGGATGCGGTGCTGGACCGCTGGTGGGAGGCGCTGGGGCGCGGGGAACTGGCCCTGCTGGCTACCCCCCTCGAGCCCGGTCTGGGCCGGTTGATGATCGGTGAAGCGGAGGTGGGGGGGCTCGAGGACGCGGCATTGGAAGCCCAAGTCCGCCAGAAGGCGAAGGGCCTGCTCGAGCAACTCCAACCCCAGCCCCTGACCCACACCTTTCGTCTCTCGGATGGCCGGAGCGTCCCGGTGTTTATCGACGTGAGCCTGCCCCCGGCGGAACTGGTGATCTTCGGGGCCGGGCACGACGCCATTCCGCTCTCGCAGATGGCGGCGGATCTGGGTTTTCGGGTACGGGTGGTGGACATGCGTACCCAGTTCGCCCTGCCCAGCCGCTTCCCTGGTGCCGAGGTGCACATCCTGCGCCCCGAGCAGTTCGCCGCCCACCTCCACCTGGACGAGCGCAGCTTGGTGATGGTGATGAACCACAACCTGCTGGTGGATCAGAGCACGCTCGAGTTCGTCCTGCAAACCCCCGCTGCCTATATCGGGTTGTTGGGGCCGCGCTCGAGGTTCGAGAAGATCCTGGAGGGCCTCGCCAAGGAGGGCCGCCCCCTCAGCGAGCAGCAGATCGAGCGGGTGCGGAGCCCGGTGGGTCTGGCGATTGGGGCCGAGTCGCCGGAGGAGGTGGCGCTGGCCATCGTCGCGGAGATGATCGCCCTTCGGCGGGGCTTCGAGGGGGGCTTCCTGAGCGGGCACGAGGGGCGGATTCACGTGCCGAAGCGGATGGAATTGGCGGGAAGCTGAAAGCGGGGGGCTTGAAGTTGGAGGTGTTGGTTTCGGAGCGCTTTTTGCTCCGGGGCGGAAGGATAAAACAGTTTCGCATCGAGCACTTGAGTGGGGTGCCCGCTGGCTTGCCAGCCAGGGCCTCAGGCGAGGGTTTTTGACGCAGGCTTATCTGCCGTCTCCTAACACCCAGAGCCTAGCGCTCCGCGCCGGCCTCCCCCGCAAGAGGGGAGGTGCCTTGGCCTGAGGCATATGACCTATGCCCCACAGCTACCCGGTCATCCCCGAGCGGCGGGTGGCCGAGCGAAGGGGGAGGGACTCGAGCGCTTCGGCCAGTTCCTCGAGGCTCGCCAGGTTGTGCACCGGTAGGAAGTCGTCGGTGAAGGGGAGGGCGGCTTGCAGGCCCCGTGTGAGGGGCTGGTAGCCGGGCGTTCCCAGGAGCGGGTTGAGCCAGATCAGGCGGTGGCAGGACTTTTGCAGGCGCTCCATCTCGAAGGCTAGCAGCTCCGGCTCGCCCTGGTCCCACCCATCCGAGATCAGCAGCACCACCGCGCCGCGCCCCAGCACCCGCTTGGCCCAGGTGCGGTTGAAATGGTGCAGGCTGCCGCCGATGCGGGTTCCGCCCGACCAGTCCTTGACCGTCCGGCCCACCTCGGCTAAGGCCGCGTCCACGCTGCGCTTCTTCAGCGAGCGGGTGATCCGGGTGAGCCGGGTTCCGAAGGCGAAGGCCTCCACGGTGCGTACACCCTGCCGGGCCTGGGCCTGGGCGAAGATGTGGAGGAAGTGGAGCAGCATCCTCGAGTACCGCTCCATCGAACCCGAGACATCGGCGATGAGGATCAAGGGGCGGGGTTTCGTTTTGCGCTCTCGCCAGGATAGATGCACGAACTCGCCCTGGTATTTGAGGGCTTTACGGAAGCTCTTGCGCAGGTCGAGGTAGCTCCCCGCGTTAGCCGGCTGCTGGCGGCGGGTGGGCCGGACGGAAATGCGCCAGGCAAGGCTCGAGAGCAGGCGGCGGGCGGCCTCGAGTTCGGCCTCGCTCATGTGGTCGAAGCGCTTCTGCCGTAAGACCTCCTGCTCGCTATAGGTGAGCGCCCGGTCAATGACCGGGATCGGCGGGCCTTCGCCCTGGCTCGGCTTTTTCTGCTCGCGCCCGACCTCGCCGGGCCGGGGTTTTTGCTCCTTGGAGGGTGGGACTTGGGTTTGCTGGAGCAGTTCCCCGGGAAAGCGCTCGAGGCCCAGCTTCTGCCAGAACTTCCAGAAGGCCCCCTCGAACTTGGGGTAGTCCTCGTGGCGGGTGACCAGCGTGGTGCGGGCGGTGTGGTAGAAGACGTTGGGGTCGAAGATGGGAACTTCGGCCAGGGCTTGGGCGAAGGTGGTGGTTTGTCCGGGGGTGATGACCATCCCCGCGCCGCGCAGCTCGCGCACGAAGCCGACGGCGTGGGAGAGGAGTTGTCCACCGGAGAAAGCTTGCTCAGACATTTCGCGTCTCGTGCTGCTTACCTGTCATCTTGAGCAGAGCGACTCAGCCCGCAGGGCTAGCCGCTTTTTTGGATCCCTCCCGCGCCTCCACAAAAGACTGCTCGGGAAAGGCGACTGGTCTGTATATCCGCATGAACTTTGGCGCTGTACGCAGCAAGCTGTATGCAGCAAAGCTGTACGCAGCAAAGCTGTCCACGCGCAGGAGAGATTCCGAAGTGCCATCCACCTGACTCCGTTCGGACTGAGAATGGTCGGGTGGGTCGGCATCTGCGACTTAGAGATGGGTTGGCATCTGGGCTCGAGCCAGCAAGTCCTGGGCGGCGTTCTTAGCTCGCGCCACGTCGTCTTGGTACTTGAGGAGGACCCCTAAAGTCTCCTCGACGAGGGCAGGCTCGAGCTTTACCGCGTCCAGGGCCATCAGCGAAGAAGCCCAGTCCAGGGTCTCGGCCACGCCGGGGGATTTGTAGAGGTCTTCCTTGCGCAGTTCCTGCACAAAGGCGACCACCTGCGCCGCGAGCTTTTCCGGCACGCCGGGAACCTTCTCCCGCACGATGCGGTACTCTTTTTGAAAATCGGGGTAATCGATCCAGAAGTACAAGCAGCGCCGTTTGAGCGCGTCGTGGATTTCCCGTGTGCGGTTCGAGGTGATCACCACCACCGGGGGCTTCTCGGCCTTCACCGTGCCCACTTCGGGGATGGTGATTTGCCAGTCGGAGAGGAACTCGAGCAAGAACGCCTCGAACTCCTCGTCGGCCCGGTCGAGTTCGTCGATGAGCAGCACCGGGGCTTTGCCGTCTATGGTTTTGAGGGCTTGCAACAGGGGGCGCTCGAGCAGGAACTCGGAGCTGAAGACCTCGTGGCGCACCTTCTCCTGGTCGCGCTCGCCGCTGGCCTCCAAGAGCCGTATCTGCATCATCTGGCGGGCATAGTCCCACTCATAGACGGCGTTGCTGATATCCAGCCCCTCGTAGCACTGGAGCCGGATCAGCCGGGTGCCCAGCATCTCCGAGAGCACCTTCACGATCTCGGTTTTGCCCACGCCGGGCTCGCCTTCCAGGAGCAGCGGGCGGCCTAGCTTGAGGGCCAGGAACACCGAGACCGCCAGCCCTTTCTCGGTGATGTAGTGGTGGGCCTCGAGGGCTCTTTGGGTTTCCTCGATGGAGGCAGGGATCATGGTTTCATCTTTCGCCAAACGCTCAACGCCAAACGCAAGACGCATAACAATGCCCGGCGTTTGGCGTTGAGCGCTGGGTGTCGGGCTACATCACCCGCAGCAAAGCTTTCTTGGCCATCACGTCTACCAGGTGGGCGCGGTACTCGGCGGAGTGGTTGTGGTCGCCCATGAGTTGATCCGGGCTCACGATGCCCTGGCAGGCGGCGTTGATGGCCTCGGCGGTGAGGGGTTTTCCGGCCAGGGCCTGCTCGAGCTTGGTGAGCCGCAGCGCGTGCTCGCCCGCCCCGGTGAGCGCGGCCTGAACCCCGTTCGCCCCGACCACCACGGCTACACCCACCACCGGGTAACGCGAGGCCGGATGGGGGAACTTCTCGTAAGCCTGTTTGCCCGCGTTGGCCGGTACGTGGATTTCGGTGAGAATTTCGCCCTGTCCGACGGCGGTGGCGAACATCCCCTGGAAGAAGTCGGCGGCGTCCACCATGCGGCTTCCGCCTGGTCCCTGAATCTTCATCTTGGCCCCCAGCGCGAGCACTGCCGCCGGGAGGTCGGCGGCGGGGTCGGCGTGGGCCAGCGAGCCGCCCAAGGTGCCCTTGTGACGCACCATCGGGTCGCCGATGTGCCGGATAGCGTCAGCCAGGATGGGGGCGGCCTGCTTGACTTGGTCGTTGCTGGCGATCTCGTGGTAGGTGGCGGCGGCCCCGATCACCACGGTGCTCCCCTCCAGGCGAATGGCCTTCAGCTCGGCCACCTTGGAGATGTCGATGAGCGCGGGGGGCTGGGCCAGACGCAGCTTCATGGCGGGAATAAGCGAGTGCCCGCCCGCCAGCAGCTTGGCATCGGGGTTTTGTTGCAACATCTGGATGGCCTCGGCAACGCTCGAGGCCTTGTGGTAGGTGAATTCAGCGGTGTACATGGAACCTCCGGTTCGGTCGTACGTCATACGCTGTACGCCATACGCCAGAGGCATCCGGCGTAAGACGTACGACGTACGGCGTATGACATAAGCTCGACTCAATCCGCTGCCTGTGGCATCCCCCGCCCGGCCTGCATGGCCTTCCAGACCTTCTCCGGGGTGTAGGGCATGTCTAGGTGGATTACGCCGAAGGGGCGCAGGGCATCGATCACCGCGTTCGCCACCGCCGCGGTAGAGGCGATGGTCCCGGCCTCGCCGATGCCCTTGATGCCCAAGGGGTTGTGCGGGCAGGGGGTGACGGTGTGGCCCACGTTGATCTGCACCAGGTCGTCGGCGCGGGGCAGGGTGTACTCGAGGAAGTTCGCCGTCACCAGGTTACCGCTCTCGTCGTAGACGGCTTCTTCCAGCAAAGCTTGGCCCAAGCCCTGGGCGATGCCCCCGTGGACCTGACCCTCCGCGATCATCGGGTTGATGAGCGGGCCGCAGTCGTCCACGCAGGTGTAGTTTTGCAGCTTGACCTTGCCGGTGTCGGGGTCCACCTCCACCACCGCGATGTGGGTGCCGAAGGGGTAGACGAAGTTCTTAGGGTCGTAGAAGTGGGTGGCTTCCAAACCCGGCTCGAGGTCAGCCGGATAATTGTGGGCCAGATGGGCCATCAGGGCGATGTCGAAGAAGCTCTTGGAGCGGTCGGGCACGCCCTTTACCCTAAATTGCCCGTCCACGTGCTCGATGTCCTCGGGGGCGGCTTCTAAGAGATGGGCGGCGATCTTCTTGGCCTTGTCGGTGATCTTGCGGCTGGCCATCACGATGGCCGAGAGGCCGGTGGGGGCCGATCTCGAGCCGTAGGAGCCCCAGCCGTAGGGCATCCGTCCGGTGTCGCCGTGGATCAACACCACGTCCGAGACCGGGACCTGGAGTTCGTCGGCCACCACCTGCGCAAAAGCCGTCTCGTGGCCCTGCCCGTGGCTGTGGGTTCCGGTGAAGACTTCCACCTTGCCGGTGGGCATCACCCGCACCAGAGCGCTCTCCCACTGCCCGGCCTGTGCGCCCAAGGAGCCCACCAAGGCCGAGGGGGCCAGCCCGCAGGCCTCGAGGTAGCTGACCACCCCGATCCCCATGTAGCGGCCCTGTTTGCGCAGCTCCTCCTGCTTTTGGCGGAGGGCCTTGTAGTTCGCCATCTCGAGGGCTTTGTCGAGCGCGGCCTCATAGTTGCCCGAGTCGTAGACGAGCGCCACCGGGGTCTGGTAGGGAAACTCATCGGGCTGGATGAAGTTCTTGCGGCGGAACTCGGCAGGGTCCATGCCCAACTCGTGGGCCATGGTGTCCACCAGTCGCTCGATCAGGAAGGTGGCCTCGGGGCGGCCCGCCCCCCGGTAGGCGTCCACCGGCACGGTGTTGGTGAAGGGTGCGGTGACGTGGCAGTAGATCTTCTGGGTCTTGTAGGTTCCGGCCAAGAGCGTGCCGTAGAGGTAGGTGGGCACGGCGGGGGCGAAGGTGGTGAGATAAGCCCCCATATTGGCGATGGTGTCCACCCGCAGCGCGGTGATCCTCCCATCGGCGTCCACCGCCATCTCGGCTACGGTTTCGTGATCGCGCCCGTGGGAGTCGGTAACGAAACTCTCCGAGCGGCGGGCGGTCCACTTGACCGGCTTGTTCAACTTTTTGGAGGCGTATAGGACGATGATCTCCTCGGGGTACTGGTAGATCTTCGAGCCGAAGCCGCCGCCCACATCGGGGGCGATCACCCGCAGCTTGTGCTCGGGGATGCCCAGGATGAAGGCCGCGATCAGGAGGCGGTGGATGTGGGGGTTTTGCGAGGTGGTCCAGAGGGTGAACTCGTCGGAAGCTTTGGTGTACTGGGCCAGCGAGGCGCGGGGCTCCATCGCGCTGGGGACCAGGCGGTTGTTGCGGATCTCCAGCCGGACGCTCTTGTGGGCCTGCCCGAAGAGGGCGTCCACTTCGTCCTTGTTGCCGATGCTCCAGGTGAAGCAGACGTTGCCCTCGGCCTCAGCGTGGACCTGGGGAGCGCCGGGCTCGAGCGCCTTGCTCCCCAGCGTGACCGCCTCCAGGGGCTCGTAGTCCACCTCGACCAGGGCCGCCGCGTCCTCGGCGATCTGGCGGGTCTCGGCGATCACCGCCGCCACGATCTCGCCCATGTGCCGCACCTTGTCGGGGGTGATGGCGTAGTGCGGCGGCAGCTTGATGCCGGGGTGTAGCCAGCCGGTGGGGATCCCGCCCACCCCGGCGTCCTTCATCTCCTGCCCGGTGATCACCGCCAGCACGCCGGGAACGGCCTTGGCCGCCTCGGTGCGGATCCCCTTGATGTTGGCGTGGGCATAGGGCGAGCGCACCATCGCCGCGTGCACCATGCCTGGCAGCTGCATGTCATCGGTATAGTTTCCGGTCCCGGTGATGAAACGGGGGTCTTCCACCCGCTTCATCGCCTTGCCCATCAATTTGTCAGCCATATGCTCCCTCCGGTCGCGTCGTACGCCTTACGTCGTACGTCTTTAAAGGCTTTTTGCGTATGACGTATAGCGTACGATGTACGACAAAGCATTAATCGTCTGCCGCCACACCCGCTTGCATCTTCTGCGCCGCGTACTGCACCGCCCGCACGATGTTGTGGTAGCCGGTGCAGCGGCAGAGGTTGCCCTCGAGGGCGTGACGGATCTCCTGCTCGGAGGGGTTGGGGTTTTTGTTCAAGAGATCGGCGGCGGCCATGATCATCCCCGGCGTGCAGAAGCCGCATTGCAGCCCGTGCATCTCCCAAAAGCCCTCCTGGACCGGGTGGAGCCGACCCACCTCGCCCAGCCCCTCGATGGTGGTGACCTCACATCCGTCGGCCTGTACGGCGAACATCGTGCAGGATTTCACTGCCTGGCCATCCACGTGGACCACGCAGGCCCCGCACTGGCTGGTGTCGCAACCCACGTGGGTGCCGGTGAGGCCCAGGGTTTCCCGCAGGTAATGGACCAATAGCTGCCGGGGCTCGACCTCGGCAGGGTGCTCTACCCCGTTGACGGTTACGCGGATCTTGACCTTTTCTGCCATGTCTTCCTCCAGATGCTGCATCGAAACTCGAGGTTAAGCCTGCTCGGTTTGGCGCGGCGCTCGGGTTCCAGGCGGCCCCTGGTCGCTGCCCGCCAACCCCGGCTCGAACGGGGTGAGAAAGCTGCAGAACTGCGCGGGCGGGGCAGGAATGCTGTGCGCGATGTTCAGATCAACCTCCCTGGGGACGGGAGCCCGGGCCGTGAAGTAGGCCGAATGGGCGAGCCAGACGAGCTATGAGCCGGATGGGCAATCGAACAGACCCTTTGTGTTTCTGGTCCGTACTATATCGGTCCGCGGTGCGTTCTGACAAGAATCCTGGGCACGGCTCAAACGTATTCCTGGTTGCATTCCCAACTCGAGCCGACGGCCTAGGGTTCGGCGGCCAGGCGTTTTAGGGCTTCGCGGTAATCGTCCGGGGTGTCGAGGTCGAAGAGGGCAGACTCGGGCATCGGCACCACCACCGCCTCCGGCCCGTGCCGGGCCAAGACCCCCCTGCCCCCCTCACTTTTGTTTTGGCCCAACTCGGGGAAGAGCTCGCGGTGGAAGAGGTGAGGCGGGGCGTGGACTTCGCCGAACCGGGAGATCACCAGCCGGGGCTGGCCGGCTCGGTAAGCCTCGAGCACGCTCCCATACATGGGGGGGGTCAAAAACACCTGGTCGGCCAGCGCGAACATGGCGGCTTCCACGCTCTGGGGGAGCGCTTCGACGGCGGCTTGGAAAGAGGTCCCGAGGCCTTCCGGGTAGCGTGGGTTCTCCACGGTGTATACGGGTAGGCCCTCGAGTTCGGCCTTTACCAACTCGGCATCCCGCCCCAGCACCACCCATACCGCGTCGAACCCGGCCTCGAGGACCTGCCGGACCACGCGGCGCACCACGCTCTCCGGGCCCAGGCGCAGCAGCATCTTGTTCTGGCCCATCCGACTGCTGGCGCCTGCCGCCAGCACCACCGCGACGATCCGGCCTCGGCTTTCGCTCATTGTGCTTCAGTCTAAGCGGTGGGGCGAATTGTAAAAATATTCCCCTGCTGCGTGCCTGGCATGCTGGCACCGCCTCACCCACTCGCTATAGGGAGAGCCAAAAAGCTCCCCTGCGGGGACGCAACAAACTGAATGACATGCAGGACTTGATTTTTCGGGTGTCCAAGGGAGGTTGGGCGCATAGCGCTTGTGCGGATCAGCTTCGCGCTCGAGTTGTCTAATATCTCGTAGGGGATAATGGGCAAAGCGCCACGCTGCGAGGTGAAGGAATGAAACTAGCGTACACCGGCCAAGAGATCATACCCCTGCCCCTGAGCCAGGTCTGGGCCTTTATAAACGACCCCCATAAGATCGCCTCCTGCCTGCCCGACGTGCAGGCGGTGGAAGTGCACGATCCTACCCACATGGACGTGACGGTGCGGGTGGGGGTCGGCCCGGTGCGGGGCAACTTCAAGTTCAAGATCGAACTCCAGCCCGATCAGGCCAACCATCGCATGAGGGTGAAGATCAGCGGCGGCGGGCTGGGCAGCGCGGTAGACCTCACGGCCAACGCCGACCTCAAGGAGGAGGGGGATAACACCCTGCTCGACTGGAGCGGCGAGGCGGTGATGCGCGGCCCGGTGGCGGCGGTGGGCGGGCGGGTGCTCGACGCCCAGGCCCAAAAGCTCATCAGCCAGACCTTTGCCAACGTCAAAACAGCAGCGGTGGAAAGCGCCTCGCGCACCGCGTAGGCCATCCCTGACCCAGCACGCTCCCAGCGGGCGGCCTGAAGCCTGGCTTGCCCGTGTGTGACGAATAAAAAGCTCAAAGCGCCCGGCTTTGTTATGCTCGAGCCCGTGGGCCTGAGACGACTTCTGCAATTTTTCCTGCTTCTAGCTCTTCCAGCGATTGCCCTAGCCAGCGCCTCTCCCAACGGCTTTCAACTGGCGGCCCGCCAGCTTTTCTGGCCGCTCGAGTCCGGCACGGTTTTTATCAACGGGAGCCCGCTGACCGCTTCGGCCCCGGCCCGGCTCCTGGAGGGGCGGGCGGTGCTCCCCCTGCGCGAACTGGCCCGGCTGCTCGAGCTGCCGCTGGAGACCATCCCGGGCGTGCCCGACGGAGTGCGGCTGGGGGGGCTCGAGGTCTATCCCAGCCTCAGACTGGCCCGCCTGAACGGAAAGCAGGTCGAGCTCAAGGAGGTCGGCACGGTGGAGGGCGGGGTGCTCTACGTGGCGGCCCGCTCGCTCGAGGCTGCCTTGGGTTTGCGGGTCAACTTCGACCCCACTCAACGTCTGCTGAGCCTCACCTTCAGCCCCCCCCTGGCCGAGCCCCAGCGCCTGCCGGTGGCCCGCTTCACCACCGACAAGCTGGAATACCGCCTGGGTGAGCCGGTGCAGGTCACCGATTACTCCTACGACCCCGACGGTCTCCCGGTCTATGCCCGCTGGAGTGGGCGCGAGGAGGCCTATTTCACCCCCGGCCCAAAAACCCTCACCCTCACCGTCTCCAACTCGGCGGGCCGGGCCAGCCAGCCCTACAGCGTGCAGATCCAGGTGCTCGACCAGCCCTATCTGAGCCCCCGCGATTACGCCCTGCGCTATTTCTCGGTGGGCCGCACCTTCCTTGACGGCTCGGTGATGAGCTACCCGGCCCTCACCCCCGAGCGCCAGGACGATCCGGTGCCGCTGCTGCTGAGCAACTCGCCGGAGAAGGCCCTCACTTCAGGCTTGCTCTACGAGGGGACCATCCAGGGCACGGCCCGGTTGCTGGCCTACCACACCAACGGCCTCAGCGTACCGGCCCGGCTGCTCTTGGTCGCCAGCAACCTGGGCAGCACCCCGCAGACGGTACGCCCGCTGCGCCAGGGGAGTGTCGCCTCGACCTCGGTGGTGGCCCTGTTGGGCCAGGTGAGCCTGCTCGACTTCCTCACCTCGAGACCCGCCGGGCGGCTCGCGCTCGAGCCCGGTCAGGCCCTCCCGCTCTACGTCTCGCCGCAACTGGCCCCGGGCGAAGGGCTCTCCCTCAAGCTTGACCTGGAGACCGCAGGGGCCGAGCCGGGGGCGGTGCAACTGAGCCTTTACCTGCTCGAGGAGCCCTTGCTCTCGAGCTTCGGCAACCTGAGCGCCCCCGCAACCCTCGAAGCCCTACACGCCTTGCCGGTCCTGGAGCCTGATAGCGTCCACGTCCGGGGTACTTTTCTGGGTGCGGTGCGCCGCCTGCGGTTAGACCTCTCCGGGCTCGAGCCGGGCTCGGCCCGCCGGTTGGTGCTGGGCGACAACTTTCTCGACCCCGCCCTGGAGGGCCGTGACGCTCTCAGCGGCAACGCCTATCGCTTGTTGGGCAATTACGGGGTGACCTATCTCATCAGCGTGGAGAACGCCGCCGGGACGGTGGGGGCCTTCGTGCCCCGGGGCGGGCTGTATAGCGGGGCCATCCGGGTCAACGGGCTCTATGTGGAGGTGCCGCAGAGCGGGGTGTTGATGCGCGGGGACTTGCCGATGATCTTCTACCGCAACCTGGACGGGCCTTTCCTGAGTCCGCGGATGGAACTCGAGTTCGTCCCGGCTTCGGGTTCGTTCTTGCCGGTGAACCTGGTGTTCTACAAACCGGCCCTGCCCGGTTCCGGCCCTACGGTCAAGCGGTAATGCCCTACGACCCGGAGAAGCACCCGATTCGTTTGGTGAGGTTGGACTGTTCCTTGGCGGGGGCATCTCAATCCCTTACGACCCGTCAATACCCGCGAGGGTTCAATACCCCAGGTTGGTCGGGGTTCGATAACGATCGTGGCAGACCGAATCTCTACGAAGGCATTACCCGAGATGGATAACTCGCTGCTTTCGCGCCGCGAAACCCACGCTCGAGGCCACCCGCCCCTGCATCCTCAGAACCCGGCTAACTGGAAGTTCTAGGCAGAAAACCCCTCAGACCTCGATAGGCTTTCCCCACTCCGCCACCAGCGCGGTTTGGCCGCGGGAACCCAGGGCTCGGGCCAGGGTTTGCAACTTGTCGGGTTCGCCGTGAACCAAGGCCACCCGGTTTTCCCCTTTGAGCCAATCGAGCAACTCGTCTTGCCCGGCGTGTGCCGAGAAACCGCCCAAGGTGTAGGTCTGGGCCCTCACCCGCACTTCTTCGCCGAACATCCGCACCCGCTCGGTCCCCTCGAGCAGGATCCGTCCCAAGCCGCCCCGGGGCTGGTAGCTGGTGATCACCAGGGCGTTTTTAGGGTCGGGGAGCCCGTAGCGCAGGTGATGGAGGATACGCCCGCCCGAGAGCATCCCGTTCCCGGCCACGATCACCAAGGGGCCGGATAAGTCGCCCAGGGCCTTGGAGTCGTCTACGGTGTGGCTGTGGCGCAGATGCCGGGGGCTGAAGGGGTCGATGCCCTGGGCGTAGAGCGCTTGCACCTCGGGGCTGAAGTAGTTCTTGACCTGCGGGTAGATCTCGCTGATCTTGTCGGCCATTGGGGAATCCACGTAGACCGGTACGCTGGGGATTTTGTTCTGCTGCTCGAGTTCCCGCAGATGATACAGCACCTCCTGTGTGCGCTCGAGGGCGAAGCTGGGGATAAAAACCTTACCTCCTTGGCCCAGGTGTTCGCTCAGGATCTGGGCGAACTCGGCGAGGGTCTCATTGAAGGGGCGGTGGGGGCGGTCGCCGTAAGTACCTTCGCACAGCACCAAGTCGGCGGGGGTGGGGTCTTCGGGATCGGGGAGGACCTCCTTGCTGCGGTTGCCCAGATCGCCCGAGAAGATCAGGCGTCGGTCGTCCGCGCGCACCTCGATAAAGGCGCTCCCCGGAAGGTGCCCGGCCCCCCGCAACCGCACGACGAAGGGGCCAAAGGCCAGGTCCTGGTGGAGCGGGATCGGCTCGAGCCGTTGATAAAGCTCCTCCAGGTCGGCTTGGTCCCACAGCAACTGGGGGACCTTTTTCCCCTTGCGCTCCAACCTTTCGCGCTCCTCGCTCATCAGCCGCAGGGAGTCCTCCAGGATCACCGGCAGGAACCGCAAGGTGGGTTCGCTGAGGTGAATTTGGCCGCGGTAGCCCCGCCGGATGAGCATCGGGAGCCGCCCGATGTGGTCGTGGTGGGCGTGGGAGATCACCACCGCATCCACCTCGCCGGGTTCGAAGCCGAAAGGTTCGGCGTTGCGGTCGTCCTCAGCACCTTGGTAGGCGCCGCAGTCGAGGATCAGTTTGTACCCACCATTCCCAAACGACCTCTCGATCAAATGACAGCTTCCGGTGACGGTCTGGGCCGCGCCGTAGGGGGTGATACGCATGGGTGTAATCTACCGGATTCGCTGCGGCGAAAATGATGGGGATTTACACCTCGAGCAGCGCCCATGGCTTGGGGCAAGACCCAAGACCGGCTCCAGGGCAGAGCTTTTCCCTTGTCGATGGCGCGAATTCTCCTTGACAGCCCTTACCCTCTGGTGTAGCCTAGTTGCTCGGACGAGGTTCAACCCCTCCTCCTAAAGCTGGCCATCGGAATAGACAAGGCGGGCCACCCTAGCTCAACTGGTAGAGCACCCGACTTGTAATCGGAAGGTTGTCGGTTCGATTCCGATGGGTGGCTCCATAAAGCTTCAGAGGTTGTTGCGCGATCACCTATAATGGGATTGCACGGCGAGCGCTCTGACGGTGTTTGGGCAGGTGCCCGAGCGGCCAAAGGGGACGGTCTGTAAAACCGTTGGCGGAAGCCTTCGATGGTTCGAATCCATCCCTGCCCACCAAGCGCCTTTTGGGCGCGCTGATAGCCGAATAGCGAACTGCCGAATTCGACCTCGGTAACGAGCCATAAGCTGTCAGCTATGAGCGGCACGTGCGGGAATAGCTCAGTTGGTAGAGCATCTGCTTCCCAAGCAGAGGGTCGTGGGTTCGAGTCCCATTTCCCGCTCCA
>DASTSL010000031.1:0-30924 GCA_035760705.1 Meiothermus sp. | reverse complement strand
GAATGTCAGGATTCCGGCAACGACATAACGCCCAATCGGGGGAGAAAGCAGGTCGCACGTCGAACGTTGTACGTCTTAAGCCGGTGAATGCGTATCGCTAAACATCTCTGGCGATATGCGATTTGCGATAAGCAATCTTTTGACGTTCGACGTATGACGTAAGACGTACGACCCCTTTCCCTGTTAGACTATTCACATGAGTGCCGCTCACCCGACCAGTCATCACCACGACGAAATGCTGTATAAATCCTGGGTCCAAGTGCTCGAGTGGATGCGCGAGTACGCCGCCGAGAAGGGCGTACGCTTTGAGAAAGAGTCCGACTTTCCCGATTTCATCTACCGGATGGAGCGTCCCTACGAGGTGCCCACCACGATCATGGTGGCCTCCTTGTCGGACAAGATCGGCGAGCCCTTCCTGATCGCCTCGGTCTCGCCCCGCCACGCTGAGATGAAGCGTATCGGGCTACGGGTTCCGGGGGCCATGCTGCACTGGCACGCCCACTGGGAAGACGGGCGCGGCCTGGTGATGGGGGGGAAACTCCCGCTCGATAAGGCCAAGCTCTACCAGTTGGCGGACCGAGCCCGGGAAGCCAAGGCCATCCGCTCTTGAGTTTGCTCGGTCTCTGACGGGCGGCCCCAGGGGCCGCCTTTTTTCGGGACGGATGGCCCGATTTCCTTGCCCCAAGATAAGAAGCAGGATGCGGGAATGATGCCATGATCGAACTGCTCAAAGCCAATCCGATCCTGCTTTTGTTTCTGGTGGCCGCTGTCGGTTTTCTGGTGGGCCAGCTTCGGGTGGGCGGGTTCAGCCTGGGGGTGGCGGCGGTGCTATTTGTCGGGCTGGGTTTTGGCGCGATCTCCCCCGAGCTGCGCCTGCCCGAGTTCGTCTACCAGTTCGGTCTGGTGCTCTTCGTCTACACCATCGCCCTGGCCAGCGGGCCGGGGTTTTTCGCCGCGTTGGGGCGGCGGGGCATCCGGGATAACCTGCTGGTGCTGGGGGTTTTGCTGGGCGTAGGTGGCCTGACAGCTTTGCTGGCTTATGTGTTCAAGCTCGAGCACCCCTTCGCCAGCGGCCTCTTCGCGGGGGCGCTCACCAACACGCCCGCCTTGGCCGGAGCGCTCGAGACCCTCAAGGCGCGGGGGGCCAGCGATACCGTCCTGGGCCAGCCGGTAGCGGCCTATGCCCTGGCTTACCCGGTCGGGGTGATCGGGATGCTGCTGGCCCTGCACTTGGCCTGGCGGATGTGGGGCCAAACCCAGCACCCGGAAGAATCCGAAACCGAGGAACTCGAGTCCCGTACGCTCGAGGTCACCCACCCCGAACTCACCGGGCTGACCCTCGACGAACTGGTGCGGGCCAAGCGCTGGCACGTGGTCTTCGGGCGGCACAAAAGCGGTGAGGTTTTGCAGGTGGCCAGGGGGGATTTGCGCCTCCAAGTTGGTGACCGGATCTCGGTGATCGGTTCGGCTGCCGAACTCGACCGGGTGGGGGAGGCCCTGGGGCGCTTCGTGCCGGAGGCGCTCGAGCACAGCCGCGAGGCGTTGGACTTCCGCCGGGTCTTTGTGAGCAGCCGCGAGGTGGCCGGGCGACCCCTGGCCGACCTCAACCTCCCGGGGCGGTTCGGGGTGGTGGTGACCCGGGTCCGGCGCGGCGACGTGGAGTTTCTGCCCGACGGGAATACCGTGCTGGAACTCGGGGACCGGGTGCGGGTGGTGGGGACCCGCCAGCATATTCGCGAGGTGAGCCGCTTCCTGGGGGATTCCTATCGGGCGCTTTCCGAGGTAGACGTGCTCAGCTTCGGCCTGGGGATCGCGCTCGGGCTGCTGCTGGGCAACGTCACCTTCGACCTGCCGGGCGGGGTGGAGTTCAAGCTGGGGATCGCCGGGGGGCCGCTGGTGGTGGGGCTCGTGCTGGGGGCCTTGAACCGCACCGGGCCGATCCTTTGGCAGTTGCCCTATAGCGCTAACCTGACCCTGCGGCAACTGGGGGTGATTTTGTTTTTGGCCGGGATCGGTACCCGCTCGGGCTGGACCTTCGCCGAGACCCTGGCCCAAGGCGGAGTGCTCACGCTGGTCTTGGTGGGGGCCATCCTCACCGTGGGGGCGGCTTTGCTGACCTTGTGGGTCGGTCACCGGGTGCTCAAGATTTCCCTGGGAACCCTCTCGGGGATTCTGGCCGGGCTACAGACCCAACCGGCGGTGCTGGCGTTCGCGCTCGAGAAAGCCGGGAACGAGCGCCCGAATTTGGGCTACGCCACCGTGTACCCGCTGGCGATGCTGCTCAAGATTTTGATCGCGCAATTGCTGTTGCGCTGAGGCCGGTCGGGCCATGTCCCACGTCGGCGTGGAGATGATGGCCCCGATTAACCCGACAGCAACTTTAGAAATCACCGCCTTTTGGTAAGAGCACCCACAAATGCCCTTCGTTACGCGGCGGATTCGCTCATTCGGGGCAGATCTTGATGGGTGGGGCCGGTTTGCTTGGGACAAACCGCCCTATACTCAAAGCGAAAGGGGGAAATCATGCGTAGGAGATTATTGGGTCTGGCATTGCTGGCGGGGCTGTTGGTTCAGGCGGGGGCGCAAGGCGAGTTCAGGGTCTCGAGCCCGGCCTTTACCCCTGGCGGCACCCTCAAGGCCGAGCAGGTTTACAACGGATTCGGCTGCACCGGAGCGAACATCTCTCCCGAGCTTAGCTGGACCGGCGCACCGGCGGGCACCAAGAGCTACGCGGTGACCATGTACGACCCCGATGCCCCCACCGGCAGCGGCTGGTGGCACTGGATCATCTACAACATCCCCGCGAGCGTCACTAAGCTCGAGGCCGGGGCTGGGGATCCTAAAGCGAACAAGGCTCCCGCGGGGAGCGTGCAGGGCCGCACCGACTTCGGCACCCCCGGCTATGGTGGCCCCTGCCCGCCCCAGGGTGATAAACCCCACCGCTACGTCTTCACCGTATTCGCCCTCAAGGTGGACAAGCTGGACCTCCCCGCCGACGCCACCGGGGCCCTCATCGGCTTCAACCTGAACGCCAACGCGCTGGCCAAGGCCACGGTAACGGCGATGTACGGAAGATAAAAGGGTCGCTAAAGGGGCTTTACCAGATCGCCATCACCCGCGATGGCCCGCCCGAGGCTCCTTTGTGCTTGGGGCCGCCCACGATGACCGTGGCCCCACGGGGGGGTACGTTGCCCAGGTTGGCCAGGTTCTCGAGGCCATATTTGCCCGCCGGGAGCACGGTGAGGTGGGTCTTGAAATCCTTGGAGGCTCCGAAGTCGAGGGAGAGCGTGTCCACCCCGATCCCCACGATCTCCCGCTCCTGGACCAAGAACTCCGCCGCGGCGGGGCTGAAGCCGGGATAGTGCTGCACGTTAGAGGCATCGAGGTTTATGTAGCGCTTGGGGTCACCTACCCGGGACTCCCAGCCCGAGTACATCGCCACGAACGAACCTGCCCGCAGCCGCCCGTTCTGCCGCTCCCAGGCCCGGATGTCGTCAATCGTCACCTCGGCGTCTTCGTTTTGCTCGGCTTTGGCCTGGATGTTGATCACCGCCAGCGGCGCGATGAGCCGGTTGATGGGCAAAAGGTCCGCGGTAGGAGCCCCCTCGCCAAAGTGGGCCGGGGCGTCCATGTGGGTGCCGGTGTGCTCCCAGATTTGCAGGTTGTTGCCGTAGTAGCCGTTCTCCTTGATGGTAACGGCGACGGTGATCTTGGGGGACGCGGCACCGGGGAACATCGGGAAATCGGGACCGTAGACGTGGGTCAAGTCGGCCACGTTGCCGAAGCTGCGCCCCTGCACCTGGGTCTGTGCCCGGGCCGAGGCCGCCACCGCGGCGATACCGGCGGCCATGCCCAAAAAGTCGCGTCTAGAGAGGGCCTGCTTCACCTGGTCCATCACCTGGGGTGCGCACATATCCAAACCTCCCTAACCTGGACACGAAAAACCACGGCTCGGGTCGCTGAGACGGTTAGATGTCCAGATTGCAGGGAGTTTATCGCCTTGAGCTGCGGATCAGCAATAGGGCCATGATGATGAGGGTAAAGGCGATCAGGGCTTGCAACGGGATGGGAAAGCTGGGGATGTACTCGGTCGTGCAGGAGATAGGGCCTTTGCAGGCCGCGGGGAAATGGTCGGGGAAGCGCTGCTCGAGGTTGTGGCGCAGGCTCACCAGCCAGCCGATCCCCGCGATGGGCAGGGCATACAGGCGAATATTGAAGTCGCTCCGCCAGGCGGCGATGCCCAAGATCACCGCCAGCGGATACATGAAGATGCGCTGATACCAGCAGAGTTCGCAGGGCAGGAAGAGCCGGATTTCCGAATAGTACAGGCTTCCCAAGGTAGCGACCAAAGCTACCAGCCAAGCGAAAGCCAGCAGCAGGTTGTTGCGAGTCGCAGCAGAAGGTTGCTCGGCGGTCATGCCGGTATTTTACGCGGGGCGGGTGTAGCGGCGATAAGTCATAAGTACCTGACCGGGGAATTCAGCGGCGGTTTCGTGCAACCGGAGAAAGCGTGAAGGGTGAATCCGCCCGGTTAAGCTCTGCCCGACCCCACTCCCCAGCCGCCCTGGCTCGACCCCCAACAGAAGCCCCATCCCCTGGTGGACGATCACCGCCCCGGCGGGCTCGTAATACAAGTAGGCGATGAAGGCCTGGCAATCTCCCTGTCGGAGGGCTTTCCCCAGGGTTTGCGTGAACGGGTAGCGCCACCGGGGAGCGCCGCAGGCTTCGGTGAGGAGTTTGCCCACCGTCCAGGCCTCCGACCAGGGCACGTGCTCGGCCCAGGTGGCCCGGGCGCTGGGCTGGGTTTCACAAAGCTCAAAGGTTTCTCGAGCTGCAAACCCCGCGCCCTGCACCTCCTCGAGCCCGAGATGGTCGTCGGGGAGGATGAAAGCTAAGGGAGCTTCGATGGAGGCGAACCGGTTTTCTAAATCCTCCACGGCCTCGGGGTTAAAGTCGAAAGCGGCGTTCGCCAGCAAAAGCGGGAACTCCGGTTGGAGCAGATACCGAACACCCTCCACCGTCCCGGACTCGGCGGCCAGGGGCCGGTAGAGGGCCTGAAGGTCAATCATCGGTGGGGGCGGGGTCAACCCAAGAGCGCTTCGACGAACTCCCCCGAATCGAAAGGTTGGAGGTCGGCGGCAGCCTCGCCCACCCCGATAAACTTGATGGGCACGCCCAGTTCGCGCACGATGGGCACCAGCACCCCGCCCTTGGCGGTGCCGTCCAGCTTGGTGACGATGACCCCGGTGAGCCCTACCGCCTCGTTGAACTTCTTGGCCTGCTCGAGCCCGTTCTGCCCTGTCACCGCGTCGAGCACCAGCCAGACCTCGCCGGGTTCGCCGGGGTCGGCCTTGGCGATCGAGCGCTTGACCTTGACCAACTCTTCCATCAGGTTGTGCTTGGTGTGGAGCCGCCCGGCGGTGTCCACCAACAAGAGGTCCGCCCCCCGGGCTTTGCGGGCCGAGGCCGCGTCGTAGGCCAGGGCGGCGGGGTCCGAGCCCTCTGGCCCCTGGATCACCGGAACCCCGATGCGCTCGCCCCAGATGCCGAGCTGCGCCCCGCCCGCCGCCCGGAAAGTGTCCCCGGCACAGAACATCACCTTTTTGCCGCGGTTCTGGTAGTACTGCCCCAGCTTGGCGATGGTGGTGGTCTTGCCCACCCCGTTCACCCCCACCATCAGGATTACCTTGCCCGCCGGTTCGATGGTGGTCTTTTGGATGTTCCCCCGATTGAAGAGGCCCACCTTGCGCAGCTTGGCCCGCAGCAGGTCGGGCTCGAGCTGAACCACCAGGGCTTGCTTCAAGGCTTCACGCAGGTCTTTCTTGCCCGAAGCGCGAACCTCCTCGATGACCTCCTGGGTGGCCTCCACGCCCACGTCGGCGGAGATGAGGGCATACTCGAGTTCCTCTAGCACCTCTTCGGGGTCGCGGTTCCAGGGGACCGATTTGGCGATGTTGTCACGGGTTTTACTGAGGCCCTCGCGGAGCCGTTGAAACCAACTCATAGCTCCAAGTCTAACCGTGCGGGCCGCTGGGCATAGAGAGGTAGATGCCGAAGAAGTTCAGCGGCTTCTCGGATGAACTCCACGGGATTGTGCATCTCCGGGCTCGAGTCGAAGACGAGCAGAGCCTTTGCATGGTTGGCCCGAGGGGGGTCTATTGCCGGGCGTAGACGATTGGCTACGATTGGCTAGCCACGACGCTTGAGAAAACCGGCCCTGTAGGCTGCGAGCGCTTTGGCTCCGCCCCGCCGACCACGGCCCCAGGGGTATCAGGGTTGATTCTGGAGCCTATCTAGCCTCGAGAGCACCCGCTCTTTGCCCAAGAGGTGCAACACCTCGAACATCCCCGGGCTTTCGAGCATCCCGGTGAGGGCCGCGCGCAAGGGTTGCATCACCGCCCCGGCCTTGACCCCCTTCTCG
This sequence comes from Meiothermus sp., assembly GCA_035760705.1. Taxonomy (GTDB): domain Bacteria; phylum Deinococcota; class Deinococci; order Deinococcales; family Thermaceae; genus Allomeiothermus. The sequence continues at coordinate 24,503 of DASTSL010000031.1, read as the reverse complement.
GCGGCGAAGTCCCGCAAGGCGGGCTCGGCATATTCCTGGGTCACGTCGGGGAGGGCGGCCAGGCGCTCACGCAGTTGGGGGAGGAGGGAACGGGCCTCCTCGAGCTTGGCCTTGGCCTTTTCGTCGAAGGGGTAGTCCTCGGTGAAGAAATAGCGCGACTTCTCCACGAACTCCTGCAAGGTCTCGAAGCGGGCCCGCATGGCCTCGAGGACCTGTTGGAGGTAGGTGTCGGAGGGCCAGGTGAGCCCGGCTTTCTCCAAAAAAGGCTTGACCCGCAGGGCCAGCTCGTCCAAGCTCAGCACCTCGCGGATGTACTTGCCGTTGAGCCACTTGAGCTTGTCCAGCCCGAAGACCGGCGCCCCCAGCCGGATGTCCTCCAGGCGGAAGTGCTGGATCATGTCTTGCACGCTGAAAATTTCGCGTCCGTCGGGCATGCTCCAGGCCATCATCCCCAGGTAGTTGAGGAGGGCTTCGGGCAAAAAGCCCTGGGCCTTGTAGCTGTCCACGCTGGTGTCGGACTTGCGCTTGGAGAGCTTGGACTTGTCGGGGTTGCGCAGGAGCGGGGTGTGGCACCACACCGGCTCCTCCCAGCCAAACGCCTGCAAGAGCAGCACGTGGAAGGGGGTGCTGGAGAGCCACTCCTCGGCCCGGATGACATGGGTGACGCCCATCAGGTGGTCGTCCACCATGGCCGCCAGGTGATAGGTGGGGTATCCGTCGGCCTTTAAGATTACCTTGTCATCGAGCTGGCTGTTCTCGAACTCCACCGGGCCGCGCAGCAGGTCATGGACGATGGTCTTGCCCTCGAGCGGCACCTTCAGCCGGATCACGAAGGGTTCCCCCGCCGCCGCGCGCCGGTCGGACTCCTCCTTGGGGTAGTCGCGATAGCGGCGGTTATAGCCCTGCTCCTGCCTTCCCGCTTTGCGGGCTTCCTCGCGCATGGCGGCGAGTTCCTCGGGGGTGTCGAAGGCCCGGTAGGCGGCCCCCGAGTCCAGGAGCATCTGGGCGTGCTGCTGGTAGATGGGCAGACGTTCGGACTGGATATAAGGGCCGCTCGGGCCGCCCTTGGTGGGAGATTCGTCGGGGGGGAGCCCGATCCACTCGAGCATCTCCAGGATTCGCTGCTGCGAGGTGGGGTTATAGCGGGTGCGGTCGGTGTCCTCGATCCGCACGATAAACTTCCCCCCGTTCTGCTTGGCGAACACGTAGTTGAACAGCGCCTGATAAGCCGTGCCCACGTGGGGGTCGCCGGTCGGGGAGGGGGCGATGCGGGTAACCACCATAGCCTTATTAGATTAGCAGAGTGTAAAAACGCAGAAACAGAACGCTAAATTAACGCAAAATACCAAGAGAAGGCTCATAGCTCGCGAGGGCGCGAAAAGAAGCGTATAGCTTATTGCTTATGGCTTATAGCTATAAGATTTTGCAAGATTCAATTGGCAATAGACTAAACGCATCTTTGACATACGACGACCCCTCTCCCGGTCACATTCTCACTCCGGTCTAAGTGCTGGTGGTACGCTAGAAGCAATGGATACCGTACCCGAAGGCGTTTCTCGTCACTCTACGCCCCCTCTCATTCGTGCCCAAGCGCGTTTGCAGACGCAAAACCTGGTCAAGCGCTACGGGCGGCGCGAGGTGGTGCGGGGGGTCAGCCTCGAGCTTTCCCGTGGGGAGATCGTGGCGCTCTTTGGACCCAACGGGGCCGGGAAGACCACCACCTTTTACATGGTGGTGGGGTTTATCCGGCCCAACGGGGGGAGCATCCTGCTCAAGGACCAGGACGTGACCCGCCTGCCGATGTACAAACGGGCCCGGCTGGGCTTAGGCTATCTTCCCCAGGAGCCTTCGGCGTTCCGGCGGATGACCGCCCTGGAGAACCTGCTGGCGGTGCTCGAGTTCCAACCCATCTCCAAGACCGAACGCACCGAGCGGGCCCGCCAACTCCTGGACGAGCTGGGCATCTTGCACCTCAAGGACAAGTACGCCTACACCCTCTCCGGCGGGGAGCGCCGCCGGTTGGAGATCGCCCGAGCGCTGTGCACCAACCCCGACTTTATACTGCTGGACGAGCCCTTTACCGGGGTGGACCCCAAGAACGTCCACGACATCCAGCGGCTCATCGAGGAGCTGCGCTCGAGGCGGGGAGTGGGCATCTTCATCACCGACCACTCGGTGCGCGAAACCCTGGCCATCGCCGACCGGGTCTACTTGATGTACGACGGCCAGGTACAGTTCCAGGGTAGCGCCGAGGAGTTCGCCCGCGACGCCGGGGTGCGCACCCACTACCTGGGGGACGAGTACGAGCTTTGAGCGGCTTAAGGCAAAAGACCTATGAGCCTCTAGCTCCCAGCCTCGCTTATGACCTTCTGGCTGATCCTTGCCCTGCTCGTCGTGGTCTCCGCTTTGGTGGCCTACGTCGGCGATCTCGTGGCGAAGCGGGTGGGCAAGCGCCACTGGCGCTTTTTCGGGCTGCGCCCCAAGACCACCGCCACTTTGGTCGCGACCCTGACCGGGGTCCTGATCGGGTTGGGGGCCTTCGCTACTTTCATGCTGCTGGTCAAAGATGCCCGCGAGACCATCCTGCAAGCCGAGCAGGTGCGCTACGAGCGTAACCGGTTGCGCGAGGAGGTCAAGCGGCTGGGCGGTCAGCTTGGAGAGCTGCACGAGCAGATCTCGAGCCTGCAAAACGAGGTGGTGCGGGTGGAGGCGGCCCGGCGGGAGCTGGCCCGGGACCGTGCCCGATTGGAGGAGACCCTCACCCTGGCGGAGAACCGGCTGCAACTCGCCAACCGTGAGCTGGCCCAGGCTCGGCAAAGCATCGAGACCGCCCAGGCCGAGCGGGTCCGCCTGCAAAGCGAGATTGCCCGCTTCCAGGGCCAGATCGGCCAGTACCAGGGCGAGATCGCCCAGCTCAAGGACAACCTCAGCACCCAGAAAGCCGCGCTCGACCAGGCGGTTCGGGCGGTGCAAACCCTGGCCGAACAGCGCACCCGGCTCGAGGCCACCCAAAAAGCCCTGCAAGCCCAGGCCAAGACCTCGCGGGCCAAGCTGGCCGCGCTGGAGGGGGCTCGCAAGAGCGCCGAGGCTAAGCTTGCCGCTTTGCAGGAGCGCACCCGCTGGCTTGACCAGGAAAAGCGGCGGCTTGAAGGGGATGTGGCTTTCTTAAGCAGCCAATCCAAAGACCAAAAAAACCTCGATGCCGCCCGAAATCAGCTCGCTGAGCAGCTTGAGGTTTCCCGTCAAGAGGAGATGGGCCTGCGCTCCCGCGTGGCCGAGCTGCAGCAGACCGTCAAGAGTCTTGAGGAGAGCCGCTCTCGCTTGCAAAGCGGCCTCGGCAACTTGGTGGGGGAGATCCTGCTGGCCGAGCAGCAACTCCTGCCGGGGCAGGAGAAACAGGCCCTGGAAGATGCCGTGCGCCGGGCCGATCTGCGGGCCCGCCGTCTGGGGCTGCGCGGGGCATTGGCGGTGGAGAACCCGGTGTTTGCCGAACCTATCCGTCAGGGTTTGCTCTTGGTCAGGCCGATGGGGGTCAACGCCGACGGCAAGGTGCTGGTGCGGGTAGAGTTCCGGGCCAAGGAGCGGCTTTTCGCCCCCGGCGAGGTGCTCTCGGTGGGGGCTTTCAGCCTCCCAGCCAGCTCCGCGGACATCCGCCGCCGCCTCGAGCGGCTCAAACGCGAAGCTGAGGATAGGCTGGCTCAGGCCGGTTGGGTTCCCGAGAAGCTGGCCCAGGGCACCATCCCCTCCGAGGCCATGCTGAGCTTCATGGATCAGCTTGCCCCACTACGCGGGGTGGTGCGGGTGGGGGTGGTGGCGACCAATACCCTCTACTCCACCGAGACCCCGGAGATCGCTTTTCAGCTCCTTCCCTAAAGCTGGCCCAGGGCCAGTCGGCTCGCGGCCAGGTCCCACAGCGCGTGCCCGACGCTTTTGAACACCACCGGCCCAGGGGGCAAAGCGGAGTCCAGCACGTCTCCCAAGGCTCGCACCTGCCCCCAGTCCACCCCGGCTTGGATCAGGTCTCCGGCCTCGGCGCGGGCCCCCTCGAGCGTGTCCACGAAGAGGCGAGCCCGGCGAACCAGCGAAGGGGGCAGCTCGGCCATGTCGGGGCGGTAGGCTCCTACTGCTGCGATGAAGGCGTCCTCTCGCACCATATCCGGAAGCACCGGGGTGGTACTGGTGGTGGCGGTGACGATCAGGCTCACCCGCTCCACTGCCTCCAGCGGATTTTCTATCACCCGAGCGGCGATTCCCAGGCTTTGGGCCTGGTCGGCCAGGGCCCTCGAGTGCTCGGGGGTACGGGAGTAGACATAAACTTCGCGGACCCCCAGACCCTGGTGAAAGGCCTCCAGGTGTGACCAAGCCTGAACCCCCGCCCCCACGACTAGCAGGGGGCCCTTGGGATCGGGAGCCAACTTCTGCGCGGCCAGGAGCGAGACTGCCGCGGTGCGCCGGGCGGTGACCACCGAGCCATCCAGTAGCGCCACCCGCTCGCCGGTGGGGGTGTGCATCACCCAGACCTCGGCCCGCACGCTGGGGTTCTGGCCCGGGTGGACGGTGGCCAGCTTAGTTACGGTCACCTGGGGATCGGCGGCGGGCATCAGGAGGAGTGTGCCCCCGCCGGGCAGAGGCATCGCCAGCCGTTCGGGAGCTTGAACCAGCCCGGCCTTTTGGTCACCTAAGACCGCTTGGATGGCCTGGGCGAGCTGGGGGTAGGGGAGGAGCTGGGCGGTCTCGAGGGCCGAAAGCATTCTCATAGCCCTGATCGTATCGCCTCCCCGCGCTCCTCGGATCAGTTTATTTCAGGCCGAGCTTGTTGCGGGCCTCGAGCACCTGTTGGGGGGTCAGCTTCTGCCCCCGGGCGGTTTTGATCTCGTCGGTGCTGAAGGGCTGGTGGCCCTGAGGCAAGAGCTTGTCGTTGCCCCACTGGGTCGAGATGTGGTTGAGCACCGCGGCGATGTCCTGGTCGTTGAGCTGACTGAAATCTGGCATGGCCCCGTTGTACTTCTGGCCGTTCACCTGGATCTCTCCGGCCATCCCGTTCAGGAGAAGCTGGACGATCCACTCCCTGCCGCCCGGGGCTTTGAGGATGTCGGGGACGTGCCCGGCCAGCGGAGGAAAGACGCCGGGAATCCCGGCTCCGCTCGCCTGGTGGCAGCCTGCGCAGCTCTGGTAAACCGGGCTGCCGGTGCTGCCGGTGACGGCCTGGGTTTGCGGGGCGGCTTGTGGGGCGGGCGGGGCCGCCTGTTTGCGGGTCTCGATGGTGTAGTGGCTCTGGAGGTAGGCGATGATTTGTTTGGCGTCGTCCGGGGGGATGGTCGCCCCGAAGGTGTTGATCATCCGGTTGACGTTGGTCTCCCAGTAAGCGGCGGGCATCGCCGGTTGCATGGTGATGTAGGTGGTGCTGTGGCAGGTGTTGCAGTAGCCGCTCACCAGCTCCTTACCGGGGCCGTCCTCGAGCGCCGGGGTGTAGAGCGGCCAAGCCCCCACTGCGTAGAGGCTGCCCTCGGGCGGGCTCGAGGGGGCCGGTTGCGCGATCATGCCGAGCGTGCCCGGCGCGTACTCGCCAGCTTTGCTGAGGCCATTGTTCGAAGCCTGTTGTGTCTCCTGGGCCAAAGCCATCAGCCCTAGCCCCAGCAGGATGGTCCAGAGGTATTTGGCGTGGCGCTTGCTCATCCTAGCTCCCTTGGGCGGTTTGTTTGGCAAACCGCTTCCCCGATGGAATCCTCACCCCTCAGTGCAGCACTCCCGGTAACCGCTCTATCCGGCGCTGCCCACCACGATCTCTTGCCGTTCGATCCGGTTCCACATGTAGCCGCTGGCGTTCCACACCGGCTCGTCGGGCTGCACGTTGCCGCGTTCGTCGCTGGCCCGCACCGCCAGCACGTACTTCCCCGGCTTCTGCGGCCTCCAGAGGTACTCCCAGGTGCGGAAGGAGTAAGGACCCAAGTACTCGCCCAGCGCGGCGGGTCGCCAGGTCTTGCCGTCATCGTCGGAGAACTCCACCCGGGTCACCCGGCCATAGCCGCTAAAGGCGATGCCGCGTACGCTCAGGGGGAGGCCCAGCGGGATCTTGCTCGAGCCGTCCGGGGTGATGATGAAGGAGCGCACCGGCATCGGGTATTTGCCGATGGGCACGGTTTTGACCGTACTGGCCTCCTGGGGGGTGGTGAGGCCTCTGGGGTTATCCGGCACCTTGTAGGCCGAGGCCTGCCAGAAGTTCTTCTCCTCCTCGGTGAGGGCCCGGATCCAGGTGAGGTGCTTCATCCAGTAGGTGGCGAACCGGCCCGGGACCACCGCCCGCAGGGGGAAGCCGTTGAGCATCGGCAGGGGTTCGCCGTTCATGGCGTAGGCCAGGATCACTTCCTCGAGCACCGGGTCGTTCCAGTCCAGCGCCTTGATGAAGGCGTTGGAGCCCTTCCCCTCCGGCCCCTTGCCACGGTCGAGGCCCTGGAAGCTGATCTGCACCGTGCCCGACTTGACCCCCGCCGCCGCCAGCACGTCCTTGAGCCGCACCCCGGTCCATACCGCGTTGCTCATGGCCCCGTTGCCCCACTGACCGCCCGCCACCCGGGGCTGGAAGCGGCTACGGCTGTTACCCGAGCACTGGTTGACCGCAGCCAGCGAGACCGGCTTGAAGTTGGCGATCAACTCGGCCAGCGAGAGCTTCAGGGGCTTGTCCACGTTCCCCTCGACCGAAAGCCGCCAGGCGGCCAGGTCCACCGCGTTGGGGATCTCGTCCAGGTGGTAGCGCACGTAGTGGGCGGCGTTGGGCGTGACCGCGGTGAGGAAATACCCCCGGGGGGTCTCGAGCTGCACCGGCCGGTCGGTGAGGCGCAGGAGTGGGGCCTTCTGTGGGTAGACCACGTAGGGGTTGACCCCGTTCCAGTACGGGTTGCTGCCGGGCCCGGTAAAGCTCGGCAGGGGAGAAGTGGCCTGCCCCTGGGCGCGAACGAATGCGGCCACAGTGGGGAAGAGTCCCAGGATTCCCAGAGCCAGACCGCCGCGGCGCAGGAACTCGCGGCGCTCGAGGGGCTTGCCAGGGGTCGGATTCATGGCTTGCTTCTGGCCCATCTTCCACCTCCGAGTTGGTTTGATCTTCCTCTAAGATACTCCTTAAGTGGCCCCAGTGAAATCCCATGCTGGTCGGGTTGGGGCTTTATCCGACAAAGCGCTTGGGATAATTTTTTGATTATGCTAAAACCGAAAACCAGCCCCATCGTTTCGCCTTTGCTTAATGGCTAATCTTGGGTATCATGGCCCTATGACCCTCAAGGGCCAAGGTTCCGGCCCCTTGCCGCCATTGCTGCAGCAGTACGTCGAACTGCGGGACGCCTACCCGGATTACCTGCTGCTGTTCCAGGTCGGCGACTTCTACGAGACCTTCGGGGAGGACGCCGAGCGACTTTCCCGTGCTTTGGGTATCACCCTCACCCACAAGACCAGCAAGGACTTCACCACCCCCATGGCGGGAATCCCGGTCCGCTCCGCCGACAGCCACCTCGAGCGCCTCCTCAAGATGGGCTTCCGGGTCGGTTTGGTCGAGCAGACCGAGCCGGTAGAGGCCGCCGAGGGGTTGGTCAAGCGCGAGGTCACCCAACTCCTCACCCCCGGCACCCTCACCCGGGAAAACCTGCTCCGCCCCGACGCCAACTACCTGGCCGCCATCGCCACCGGGGAGGGGTACGGGGTGGTGTTTCTGGAGGTGTCCACCGGCGAGTTCCGGGGGGTGGTGCTTTATGGCAAGAGCGCTCTTTACGACGAGCTTTTCCGCAACCGTCCCGCCGAGGTGCTGCTGGCCCCTGAACTCTACTCCAACGAGGCCTTCCGCGAGGAGTTCCAGCGGCGCTTCCCGCTGATGGTCTCCCCTGGCGGCTTCGACCCCCAGGAGGCTCGAGCTACGCTGGTTCAGCAGTTCGGGGCACTTCCTGCCGGGCTGCACCACCCCGCCCTCGAGCGCTCGGCGGGGGCGGTGCTGGCTTACGCCCGGGCCACCCAGGACGGGACATTGCCCCAGGTGCGCTCGTTCGTGCGCTACGACCCCAGCGCCTACATGCAGCTCTCCGAGACCACCCTGCGCACGCTCGAGGTCTACGACCCCAGCCCGGTCGGCTCCTATGGCCAACTCGCGCCGGGAGAGGAGCGCACCCTGATGGGGGTGCTGGGTCTGACCCGCACCGCGCCGGGGCGCAGGCTGCTCAAGGCTTGGCTGCGTCACCCGCTCCTCGATGAAGGCCCCATCCAGGCCCGCCTCGACGCGGTGGAGGCCCTGGTGCGGGATAGCGTGCTGCGCGAGGCAGTGCGGCGGCTCTTGTACCGCATCCACGACCTCGAGCGCCTGAGTGGCCGGCTGGCGGCGGGCCGCTCCAACGCTCGCGATCTGGCCGCCTTGGCCCGCAGCCTGGGGCTTTTGCCCGAACTCAAAGGCCAACTGCTGGCCTGCGAGCCCCTGCGGGTGCTGGGGGAGCGGTTGCCGCTGTTGGGCGAGGTGGCCGAGCGCATCGGCACCGCCTTGGTCGAGGAGCCCCCGCTCAAGATCACCGAGGGCGGGCTGATCAAGGACGGCTTCGACCCCACCCTCGACGGTCACCGCGAGCGGGCCGAGGCCGGGCGCACCTGGATCGCCGGGCTCGAGGCCGCCGAGCGCTCGCGCACCGGCATCCCCAGCCTCAAGGTGGGCTACAACCAGGTGATCGGCTACTACCTCGAGGTCACGCGCCCCTACTACGCCCAGGTGCCCCAGGATTGGCGCATCATCGCCACCCTCAAGGACCGCCAGCGCTACACCCGCCAGGACCTGCGCGAAAAGGAGCGGGAGATCCTGCTGGCCGAGGAGGCCGGGCGCAAACGCGAGTACGAGGTCTTCCAGGAACTGCGCGAGGAGGTGGGTCGCCAGGCCGAGGAAGTGCGCGAGGCCGCCTTGGTGCTGGCCGAGCTGGACGTGTATGCGGCGTTGGCCGAGGTGGCCGCTCGGCGGGGCTACACCCGGCCCCGTTTCAGCTCCAACCGCTTGTTGATCCGCGCCGGGCGGCACCCGGTGGTGGAGCAGCACCTCGAGGGGGGCTTTATCGCCAACGACCTCGAGATGAGCCCCGAGGCCCGCCTGCTGATCCTCACCGGTCCCAACATGAGTGGCAAGTCCACCTACTTGCGCCAGACCGCACTCATCGCCCTCTTGAGCCAGATCGGCTCCTTCGTGCCCGCCGAGGAGGCCGTGCTGCCACTCTTCGACCGCATCTACACCCGCATCGGGGCCGCCGACGACATCGCCGGGGGGCGCAGCACCTTCATGGTGGAGATGGAAGAACTCGCCCAGATCCTCCAGGGGGCCACCGCCAAAAGCCTGGTCCTGCTCGACGAGATCGGGCGGGGAACCAGCACCTACGACGGGCTCAGCCTGGCCTGGGCGGCCAGCGAGTACCTGCACGACAGCGTAAAGGCCCTGACCCTCTTCGCCACCCACTACTTCGAACTCACCGCCCTCCCCGAGACCCTCCCCGCCGCCCGCAACTACCACGTGGCCGCCCGCGAGGAGGCCGGGGGGTTGGTCTTCTACCACCAGGTGCTGCCCGGCCCGGCCTCCAAGAGCTACGGCCTCGAGGTGGCCCGGTTGGCCGGGTTGCCGCCCGAGGTCTTGGGGCGGGCCGGGCAACTGTTGGCGGGGCTCGAGGCCCGCCGCGACGACCTGGGCCAAGCACTGGTCGAGGAACTGCTCGCCCTCGACCTCACCCGCCTCACCCCCCTGGAGGCTTTGCTCAAGCTCCAGCAACTCCGGGCGAAGCTGCGCCCGGTGGCGCTTTGGGAAGCCGCGGACTAAGGGCCACATGGACTGGGCGAGACTTTGCGCGACGCTTGTTCGAGATGGGATCCGCTTCACCCTGATCTTCCTCGGCTTCTTCCCGCTTTTGGAGGGCCTTAGGGGGTTGGCGGGTGAGCCCTTCCGGATCGAACGCCCGTTGATCCTGGCCCTGTGCTTTTTGGCCTTCTATGGGGTGTGCGCGCCCGCTCTGACCTTGGTGTTTTGGCTCTTGCAAAGGAACTCGAATCGGTCATGATCCGTAAGCTGCCCCCCGAACTCGTGCGCGAGATCGCCGCCGGTGAAGTGGTCACCGGGATCGCCGACGTGGTGCGGGAGTTGCTCGAAAATGCCCTGGACGCCGGGGCCACCCGGGTCCAGGTCGAACTCGAGGACGGCGGTCTGAGCCGTATCGTGGTCAGCGACAACGGCTCGGGCATCCCCAAAGACGAGCTGCCCCTGGCGGTGGAGGCCCACGCCAGCAGCAAACTCTTCGACCTGACCCGCATCACCACCCTGGGGTTTCGCGGCGAGGGGCTGTACGCGATCCGCCAGGCCGGGCGGCTTAAGATCACCTCGAGGCCCCCCGATCAACTGGGCGGGGCTACCCTGGAAGCCTTCGCCGACGAAGTGGTGCTGGTCGAGCACCCCACCCCCTCGGGCACCAGAATCGAGGTCGCGCAGTTGTTCGAACACCTCCCGGCCCGGCGGCTTAGTCTCGAGTCCCCCGCGCAGGAGGCCCGCAAGGTGGCCCACCTGCTCTCCCGCTACCTGCTTCACCACCCCGAACTCTGGATCAAGCTGATCGTGGACGGGGAGGAGCAGCTCACCCACGCGGGCGGGAGCTTTTCCGACGCGGCTCGGCTGGTGTGGGGCAGCGTGACCGCCAACCGCCTGCTCGGCCTGGAGTTCGCCCAAGCCCCCTACCGGCTCTCGGGCCTGCTCTCCCGCCCCGAGCTCTCCCGGCCCCGGCGGGATCGGCTTTTCCTGGCGATCAACGGGCGGCCCGTGGAGTGGCCGGAGAACCTGGCCAAGACCCTCCTGGACGCCTATCGCGAACTCCTCCCGGCGGGGCAGTACCCGGTGGGGGTCTTGAACCTGGAACTCCCGCCCGAGGACGTGCTAATCAACACCGCCCCGGACAAGTCCCGCCCCCGGCTGCTGCGGCCCGAGCCGGTGCTGAATTTCCTGGCTCGAGCGGTGCAGGGCTTGCTCTCAGCCCACCCGCTGGCCCGCGCCCTACCCGAGCCCAGCACCCCCTTCGGCCCGGCCCCGGCCTCGGGGGCCTTTCCGAAGCTTCGCTACCTGGGGGTCTTCCGCGAGCTTTACTTGTTGGCCGAGTCCGACGACCAGCTTTACCTGGTGGACCAGCACGCCGCCCACGAGCGGGTGCTCTACGAGGAACTCTCGCGCCGCTACCGCGAGGAGCCCTACATCGAACTCGCTCACCCCGAGCTGCTTACCCTGAGCGTGGACGAGGAGATGAACTACAGCGAACGCTCCGGCGAACTCGAGGCCGCCGGGCTGGTGCTCGAGCCCTTTGGCTCGGGGCGCTACCGGGTGCGCACCGTCCCGGCCTTCCTGGCTGCCCACCCCAATCTGGTCGGCGAGGTCGCCAAGGGAGCCCTGGCGGGGGCTGGCTTCGCCGAAGCCTGGCGCACCGTGCTGGCCCGGCTGGCCTGCTTGCCCGCGATCAAGGCCGGGCACCCGCTCTCTCAGGTCTCGGCCCAGACCCTCCTGGACCGGTTGGCGGCCTGTGAGCTGCCCTGGGTCTGCCCCCACGGGCGACCTACCGCGTTGGTCCTGAGCGAACTCGAGCTGGCCCGGCGTTTCGGGCGGCGGGGCACTCGAGCCGTGGCCCGGACCTCGGGCCCTCCCGTTCGCAAAGGCGAATAGCTCTTTAGCTCTCTTAAGCATTCCGCGTCCGACATATGACGTTTGGTTGAGCGTTTGGCGTCCGGCGTCCGGCTCAACTTGCCCGCCCAGATGCTAGGCTTTGGGGAATGAGCCGCGAGACCCTGGCCCGACTCCTGATCACCTGCCCCGACCGCCCCGGCATCGTGGCGGCGGTGTCGGCTTTTCTCTTCAACCACGGGGCCAACATCACCGACTTGCAACAGCACTCCACCGATCCCGAGGGAGGCACGTTCTTTATGCGCCTCGAGTTCCAGACCCCCCACCTCGACGTCTCGCGCGGGGTGCTCGAGCGAGCTTTTGCCGAAGCCGTGGCCGAGCGCTTCGAGATGGAGTGGCGCTTCGCCTATGCTGAAGAGCCCAAGACGATGGCCCTCCTGGTCTCCAGGTATGATCACGCCCTCTTGGAGGTGCTGTGGCGCTGGAGCCGGGGCGAACTCCCTGCCGAGGTCAGTAGGGTCATCTCCAACCACCCCGACCTTGAGCCCGCCGTGCGCACCTTCGGCCTGCCCTACTACCATGTCCCGGTGAGCAAGGAGAATAAAGCCGAGGCCGAGGCGAGCATCCTGGAGTTGCTTGAAGGCCAAGCGGATCTGGTGGTGTTGGCCCGCTACATGCAGATCCTCTCCGCCGATTTCGTCTCCCGCTTCCCTCGCCGGATCATCAACATCCACCATTCCTTCCTCCCAGCTTTCGTAGGTGCTTCCCCCTACCGCCAGGCCTACGAGCGGGGGGTCAAGCTCATCGGGGCCACGGCCCATTACGTCACCGACGAACTCGACCAGGGGCCGATCATCGAGCAGGACGTGGTCCGGGTCTCGCACCGGCACTCGGTAGAGGATTTGGTGGAACTGGGGCGGGACCTCGAGCGCCAAGTTCTGGCCCGCGCGGTGCGCTGGCACCTGGAGGACCGCATCATCGTGCATGGGAATAAGACGGTAGTGTTCAGTTGAGGCCGATGGCTAGGCGCATTTCTTCATGAGAACTCCACAGATAAGCCCTAAGCTTTTGTTAGCGCCTTCATGCGGGGTTAACTGCGAACTCCCAGACTGAAGGCTAGGAGGTTAAGAGATGTCGCTAAAAGCATCCTCAGTGGCTTTGGTTGCGCTAGCCGCCCTCTCCGGCGGGGTGTTGTGGTGGGGGATCAGCAGCAGCCAGACCCAAGCTCCTCAGGCTCAGACCCAAGTTCAGGCGCAGGCCCAGACCGCCCAGGACCAACGCGCCTTGCTCGAGAACGAGCGCAACACCGTAGACCTGGTGCAGCGTTTCGGGGACGGGGTGGTGTACGTAGCGGTGCGCTCGGTTCCACAAGCCCAAGCGCAGCGCTCACCCTTTCCTGGCTTTGACTTCTTCTTTGGCCAACCGCAGCCGCGGGAGGGTTTGGGTTCGGGCTTCGTGCTGGATAAGGATGGCTATATCCTCACCAACTTCCACGTCGTTCAAGGGAGCAACACCCAGATTACGGTCCGTTTCCACAACGACCCCAAGCAGTACAAGGCCACCGTGGTCGGCACCGCCGAGCCGCTGGACCTGGCCCTGATCCGGGTGCAAGGCGTGCCGCAGCAACGCCTGATCCCGCTAACGCTGGGGAACTCCGACCAGGTGCGCGTGGGGCAAAAGGCCATCGCCATGGGGAACCCCTTTGGCCTGGAGTTCACCGTGACCGAAGGGGTGGTCTCGGCGGTGCGGCAGAACCGCGGTGCGGTCGCCGGTGCGGTGGGGGACTCCTCGGGCTTGGTGCCCACCATCATCCAGACCGACGCCGCCATCAACCCCGGCAACTCAGGGGGGCCGCTTTTGAACTCGAGGGGCGAGGTCATCGGCATCAACACCGCCATCCTGAGCCCTTCGGGGGCAGTCACCGGCGAGGGGCAGTTCGCCGGGGTAGGGTTCGCGCTCCCCATCAACCTGGCCAAGCAGTATCTTCCCGACCTGCGGGCCGGTAAAAAGCTCGATGCCGCCGAGATCTCCCGTCGCCAGCCGCGCCTAGGGATCGAGGTCGCCACCCTGAGCAACTACCCCGATACCATCATCCAGCGCAACCGCCTCCCCGAGCAGGGCTTGATGGTCACCAAGGTTGACCCCAACACCCCGGCGGCCAAGGCCGGCCTGCGGGCGGCGACCCGCAGCACCACCCTGCAACTCCAAACCGGCGAGACCGTGGATCTGGGCATCAACGGGGACGTGATCATCGAAGCCGACGGCCAGCCGATCCAAGACATCTTCGACCTGCGGGCGGTGCTCAACTCCAAGCCCGGGCAACCGGTGAACCTGAAGGTCTGGCGCGATGGCAAGGAGATCACCCTCCAGGTCACCCCCCAGGTCCAACAGCGCTGAGGTTGATCGCTGCTAAAGGGCGACCGCCGGGTCGCCCTTTTTGATTGACAAATCCATCCGCTCCGCGAAGCAAGCCAGCTTACACCTCCCAGTAGTCGTCCGGGTAGGGCAGACCGACGGCCTCCGCGAAGGCTTGCAGCCCCAGGCGGTCGGGGGCCTCGAGCTGATACCTGAAATTCCACAGGTAGTGCTGCATCAGGGGTTGGGGAACGCTCAGCCGTCTGGCCTCGGCCAGCGAAACGGCCTCCAAATTGCCTAGCCCCTTCTGCCGGGCGGCCCGCAGCTTTCGCACCACCTCGGGGGGCGGGGGCTCGTCCTTGCGGGTGGCCCAGACCGCGAACACGAAGGGGAGCCGGGTGCGCCCGTACCATCGCATCGAAAGATCGCTGACCCGCACCTCGCCCACCTGCCAAGGCACCTGATGCACCGATTCGGGCAGCGCCGGGAGCAACCCGGCGTAGGTCTGGATGGCCCGGTCCCCGATCAGCAATACGCCGTCATAGCGCTCCAGAAGCTCGAGCCCCCCCGTCTTTGGGGTGTATTCGGGGTGTATCCCATCGGCCTCGAGCAGATAGCGGAGCAACTCCACCGAAGTCGCGCTCTCGGTGGTCAGCGCGACCCGTTTTAGCCGGTCCCAGGGAACCTTGTGGAACAGATTCACCGAGTACACCGGCCCCAGGTCGGCGATGGAGAAGTCCGGCAGGGGTTTGAGCCGGTCGGCGTTCGCCAGGTAGAAATACGAGGAGACCAGCGAGAGATCCACGCTGCCCTCGAGCAGCCATTTGTTCAGCTCGGTGGGCACGCCGTAGCGAAACTTTAGCTCCTCGCTCTCCCGCAGGAAGTGGTAGAGCGGTGAGGTGTTGGCGTAGCGGGGAACCCCCAGAACGTAGCTCATCGACTACTCCCTCGGTGGGAGAGGGTCGGGGTGAAGGGGCGGACTCGCAGAGTTCGTTGGTAGAAAGGACACAAAGCCTCGTCGCTCTCACTCAGTCTCTCCCCAAAGGGAGGAAATCCTAGGCCTTGGCCTCCTGGTTGATGGCCCTCGAGACCTTCACCCGCTCGCGCTGCATGGCCGGGGCGGGTGGTGCCCAGACCTTGACCACGTTATACACCGCGTCGCGCTCGATGGGGGTGCGGCCCGCCGCCTGGATAAAGGCCGCCAGCGATTCCTTGGTGAGGCCCAGCGGGGTCGGGCTGCCCGCCGCGTGGACGATGCGCTCTTCGATCAGGGTGCCGTCCACGTCGGTCACGCCCCAATCCAGCGAGACCTGGCTGATCTCGGGGGTCAGGGTGGCCCAGTAGCCCTTGATGTGCGGGATGTTGTCGAGGTAGACGCGGGCCACGGCCAGGTTCCGTAGGTCGTCGAGGCCGGTGGTGAACTCGTGTTTGCCGAGTTCGGCGGCAAGGAGGTTTCCGTCCGGCTGGAAGGCCAGCGGGATGAAGCTCATGAAGCCCTGGGCCCCCTTCGCCAAGGACTCGTCTTGCAACTCGCGCAGGCGGTTCATGTGATCGAGGCGCTCTTGCAAGGTCTCGATGTGCCCGTAGAGCATCGTAGCGTTGGTGGGGATCCCTAGCTCGTGGGCGGTGCGGTGCACCTCGAGCCAGCCCTCGGCCTTCACCTTGGCCCGGGCGATCTGTTTGCGGACCCGCTCGGAGAAGATTTCCGCCCCGCCCCCCGGCATCGCATCCAGCCCGGCCTCCTTGAGCGCGCTGAGCACCTCGCGGTAGTTCATCTTGGCGATCTTGGTGAAGTGGTGAATTTCGGCGGCGGTCCAGGCTTTGACCTGCACGCCGGGGAAGTTCTTCTTGAGCGCCGAGACCAGCTCGAGGTAGTAGCTGAAGGGCTTCTTGGGGTGGTGGCCGGAGGAGATGTGGATCTCGGTGAGGCCGGGCTGGTACTTGCTCCGCACCCACTCGATGGCCTCGTCCACCTCCCAGTCCCAGGCCCCCTCCTCGCCGAACTTGCGCTGGAAGGCGCAGAAGGTGCAGCCCACGTAACAGATGTTGGTCTGCGAGAAGCGCAAGGAGTGCACGAAGTAGGTGTCCTGGCCGTGCTTGCGCTCGCGCACCAGATTCGCCAGGCGCATCAGGCTAGGAATATCCGGGGTGCGGTAGAGCACCATGCCCTCGTCGAAGGAAAGCCGTTCTCCGGCCTCGACCTTTTCCGCGATGGGCAACAGGGCGGGATCACGAACCCATTTCATCAGGTCAATCCTAACACCCCCTCTATGTGAAGCTTGGAACTTGGGTTACAGGAAGCACTAACTTATTCCACTGTCTCAGTGGGGTCCCAAGGGCCAGCGTGATCGGGGTGGTGGGCATAGACTCGACGACCTCCGCTTCCACAAACTCCGCGTGCTCGAGCCCGAGCCGGTAGAACTCTTCGGCGGTGAGCAATTTTTTGGCGACGGCCATACTCAATCCTCGCGGTCTATCGTAGCGGGACCTTCTGGGGTGTGGGATTCCAGCTCTCGAGCGAACTGCAGTACCTCTTGCTGGCGTCCCCCGTATACTCCCTGCCCGTATCCCACCCGGCCCAGCGCCTCCTTGATGTAGCGGTCGGTGGCCAGCACGTCCACATAGGGTCGCACGGTCGCGGCCATCACCAGGTCGGTGAGGTCGGAGGGCTGGGGCTGGCGGGTGGCGTCGGTGGCGCGGAAGGCCAGCAGGCGGGCCAGGATCTGGACGAAGGGAAGGTGCTCGGCGGATCTGGGCAGCCCCAGCCGTTCCACGATCGCGGTCTGGGCTTGCCAGGTGCATTGCAGGAAGGAGCCCTTAAGCTCGAGTTCGGTGATGCCCTCGAGCCCCCACAAGTCCGCCGGGGTGTCCCAGTTCCCTCGCTTGCTCAGCAGATCTTCCCGCAGAAGGTGCCCGTTGTTCTTCCGCTGCCGCTCGAGCACCTCCTCCCAGGGGCGCACCCAAAAGCCCCGGGAGAGGGTTTTGAACAAAGTTTTTAGGGTCGGGACCAGATAGCCGCGCTTGCCCGCGATCCGCTCTCGAGCCGGGTAGGCGGCCTCGAGCACGTGAAAGGGGCTCGGGGGAGCGGTGACCTGGGCGCGCAGCAGGCTTTGATAGAGCAGGCCGTGGGCTTCGTGTGAGCGCTGGCCCAGCAAGTATTTGGCGATGCGGGAGGCGTAATTCTGGTCGAGATAAACCAACATAGAAAGAGCAGGAGAGGGGGGAGGAAAAACCAAAGCCAGAGCGGTGAGGGTCTCTTGCTCTCCCTCTTCTCCTCCCACCCTTAAAAATTAGGGATATAAGCCGGTGCCGGAAGGCCAGTCGAGGCCCGCTCGAGCAACGTCGGCTCGAAGCGGATAGCCCTGGGCGTACCCCGATAGCCGTGGATACGCTCCATCAGCATCCGGGCGGCCTGAGCGCCCATCGCCTCGACCGGCTGGGTGAGGCTCGAGAGCCCCCGGGTGGCCGTCCAGGGCTGCCCGTCGAAGCCCAGCACCCGCACGTCCTGGCCGATGCGCAGGCTGTGGGCCTCGGCCTCCTCGAGCACCCCCAACGCGATCAGGTCGGCCCCGGCGAAGATATTGTAGGGTGGCTCGGCCTGAGCCATGAAGTGCTGCAAGGCCAACCGGCCCCCCTCGGCGGAGAAGCGGGTTTTGAACACCTGCCCGTTCACCAAGGGACGCCCGGCCTCGGCGGCGGCCTCGCGGAAGCCCTCGAGTCGTTCGGCGAACACCGTCTGCGAGAGGGCCAGGTCGATCTCTTCCTCGACTTTGACCGCGTAGAGCCGCCCGGGGAAGCGCGATAGGTACTCCGCCGCCAGGCGGCCCCCCAGCCGGTTATCCATGTACACCGAGTCGTAGCGGGGACTCTTCGCATCCACCAGCACCACCGGGCGGTCGGTGGGAAGCTGGCCGCCCGGATATAGCTCCGAGAGGTCGAACGAGGCCATAATCAGCCCGTCGGTCTGGTAGGCCAGGGTGTGGCTTTTGAGATAGCGCTCGAGCCGGCTCTGCGAGAGCAGGGGGAACACCGCCACGTCGTAGCGCTCCTCCAGCAATACCCCCTCGATGCCCTCCAAAAGCCGGGTGTAGAACTCGGTCGCCACAAAGGGCAGCATGATCGAGACCGTGTAGCTCTTGCCCCCGGCCACCCGCCGGGCGTGGGGGTTGGGGCTATAGCCCAGGTTTTCCATCGCGGCCAGCACCCTCGAGCGGGTCTCCTCCCGCACCGAGGGGTGGTTGTTGAGCACCCGGCTCACCGTGCCGATGCCCACTTCGGCCATGCGGGCCACTTCGTGGATGGTGGGCTTGCGTTTATGTACCACCTTGACCTCCGCCCCCTCGCGGGTAGGTATAAGCTCGGTTTGAACGTCGGGCCTCAAAGCCCGTCTTGAATCCTCATATAGATTGTACCCCAGGCCCCACTTTAGGGTAGCACGGTTTTGTGACCATAATGTCCTTCCATAAGGAGAGAACTTTGGACTTCTTGCTTGTGCTCGGCGCTTACCTGATCGGCTCGCTCTCCTTCGGGATGATTGCGGGCAGCCTGCGCGGCATCGACCTGGCCCAGCGCGACGTGCCCGGGGCTTCTGGGACTTTCCGCCAGTTGGGGCCTGCTTGGGGAGCCTTCGTCGCGGTCGCCGATATCCTCAAAGGGGTGGGGGTCGGCTACCTGACCCCCTTCACCAATAACCCGCTGACCTTCGTGCTGATGGGGGCAGCGGTGGTTGCCGGGCACATCTGGCCGGTTTTCTTCGGTTTTCGCGGTGGGGGTGGGATCGCTCCCACCCTGGGTTTTTTCTTGTGGCTCCACCCCGGTCTGACCCTGCTGGTGACGGGCATCGCCTTGGCGGTGGCCGGGCTATACTGGCAGCTTTACTGGGTCAGGAACCGCCAAAGCTGGTATCCGATTCCGGTGGGGGCGGTGGTGGCCTATCTCTTCGCCCTCTTTGTCTTGTGGGGCCAGCCGAGCTTCTGGGCCTTTCTGGCCATGAGCGTGCTGGTGGCGGTGCGGGGCCTAGGGATGACCCGAAAGGGTTAAGCGCCAACCGCCTCCTCGAGCCGTTTGTGCTTAGCCGTCGGCCCTTCTCTTATAAACTGATCTTCGTGCGCGTGGTTTATGCCGAAAACCTCGAGTACCACCTGGGGAGCCGCGACCTGTTGGATAAGGTCTCACTCGAGCTTCGGCTGGGCGAACGGGTGGCTTTGGTGGGGGCCAACGGGGCGGGGAAGACCACGCTGCTCCGGCTCCTCTCGGGCGAACTCGAGCCCTCGGCGGGCCGCATCCACCGCGCCCAGGATGCCTACTTGGCGGTGCTCCCGCAAGACCCTCAGTACGGGCCGGGGGTGACGCTCGAGGCCGTGCTCAAATCCGGGTTCGAGCGGCTGGAAGGGCTCGAGCGGGAATTGGCCGAACTCGAGCACGGCCTGGCTGAGCCGGAAATCTACCACCGCTGGGAAGAACTCCACGCCCGTTTTGAGGCCCTGGGCGGTTACACCCGCCGTTCGCGCTACGAAGCCGTGCTGAAGGGCTTGAACTTCGCGGGGCGGGAGGGGGAGGAGGCTCGGGTTTTGTCGGGCGGGGAGGCCCGCCGCCTGGCGCTGGGAGCGGTTTTGCTCTCCGGGGCCGATGCGCTCCTCCTCGACGAGCCCACCAACCACCTCGACCTGGACATGCGCGAGTGGCTGGCCGACTACCTGCGCAGCTATGGCGGGGCCTTGGTGCTGGTCTCGCACGACCGACACTTCCTTGACGAGCTGGCCCAAAAGGTGGCGTTTCTCAAGGATGGAAAGCTGCGGCTCTACGAGGGCAACTACTCGGCCTTCCGGCAAAAGCGCCGCCTCGAGCGCGAGGAGGAGGAGCGCCGCTACCTGAACTGGCTGGACGAGGAAAAAAGGCTCAAGGCCATCCTCGAGCAGGCTAAAGCCTGGGCCCACTCCTCCGAGAAGCACGCCATCCGCAAGCTCGCGGTGGAGAAGCGCTACGAGAAGTTCTTAGAGACCGAGCCCGCACCCCCCGAACGCGGCACCAAAGCCATGGGGATGCGTTTTCCGGCCCTGCCCAGCCCGGAGCGGGTGCTCGAGGCGCTGAGTCTGGAGAAAAACCTCGCCGGGCGGAAGCTCTTCAGCCTCGAGAGCCTGGTGGTCCGCCGCCGCGAGCGTATCGCCCTGATCGGTCCTAACGGGGCAGGCAAGACCACCCTGCTCAAGGTGCTGCTGGGCCTGCTCCCCTCGGATGACCCGGCGGGGCGGGTACGCACCGGGGTGGGAATCAAAATCGGCTACTACGACCAGCAGCTCTCGGGCTTCGACCCCAACCTGACCCTCTACGAGACCCTCTACCGGATGCTGGGGGAAGAAGCCCACGCCGCACTGGGGGCCTGGCGTTTTCCCTTCGAGGCCCAGTACAAGAAGATCGCCCACCTCTCCGGCGGGGAGCGAGCCCGGCTGGCCTTGCTCTCCCTCTCCTTGCAGGAAGCCAACCTGCTGGTGCTGGACGAGCCCACCAACCACCTCGACCTCGAGACCGTGGAAGCCCTGGAAGAAGCCCTGGAGCGCTACGAGGGAACCTTGATCCTGGTCTCGCACGACCTGTTCTTCCTCGACCGGTTGGCGAGCCGCACCTGGCACCTGCGGGAGGGGGTCTTCACCGACTATCCCGACATGCCGAGCGCCTTGCTGGCCCGCCTTAAGCGACCGGCGACCGAGCCACCCGGCTACCGCCGCGAAACAACGCTACCGGCTGAGCCAGCAAAGCCCAAACCCCCTGAACCGAGCCGGGATAACTCCAGAAAAGTCAAAGGGCGCTGGCACAAGGAGCGCGAACGCGAGGGGTTGGAGGCTTCGATCGCCGAACTCGAGGCCCGCCTCGAAGCCCTCCACCTTCGGGCCAACACGCCGGGGCTGGGGCATCAGGAGTACGCCGAGATCGCCGAGGAGCAAACCCGGCTCGAGTCCGAACTCGAGGCCCGGTACGCCCGCTGGGAAGCCGTGAGCCTCGAGCTGGAAGAGGGCTAGGAGGCGAGGAGAGATCAGTGGAGCAAGAGACCCTCAGCGCTCTGGTTTTGGCTTTTGCTCCCTCTTTCCCCTCTCCCTCTCTCTATCCATCGGGGGACATTTTTCTTTGCCGGTGGGCCAAAACCAAAGGGTATACTCGGGCCATGCTGATCGTGCGATTCAATCATGGGAGTTGGGGAGTTTTAGAAGGCGAGCACGTGATCGAGACCGATGGACCCGGGGGCAACCCCACCGGGCGACAGTTCGAGCTGCAAAGCGTCCGCTTACGGGCTCCCGCCACCCCCAGCAAGATCGTCTGCGTGGGCCGAAACTACCTCGACCACATCAAGGAGATGGGAAACGACAGCGGGGATCTGCCCAAGGAGCCGGGTATCTTCCTCAAAGGGCCCAACACCCTGGCCGACCCCGACGAGGCCGTGCCCTACCCCCGCTTCACCGAGAACCTGCACTACGAGGGCGAACTGGCGGTGGTCGTCGGGCGACGGATGAAGAACGTCTCCGAAGCCGAGGCCCTGGACTGCGTGCTGGGCTATACCTGTGCCCTCGACCTCACCGCCCGCGACCGGCAGAAAACCGACCTCCAGTGGGTTCGCGCCAAGGCCGCCGACAAGTTTCTCCCGCTGGGCCCCTGGATCGAGACCCACCTCGAGCCCCAAGACACCGTGCTGCGCACCTACGTCAACGGGGAACTGCGCCAGGAGGCCCACACCAGCCTGATGATCTTCCCGGTAGCCAGGGTGCTTTCCTATGTCTCGGAGTTCATGACGCTCGAGCCGGGGGACGTGGTCATCACCGGAACCCCGGAAGGGGTTGGCCCCCTCCAGCGCGGGGACCGGGTGGAGGTGGCGATCGAAGGCCTGGGGACCCTGCACACCAGCATCGTTTGATGCCATTTTGTAGAGCCGGGTGGTCCGCGTTGCAGAGACCGGGTTGGGTGTTGGTGCAAATAGACCGGTGGGATGTGGGGACGACAGGTCTAGTGCCTGAGCGCTTTGCGCCTGGCGTCGTTCCTAGCGAGGTTCAATAAAGATCGGCCTTACGGGTAGAATTCGGTCATGGTTCAGTGCATCGATCTGCACTATGGCAGGCCGCGCACCATCGCTTCGTACGTGCTCGAGGGCTCCGATGGCCCGGTGATCGTGGAGACTGGCCCGGATTCCTGCTATCCCCGCCTGGTAGAGGGCTTAGCCCGCCTCGGCTACGAGCCCGCCGACGTGCGGCACGTCTTCGTGACCCACATTCACCTCGACCACGCCGGGGCCTCCTGGCGCTTTGCCCGGCACGGGGCCAAGATCTACGTGCACCCCCTAGGAGCCCCCCACCTCATCGATCCCAGCAAGCTCTGGGCCAGCGCCACCCGCATCTACGGTGACCAGACCGAGCCTTTGTGGGGCCGCGCCGAGCCGATCGCGCCCGACCAGGTAGTGGTGCTCGAGGACGACCAGACCCTAAAGTTCGGCCCGCTCGAAATCCAAGCGCTCGAGACCCCCGGCCACGCCCCCCACCACTTCGCCTACCGGGTGGGGGACGCGGTGTTTACCGGGGACGTGGGTGGGGTGCGGATCGGACAGGGGCCGGTGTTGCCGCCCTGTCCGCCGCCGGATATCCACATCGAGCTGTGGCAGAAATCCATCGCCCGCCTCCGCGACCTGAACCCCGCTCGGCTTTACCTCACCCACTTTGGCGAGTACACCGACGCGCGGGAGCACCTCGACCGGCTCGAGGCCAAGCTGCTCGAGTACGCGGGCTGGATCAAAGACAAGCTGCGGCAGGGGCTCAGCCAAGAGCAGATCGTTCCCCAGTTCGAGCAGATGCTCAACGGCGACCTCGAGCGCTCTGGGCTCAACGAGGAGGGCCTGGCCGACTACGAGAAGGCTGACCCGGCCTGGATGAGCGTGACCGGCCTCTCGCGCTACTGGCAGAAACACCACCCCGAAGCGTTGCAATGAGTGCCTTCCCCTTAGGCCGCCCGGCCCGGATCGCGGTGTTCGCCTCGGGGCGGGGGTCCAACCTGGGGGCACTGCTCGAGGCTTTCCCCCCCGAGGACCCCCTGGGGCATATCGTGCTGGTGGTCTCCGACAAGGCCGATGCGGGGGCGCTCGAGAAAGCTGTCCAGGCCGGGGTCGAGGCCGTGCACATCCCCTGGCCCAAAGGCGGGCGCCAACAGTTCGAGCAGGCGGCCCTGCACCTCCTCGCGGAGAAACACGTGGATCTAGTGCTGTTGGCGGGCTTCATGCGGCTTTTGTCCCCGGCGTTCGTGGAACCCTGGATGGGGCGGCTCCTCAACATACATCCCTCGCTCTTGCCGAATTTTCCTGGCTTGCACGCGCAAAAACAGGCGCTCGAGGCCCACGCCCAGGAGTCGGGCTGCACGGTCCACTTCGTGGACACCGGCGTGGACACCGGCCCGGTCATCCTCCAGCGCCGGGTTCCGGTCTTCCCCGACGATACCGAGGAAACCCTCTCGGCCCGCATCCTGGCCGAGGAGCACCAGGCTTACCCGGAGGCGGTGCGGAGGGTGCTGATGGGGCAAAAGTAAAGTCCTACGTCGAACGCTGTACGCTCAACGCTAAACGCAAAACGAGACCCCAGCCTTTTCACACGTGCAGATAATTCTCCCTTAAGACCTCTCGACGTACGGCGTATGACGTACGACCTGTGACCCTGGGACTTCCGGCTCATGACAAACCCCTCGCCCGGTGGCATAGAATACCGGCGTGAAAGTTCTGGTGGTGGGTTCGGGAGGGCGGGAACACGCCCTGTGTTGGAAGGCCAAACAGTCGCCGCACGTTCACCGGCTCTACGCGGCCCCCGGTAACCCGGGGATGGCCGAGCTGGCCGAACTCGTGCCCTGGAGCGGGGAAATCTCCGAGCTGGCCGACTGGGCCCAGGCTAATCAGATCGATTTGGTATTGGTCGGGCCGGAAGCTCCCTTGGTGGAGGGCTTGGCCGACGCCCTCGAGGACCGCGGCATCAAGGTCTTCGGCCCCCGCGCCAAGGCCGCCATGATCGAAGGCTCCAAGGCCTTTGCCAAGAGCATGATGGAGCGCTACGGTATCCCCACCGCCCGCTACCGGGTCTTCCACGACGCCCTCGAGGCCCTGGAATACCTCGAGCGGGCCGGGGCCCCCATCGTGGTCAAGGATTCGGGGCTCGCCGCGGGGAAGGGCGTGACGGTGGCCCAGACCGTCCACCAGGCAAAGCAGGCGGTGGCGAACATCCTGGGCCCCGCCGACGAGGCGAGAGGTGGGGAGGTGGTGGTCGAGGAGTTCCTCGAAGGCCCCGAGGTGACGGTGCTGGCGGTGACCGATGGCATCACCATCAAACCCCTGATCCCCTCACAGGACCACAAACGCCTCAAGGATAACGACGAAGGCCCCATGACCGGGGGGATGGGTGCGGTAGCCCCCTACCCCCTGAGCCCGGCGCTGCTGGCGGAGGTGCACCGCCGGGTGCTCGAGCCCCTCATCGCCGGGATGTGC
>DASTSL010000030.1:0-23695 GCA_035760705.1 Meiothermus sp. | reverse complement strand
GTCTGGACGTAGATGATTCGCGCAACCTGCAGGTGCAAGCTCGTTCGTGGCTGGGCTGCTTTACCCGCCCGGCAAGAACGTCTTGGGGAGCGTTGATGACCCATCGGGCCCCATTATCACAAACCTTGCAACAGAGCATTTTTAGGACATATGACCATACGTCCTATCGAGGGTGGGGGATGGTTGATCCCGTTTGGCGGGGATTGCTCCGCCGTCAGAGGGCGTAGGGCCAAAAGCCCAAGCTCGTTGCGATGCGCCTTGTCCTCTTATGCTGGCTTGACCGCCAGACCCTCCCCTCACCCTCCCGAACCACACCTCCCGCTCGAGCCATGAGCGCAACGCCCGAGTCACAGCTGGAGAGTGTTGTCCCACGGGTTGTTCCCGCTCACGGGTATCCCAGGCGCGAGAAGGTTCTGGTCTTTACCGGGGGTTAGGAGCCTACCTCGAGCACTTCCGCTAGATACATCAGGGCCATTTTGTAGGAGAGGGCTCCGAAGCCCGAGACCAGTCCCCGTGCGGCCTGGGCCGTGACCGAGTGCCGCCGGAACTCCTCGCGGGCGTGGATGTTGGAGAGGTGAACCTCGACCACCGGGAGGGGTTGGGACTTGATGGCGTCCAGGAGGGCCACCGAATAGTGGGTGAGGGCTCCAGGATTGAGGAGGATGCCGATAAAGTCCTCGGCCTCGGCGCCCTGGACCCACTCCACGAGCTGGCCCTCGTAGTTGGACTGGCGGTTGACTACGCCCAGCCCCAGTTCCGCCCCCCAGGCTTCGCAGAGTTCCTCGAGCTCCTCGAGGGTGGTGTGCCCGTAAATCTCCGGCTCGCGGCGGCCCAGCATATTGAGATTCGGCCCGTTCAATATCAGCACCATAGATTCCTCTTTAGGCTCTATCCTAACGGGATCGGATGCTGGCGTCGTGGGACCCCCAGACCTCACGCCCCTCTCCTGTACTTGGGAAGTTCGTAGTATCTTGGCGACGTGCGCAAATCTTTGATCGTTCTCGCCGGGTTGCTGGCCCTGGCTTTTGCCCAGAGCACCTACACGGTTCAGCGCGGAGACACCCTGTTTTCCATCGCCCAGCGCTACGGCACCACCGTGGAGGCTTTGCAGGCCCTCAATGACATTGCCAACCCCGGCCAGATCCGGGTGGGCCAGGTGCTCCGGCTGAGCGGTCAACCCAGCGCCCCCGCGGTGAACCGCCGCACCGATCTGCCCGCGCCCATCGAGGTGCTCGAGTGGCCCCGCCAGACCGTGCAGGGCAACGTGGCGGTGCTCCGCCTGACCGCGGCGCAGCCTGTGAGCGGTCAGGTGCGCTTCTTGGGGGCCGACTACCCGATCCAGCAAAACCGGGTCCTCCTGCCGGTCCCGGCCCTGCAAGACCCCGGGGTTTACCCGGCGGTGGTCTCGCTCGAGGGCCACACCGTCCGCCTAGATATCCGCGTCGTGGCCGGGAGTTTTGGCCGCTACATCCTGCAACTCCCCCCCGACCGCGAGGCCCTGCTGCAACCCGAAAAGCTGCGGGTCGAGCGCAAGAAGGTAGTGGGCTCCTGCGACTGGAACCGCCCGCAGCAGTGGCAGGGCAACTGGCGCAAGCCGGTGGATTCCAACCGCATCACCGACCCCTTCGGCACCCGTCGCAGCTACGACAAGGGGGCGACCTACTCCTTCCACGAGGGGCTCGACTATGGGGTTCCGGTGGGCACGCCGGTGCGGGCCCCCGCTGCCGGGGTGGTGGGGCTGGCCGAACCTTTGTTCGTGCGCGGCAACGGGGTGACCATCGATCACGGCAACGGGGTGTGCAGTGGATTTTGGCATCTCTCGAAGATCTTGGTCAGGCCGGGGCAGGTGGTCAAACCCGGCGACCTCATCGGGCTCTCCGGCAACACTGGCCTCTCCAACGGCCCTCACTCGCACTTCGAGATCCGCATCCGGGGCGTGCCGACCAACCCGGCCCTGTGGTATTGGAACGCGCCGTAAAACGTCAACCGGCCTACAGCGTACGGCGTATGCCGGTTTCGGTAGCCAGATATTGAACCGGAACGTCCCAGGGGTCTCGAGGCAGCCGCCCTACCACCAGTGCATCCGGCACGAACCCTACGGTCAAAACCGAGGAAGGCAGTCCACCCAAAAAGCGGTCGTAGTAGCCTTTCCCGTAACCCAGCCGGTAGCCCTCTTGATCGAAGCACAGCCCCGGGACGACTACCGCATCGAGCAGGTCTGGGCTCGCTTCGGCGGCTTGCGGAGCGGGCTCGAGGAACCCGTACGGGTGCCGGACCAGCGGGCAGGGGAGAGGGTGGAGACTCAGGGTGTAGCCCTGCGTGCGGGGCAGGTAGTAGGTAGCCGCATATACCTCCGGGAGCAAACCAGGATCGGGTTCGTCGCCAAAGGCATTGTAGATGAGGACGTGCCGGGGGGCTCGAGCCTGTAAAAACTCGGCCAAGCTTCGAACCATCTGCCGCGAGAGTTCCGCCATCGGCAGCTTGGCGCGCTCGGCTTTAGCCCAGGTGCGCAACTCAGGCTTGGTCATCCTTTCCACCCTAAGGGCTCTCGCTCGAGCCCGCAACCTCGTAAGAGCTTGTTTTTGACCCCTCGCTCTCAGCTAGCCCTTAAGCTCATAAAGATACAGGGGTCTTCAGCCGTGAATCGGCGTGCTTCGGGGGTGAGGGGGATTCCGGCAGGCAATGTGACGCATTGACACCTTGAGCATCCGAGTGTCAATATGTAATGGTATGGGCCACTGGCCCCTGTTGACGAGACCAGTCTGTGGGAGGTAGACCGTGCCGGTGTACGTTTACTTGGGTTTAGAGTCGGGGAACTACTACGAGTTTCGTCAGGGTTTTCACGACGAGCCGCTGAGCAAGCACCCCGAAAGCGGTGAACCGCTGAAGCGGGTGATCCAGGCTCCGGCGATCGCCTTCAAGGGCTCGGGCTGGTACATCACCGATAGCAAACCTAAGGACAAGAGCAGCGAGTCTCACGACTAAAGCCCGACCCTCGCGAGAAAATCGCCGTTTCTCCGGCGCCCTTGCGGCGCTGGTTTTCTTTATAGGCCAGGGGTGGATACGGGTAAACTGAACGTTGTAGCGTGCGTTTTTGTCACTCTAGCCGTGATGGAGCGGAACGCCTATCAAGATGTGCTAAAGGAGGCAGAGTATGGGTATATTGAGCGCTTTAGGAGTTGTGATCGCTATTTTTGGGATCGTACTGTTAACCCAGCCTGGGCGACGGGCCCTGGGGGGACCGCTGGTGATTGTTGGCTTGGTGCTGGCAGTGCTTGCGCAGAGCTTCGTGGTGATTCCGGCGGGAAACGTGGGGGTGGTGTTCAACGTGCTGCGGGGGGTTCAGCCCCAGCCCTTGGGTGAGGGAACCCACATCGTGCTGCCCTTTATTCAAGAGGTCATCGTCTACGACGCCCGCCTCCAGGAAGTAACCCTGGCTGCGCCAGCACCCGGAGGCCGCGAGCCCGGCCCCAGCGAGGAAGCCATCACCGCCCGCAGCAAGGAAGGGCTCGAGATCGGGGTGGACGTGACCGTACAGTACCGGGTCAAGCACGACGAGGCCCCCTTGTTGCACCGGGAACTGGGGCCTCGCTTCCTCGATACCCTGATCGTTCCGCAGATCCGCAGCAAGGTGCGTGACGCGGTGGGCCAGTTCAACGCCGCCGACCTCATCAGCACCCAGCGCACCCAGCTCGAGCAGGCCGTCACCCGGGGTCTGGGCGAAGAGCTCAACAAGGGGCATATCGAACTGGTGGGGGTGCTGTTGCGCCGCATCGACATCCCCCAATCGGTGGCCAAGGTCATCGAGGAGAAGCAGACCGCTGAGCAGCAAGTGCAGGTGGCGGAGAACCGCCGCCGCCAGGCCGAGATTGACGCCCAGCGGGTGGTGGCCCAGGCCCGGGGCGAGCGCGACGCGGCGATCCTCAAGGCCGAGGGTGAGGCCAAAGCCATCGAACTGCGGGGCCAGGCCCTCAAGACTTCCCCCGAGGTGGTCCAGCTCACCGTGGCGGAAAAGCTGGCCCCTAACGTGCAGACCATCATGGTTCCCAGCACCGGAAACTTCCTGCTCGACTTGCGGAACATACCGAGCGGCCAGCAGCGCACCCCCTAGCCTCAAGGGCTCGAGGGGAGGATCCACTTTAGGCTGGCGTGCCCTCCCTGCGGAGAAGACCCGGCAAAAAGAGAGCCAGTGCTCAAAATTTGGGCTCGAGCCGCAATATGGGTAAGATTGCCTCAGCGAAACCTTACTAAGGAGGAAGTACCGATGAGGAGTCAGATGAAAAGGTGGGCTGTCGGAGTTGTCGCGCTGCTGGGCCTAGCCTTGGCCCAAAACGTCACCATCACCTACTGGCAGTATGACTTCAAGAGCAAGGTGGAAGCCGTTGACGAACTCATCAAACGCTTCCAGACCGCCAATCCCAACATCAAGGTGGTGCACCAGACCTTCCCCTACGACGCCTACCAGCAGAAGGTGGCCTCGGCGGTTCCTGCCGGGCAAGGCCCCGACGTGGTAAACCTCTACTATGGCTGGGTGCCGACTTGGGTCAAGGCCGGGTATCTGCAACCCTTGCCCGATAGCCTCGCCAAGACCGTAGACGGCGACTTCATCTCGATGGCCCAGGCCGCCAAGGTGGGCGGCAAGCTCTACGGGGTGCCCACCGCGGTGCGCTCGCTGGCCCTTTTCTACAACAAAGACCTCTTCAAGGCCGCCGGGATCAGCGCCCCGCCCAAGACCTGGGCGGAGTTTATCGAAGTCGGCAAAAAGCTCACCGTCAAACAGGGCGACCGTTACACCCAGATCGGCTACGGCATCGCCCCCGACGGCCAGGACCACCACATGGTGCGCGAGGTGCTGCTGCGGCAGATGGGCGGGCGACCCTACTCCGACGACGTCAAAAAGGTCACCTACAATACCCCCGAGGGCCTCAAGGCCTTCACCGCCTACACCGACTGGGTCAAACAAGCGGGGATTGGGGTGCCCAACTTCTTCCCCGGCAATAACGGTTACCGTGACGGCTTTATCGCCGGGAAGATCGGGATGATCATCGACGGCTCCTTCGCCATCGGCACCATCAGCAGCGGGGCCAAGTTCAACTGGGGCGTGGCCGAACTCCCCACCGAGCGGCCCGGGGCCCGCAAGGCCAACTTCGGCTCGTTCTGGCTGCATGGGCTGACCCCCCAGGCCACCGGCGAGAAGCGCGAGGCGGCGATCAAGTTCTTGCAGTTCCTCACCTCCGAGGAAACCCAGCGTTACTGGCTCGAGAAGGTGGGCGAACTCCCGGCGCGCAAGTCGCTCATCAAAGACCCCAAGCTTTCCTTGAACCCCGTCTACGGCCCCTTCGTGCTCTCGCTGGCCTATGCCAAGGCCACCCCCTTCGTGGACGAGACCGCCCAGCGCAAGGTGATGGTGGACGCCATCAACCGGGTCCTCCTGCAAAATGCCAACCCCGCCGACTCGCTCAAGCAGGCCGCCGCGGAAGAGCAGAAGGTGCTGGACGACTTCTGGAAGTAGAGTCGCTGTGCGTCTTCTATACGTCTTACGTCAGAGAGTCCTTTGGCCAAAGACGTAGAACGTCCGACTTTTGATTTGACACTATGCGCCTCTCCCTGGCCCGCCGCGAGGCCCTCTGGGCTTTCGCCTTCCTGTTGATCCCGCTGGCCTTCTTTCTCTTCATCCGCATCTGGCCCGCGTTCCAGGCTTTATGGCTCTCGCTTTATGAGTGGAACGCTGACCCAGCCAAGCGCAACTTCGTGGGGCTCGAGCATTACCAGCAGATGCTGGGCGACAAGCTCTTGCGCAAGGCCCTGGCCAACACGTTGCTCTACACCCTGATCGGGGTCCCGGCCCAGCTCGTGTTGGGGTTGGGGGTAGCGCTCTTGCTCAACTCGGTACAGCGCTTTCGCGACCTCTTCCGGGCGATCTATTTTGCTCCCTACATCACCCCCGCTGTAGCCGTGGCCTGGGTGTTTAGCTGGATGCTCTCGGCCAACTTCGGTATCGTCAACGAGATCCTGCGGCTGCTGGGACTACCCGCCCAGCCTTTCCTGCAAAGCCCCCAGCAAGCCCTCCTGACCGTGACCGGGGTGATTGTCTGGCAGAACTTGGGGTTTCAGGTGGTGCTCTTTTTGGCCGGGCTGCAGAACATCCCCCGCGAGTACTACGAGGCCGCCCGCATCGATGGGGCTGGTGGCTGGGCCTTGTTCCGCCACATCACCCTGCCCCTTTTGAACCCGGTGATCGTCTTCTCGGCGGTGATCGGCACCATCGGCTTCTTGCAGCTTTTCACCCAGGTGGTGAACCTCAACTTCACCGACCAGGGCGGGCCGCTCAACTCCACGCTGACGCTAGCCCTCTACATCTACCAGCAGGCTTTCAGCCGCTTCGAGCTGGGCTACGCGGCGGCTATCACCGTGCTGCTCTTCGTGATCATCCTGCTGATCACGTTGGTGCAACTGCGGCTGCTCTCGAGGCGGGTGGAGTACTGATGCGCCGTAAGTCGAACGTCAAAAGATTGCCTATCGTGGATCGCCGATCGCCTATGGCTGTCAATCTTTGGCGATACGTGCTCCCCGAGGGAGGCAGATGAAGCGCCTCTCCGCCCTCCTCGCCTACGCCGTGCTGATCCTGGGCAGCCTGGTGATGATCTTCCCGTTTTTGTGGATGCTGCTCACCTCGCTCAAGCCCTTCCAGGAGATCTTCGACCTCAAGCTGTTCCCCCAGAGCGCCACCCTCGACAACTACCGGCAGGTCATCCTCGACACCCAGTTCCCTCGCTGGTTCTTCAACAGCTTGGTGGTGGCGGTCATCACCACGCTCTCGGTCTTGTTCTTCGATTCGTTGGTGGGATACACGCTGGCCAAGCTGCGCTTCCCTGGCAAGGGCATCATCTTCGTGATGATCCTCTCGACCCTCATGGTCCCCACCGAGATGCTCATCATCCCCTGGTATGTGATGAGTGCCGAGAACGGCTGGGTCAACACCTACTGGGGCCTCTTGTTCCCCGGCCTGATCAGCGCCTTCGGGGTGTTCTTGTTGCGGCAGTTCTTCCAAACCCTGCCGGGCGACCTCCTCGACGCGGGGCGGATTGACGGCCTGAACGAGTTCGGGGTGTTCTGGCGGGTAGCCTTCCCGCTGGTCCGGCCCGCCCTGGCCGCACTCGGCATCTTCACCTTCTTGGGCAACTGGAACGCCTTCTTGTGGCCCTTGGTGATCGTGCAAACCGCCGAGATGCGCACCCTGCCGGTGGGGGTGGCTCTTTTCTCGGGCGAGGCCGGAACCGCCTGGAACCTGATCATGGCGGCCAGCAGTCTCGCCATCCTCCCGGTGCTCTTGGTCTTCCTCTTCTTCCAGCGCCAGATCATCGAGGGGGTGGTGCTGACCGGGGTGAAGGGATAGCGGCTGAGAGCCATTAGCCAACCGCTAACGGCTAAGCCGCTTGTCGAGCGGTTGGCTATTTCCCCCACCCCACCCGCCAAACCCTGTACCCTACTTCTATGTCCCGCTGGCACGCCGCTTACCGCCGTTGGGTTTTGGGCCGCCACTACCGGTTCGCCCGCGAGAACCTGATCCCCTATTTCTTCGACGCCCTCACCGCGTACTCGCTGGGGCTCGCGGCCATCGGGGTGCCTCGAGCCTCGGAGGCGGCCCAGGCTTTGTCCGAGCTGCGCCGCCACCCCCTGCCGAGCTTCAACGGCCTGATCGAGGACGTGTTTTTCGCCATCGACCAGCAGCTCTCCGAACACTGGGGCCTCGAGGTCGCCGGGACCCTGCGCCGGGGTCTCTCCCGCAATGACCTCGACCTTACCGTGTTCCGGGCCTTCGCCCGCGACCGGGCCTTGCTGGTGCTGGGCGACCTGCTGGCCTTGAGGCGGCGGCTCCTACTCCTGGCCGACGAGCACCGCGAGACCCTGATGGTGGCCTACACCCACCACCGCCCGGCCCAGCCCACCACCCTGGGGCACTACCTTTCGGGGCTGGAAAACCTCCTCTCCCGCGACACCCGGCGGCTACGGGCGGCCCTCGAGACCGCCAACGCCTCGCCGCTGGGGGCCAGCTCGCTGGCCGGGAGCCCCTACCGGGTGGACCGGGCGATGATGGCCCGGCTTCTGGGCTTTACCCGGGTGGTGGAGAACACCTACGACGCGGTGGCCGCGGGGGACTGGGCTATCGAGCTGGCCCAGGCTTTGGCCGGGCTGGGCACCAGCCTGTCGCGGATGGCTCGCGACCTGTTGTTCTGGGCCGAGCGCGAGGCCTTCGTGGTGGGGGAACGGGTGGCCCAGGGCTCGAGCATCATGCCGCAAAAGCAAAACCCGGTGATCCTCGAGCACGTGCGGGCTCTGGTAGCCGAACTGATCGGTGGCCCCCAGACCCTCTTGGCGCTCAACCACAACACCGCCTACGGCGACCTCAACGACCACAGCACCGGGGTACTGGAACCCCTCGAGCGCTTGTCCCACGTGGCCCAGGGGGCACTCGAACTCTCGCGGGTGGCGCTCGAGGAGAGCCGCTTCGTCCCCGAGGGGTTGTCGGGGGGGCTCGAGGACAGGAGCGTGATGGCCTCTGAACTGGTGGATGTGCTGGTCGCGGAGGGGTATCTGCCCCTGGGCGAGGCCTATACCCGCGTCAAAAAGATGCTCTCCGCTCTGGCTTGGGAAGGGCGTACCCTGGTCCAACTGAGCGAAGCCGACCTGGCCGCCCACCTCGGCTTCAGCAACCCCGATTTGCTGGCCGCGCTCGAGCCCCGCCGCTTCGTCGAACGCCGCCGGGTCCAGGGCGGGGCGGCGCTCGAGGCCCAGATCGCCCACCTGCGCCAGGCCCGAGGGCGCCTCACCCAGGACCGCCGCACTTACAACACCCTGCGGCTGCAAATCCGCCAGGCCCGCCGGTTGCTGAGTGAGCCGGGGACGGTGCTGGCCTCGAGGTAAGCGAGCCTTCAACGTCGTACGTCAAACCCTTAAAGCGAAACTCAGGCCCGCGGCGGGTGAGAATAGCTCATCGCTCGTGATTCTTCGATCCGCCTCTGGAGGACGTGCTCACCGATTCAGGATGTCCCCGCTCAGGATGTCGCCCTCGCGTACCCCGGTGCGCTCGAACCAGCCCCGGTTGACCTCGAGCGCCCCCTTATAGGCCACGCCGGGCGTGTACAGCGGGCAGGGATTGGTCTGGCAGGGTGGGGCCTCAAGGATGTGCAGGATCACCCCGTTGGCGTCGTAAAACGCTACCGAGATGGGAAACTTGTAACCCGCGGTGCTCACCGGGGTGTCGCGGACGCTGGGCAGCACGAAGACCATCCCGGCGTTCTCATCCAGGCTTTTCCGCCCCCGCAAGCCCCGGCTCCAGCGCTCGGGGGTATCGGCCACCTCCACCTTGAGGGGGATCTGGTCGCGGGGGGTTTTGACCCAGATCACCGACTGGGAAAAGGCCGAACGGTGGGGCTCGAGGGTTCGCCCGGCATAGATATACCCTAGCGTAGCCGCTCCCACCACCGCCACAAGCGCCCCGAAGAGGAGATAACGCGGGATCTGCTTCATCTCATGGGCATCCGGGTAACTCTAAGTCAACCCGATTCGGCAGCGGGAACCAACCCCCCTACCTACAGAATGCCGATTTTTTCTTAGCGGCTCGAGGGCACCAGTTGGATCTCGAATAGCCTCGACCAGAGCTTGCCGGTGACGAATAGTCGGTCGCTGGTGGGGTCGTAGGCGATCCCATTGAGCACGTCGGCGCCGGGGTTGAGCAGGGCCAGGTTGGTGAGGTCCACCACCCCCTCCACCCGCCCGCTCTGGGGGTCGATGATCACGATCTGGGTGGTCTGCCAGACGTTGGCGTAGATCTTGCCCTTGATGTACTCGAGTTCGTTGAGCATCGGCAGGGGCCGCCCGTTCAGGGTAACGGGGAGGGTGCGCAAGACCTTGAGGGTCTCTGGGTCGAGGAAGTACAAATTGGCGGTCCCGTCGCTCAGGATGAGCTGTTTGCCGTCGTGGGTGAGGCCCCAGCCCTCGGTGGTGTAGTTCCAGGTGTGCTGCAAGTCGAAGGTCTCGAGGTCGTAGATAAAGCCCACTTTGTTCTTCCAGGTGAGCTGATAGATGCGTCCCTCGAACAAGGTGATGCCCTCGCCAAAATACTGCCGCCCCAAAGCCTTGCGCTGCAACACCTTGCCGGTCTGAAGCTCGACCTTGCGCAGCTCGGACTTGCCCTCGAGCCCGGTCCCCTCGTACAGGAAGCCGTCGTGGAAGATCAGCCCTTGGGTGAAGGCCTGGGGGTCGTGGGGGAAGGTGTTGACCACCCGAAAGGTGTAGGTTTGCACGGCTTTGGGGGAACTCTGCTGGCTACAGGCCAGGCCCAGCAGCACCAGGCTCACGAAGTACCCGCGATAGCGGTGGAGAGGGGCCAAAGGACGCATGGTCTTACGATACGGGGTCTGCATGAGTGTCCTTACAGTCAAGCGTAACGCTACACGAGCATCGTGCTGAGGTGGCTTCTCAGCTCGGCCTGGATGGCCTCGGGGCTTTGGGTCGCGTTCAGCACGACGAAGCGCTGGGGTTCGGCCCGGGCTAGCTCGAGGTAACCGGCCCGCACCCGGCGGTGGAACTCCAGGGGTTCGCGCTCGAGGCGGTCCCGCCCCTCGAAGCGGGTCAGCCCCACCTCGGGGGGCAAGTCCAGCAAAAACGTCTGGTGCGGTCTCAGACCCCCGGTGGCGCCCACCGCTACGGCTTTCAGCCAGTCCAGATCCAGACCCCGCCCGTATCCCTGGTAGGCCAGCGAGGAGTCCAGGTAACGGTCACAGAGGACGATCTTCCCGTCTCTAAGGCCCGGCTCGATCACCTTGCGCACGTGCTCGGCCCGGTCTGCCGAATAGAGCAGGTATTCGGCCTCCGGCGACATCGGTTCGGACATCAGCACCAGCCGCCGTACCTCCGGCCCCAGCCAGCCGCCGTTTCCGGGTTCGCGGGTGACCATGACCTCGCAGCCCTGGGTCTCGAGCCAAGGGGCGAGCAGCCTGACCTGGGTGGATTTTCCTGCCCCTTCGGGGCCTTCAAAAGTGATGAACAATCCTGGCATTTTTCCTCTCAATGGGCATGGGCTGCCCCTACAGGCCGGTGGGGTGTTCGATAAAGACCCAGGGTATGCCGAACTCTTTTTCGATCCGCTCGGCCAAGGCTTTCACGCCAAAGGTCTCGGTGTCGTAGTGCCCGGCGTAGATGGCGTTCATGCCGCGCTCGAAGGTCTCGTGGAAGTTCTGGTGTTTGGGCTCCCCGGTGATGAGCAGCTCGGCTCCCCGGGCCTGGGCCGCCCCGATCAGGTCCGAGCCGCTCCCCGAGACCACCGCCACCCGGCTCACCTCGCTCGGGCCCCCCTGGTGGATCAGGCACTGGTTGGCGATGGGGTTCCCGAACTCGTCCGGGACGGCGGTGATCCGGCCCATCTCGCTGGCCAGGTCGCTGATGGATTGGGCGTGCGGCAGCCGCCCGATGTACCCCACCTCGAAGGGCTCCAAGTCCACCAGCCCCAGCCTCTGGGCGATCACCGCGTTGTTCCCCACCTCGGGGTGGATGTCGAGCGGGAGGTGCGAGGCGTAGAGGTTGATCCCGCCCCGAAAGAGGGCCTCGAGCCGCCGCTTGTGGGTTCCTATCACTGGATATTGGCCGCCCCAGAACAGCCCGTGGTGGACGATCAAAAAGTCCACGCCCAGCTCTATGGCCTTTTCGATGGTGGCCTGGGCCGCGTCCACGGCTGCCCCCACTCGTGTCACCTGCTCGGTTCCTTCGACTTGGAGCCCGTTCAGCGAGGGGTCGCGGTACTGTTTGCTGATCTCCTGGGTGTTGAGCAATTCGTCCAGCCACCCTACTAGGACGTCGCGGTGCATGAGCCCATGCTAAACGCTAAACGCGAAACGCAAAATGCTGAACCCTGAACGCCCAGGGTTAACCGCCTCTTTCCTTCAAGAGAGATACGGCGCCGAATGCTTCGCATCAAATGCTTCGCATCAAATGCTTCGCGTCGAGCACTTGGGGTGAGGGCTCTCTTACAACCCCAGCGCCTTCCGAGCCTCTTCTACCTCGTTCCAAGGCAGAACTTCGCTGCCGCGCTCGAGCGTCCTTTCATGCCCCTTGCCCGCCAGCAGGAGGGTGTCCCCCGGCTCGGCGTGCTCGATGGCCCAGCGGATGGCCTCGCGCCGGTCGCCGATGAGGGCGTACTGACCGCCTACCGCTCTGGCAGACTCGGCCATCGTTTGCAAAATGGCCTCGAGGCTCTCCGAGCGGTGGTCCTCTTCGGTGAAGACCGCGAAGTCCGCGAGTTCCCCCGCCGCCCGCCCGATTCCGGTGCGGCGCTCGGCCCCGCGTTCCCCCGCCGCCCCCACCACGATCACCAGACGCCCCCGGGTGGTGGGGCGC
This sequence comes from Meiothermus sp., assembly GCA_035760705.1. Lineage (GTDB taxonomy): Bacteria > Deinococcota > Deinococci > Deinococcales > Thermaceae > Allomeiothermus. The sequence goes on along the minus strand of DASTSL010000030.1, from coordinate 11,299 downwards.
AGGGTCTCGAGCGCGGCCCGCACGCTGGATTCGGTGTGGGCGAAGTCCACGATGACCCGGAAAGGCGCGGCCTGGATAATCTGCATCCGTCCCGGCACCCCGGGGAAGAACTCAAGAGCAGCCTGCAACTCGGGGATCTTCGCGCCCAGCCGGGCGGCGGCGGCCATCGCGGCCAGGGCGTTTAGGGTGTTGAACTTCCCGATCAGCGGCAGGCTGACCTTGAACGCCCCCAGCGGGGACTTGACCCGGAAGTGCAGCCCCCCGGCGGTCTCGAGGAGGTTTTCCGCCTGCCAGTCTCCGCCGCTGCCGTAGCTCCAGTGCTCGAGGCCGGGAAGCTGGGGGTAGTAGGAATCCTCCCGGTTGAGGACGCCGAACCGCGAGCGCCGCAGCAGGGTTTGCTTGGCGGCCAGGTAGTGCTCCATCGTGCCGTGGAAGTCCAGGTGGTCGGGGGAGAGGTTGGTCCAGACCCCTACCTCGTACTCGAGCCCGCGCACCCGCTCCAAGGCCAGGGCGTGGCTGCTGACCTCGAGCACGGCCTGCTTGCAGCCTGCCTCCACGAACCGGGCCAGCATCTCCTGCACCTGGGGGGCCTCGGGGGTGGTGAAGTGGCCGCTCAGGAAGAGTTCTTCCTCACCGATCCTCACGCCCACCGTGGAGATCCGGCCCACCGGGGGGGCGGCGAACTGCAGCAGGTGGTGGACGAGCACGGTAACGGTGGTCTTGCCCTTGGTGCCGGTGACGCCGACCAGTTGCAACTTCTTCGCCGGGTGACCCCAAAAAGCCGCCGAGAGATCGGCCAGGGCGGAGCGGGCGTCAGCGACTTTGAGGTAGGGAACGGGCAACTCCAGGCCTTTGGTTCCCACGATGCCCACCGCGCCCCGCTCGAGCGCCTGGGGGATGAAGTCGTGTCCGTCCAGCGGGGGGCGGCTGGGGGAGGGGAGGCCCTCGATGGCCACGAAGACGAAGCCCGGTCGGACCAACCTCGAGTCGTGGGTGACCCCCATCACCGGGGTTGCCGGATAGCCAGGGCCGAAGAGTTCATCGAGGTGCGGCACGGGGGATATTTTACCGGCGATAGACGAGTAAAAGCAGGTCCAGCCTTATCTTTTCGGCCCCGACTTTCTCTCAGCGATCCCTGCCGTCACCAACCGCTCAAGAAAGTACGAGCATCCAGGGCCGTGAATCTGCGCTTTCGACCCGTCGCTAAGCTCGCTAAAAAAGCAGCACCCTGCTCCACGGCGAAAGAAGTGGCTGGTGTGGCGGGAGGGGCACTGGCCGGGGCTCGAGGGCTTCGCGCAAGCCAGCTTACCCCTCTCCGCCTGCGCCCTTTATCGTGATAAAGGCAGCAAGACCCAATCATCTACCACCAACAAACGTGAAAACCCGGTCATATGGGTGCAGGGGAGGGGTCGGCGGCGGTATCATGCTATTTACTCATGCAAGCCCCACTTCCCGCCAACGAAGAAGCCCGTCTGGCCAAGCTGCACGAATACCAGATCCTCGATACCTTGCCCGAGCAAGGGTACGACGACATCACCTATTTGGCTTCCCAGATCTGCAAAACCCCGGTCTCCCTAATCACGCTGGTGGACCACGACCGGCAGTGGTTCAAATCGCGGGTGGGGCTGGGATTGGCCGAGACCTCGCGTGATTTCTCGTTTTGCGCCCACGCCATCCTGCAAAGCGGGGTGATGATCGTCCCCGACGCTCTGCAAGACCAGCGCTTTGCCGATAACCCGCTGGTCACCGGCGACCCCCACATCCGCTTTTACGCCGGGGCACCGCTGATCGCCCCCAGCGGGGAAGCGCTGGGCACTTTGTGCGTGATCGACCGCCAGCCCCGCCAGCTAGGGGAGGAAGAGCAAAAAGCCCTGGCCGCCCTGGCCAGTCAGGTGATGGCCCAGCTCGAGCTACGCCGGGCGGTCCACGAACGCCAGCGCTATCAGGAACTCCTGGAGGAGGCCAATGCCCGGCTCAAGCTCCAGGCCGACCACGACGAGCTGACCGGCCTTTGCAACCGGCGGGTGCTGATGGCCCGGTTCAAGGAGGAGTTCCACCGGGCGCTGCGCTACGACCAACCCCTCTCGCTGTTGATGCTCGACGTGGACCAGTTCAAAGCCTATAACGACACCTTCGGTCACCCTGCCGGGGACGAGGTGCTCCGGCAGATCGCCCACCTCGTCAAGATGATGCTGCGGGCGGGCGATATCCCGGCTCGCTACGGGGGAGAGGAGTTCGCGGTGGTGCTCCCTAACACCTCGGCCCAGGGAGCGATGGCCCTGGCCGAGCGCCTGCGCCAGACCGTGGCCCACGTATCGTGGCCGCTACGGCCCGTCACCGTCAGCGTGGGGGTGGCCTCACAGACCGCCGCTGCCGAGGACCCCCTGACCCTGATCGCCGCCGCCGACCAAGCGCTCTACGAAGCCAAACGCGCGGGGCGGAACCGGGTGGTTCAAGCGCCTTGAGCAAAAAACTCGAGCACATACCGCTTCACCCGCTCGGCCTCGTCGTGCTGAACCCAGTGGGTGGCGTCCTCGAACAGGACCAGCCGGGCGTCGGTGCAGAGGTCGAGGCTGGGCTGGATGAGTTCTTCGCCCAGGGCGAGGTCGTTGACGCCCCACAAGACTAAAGTGGGCACGGGGATTCGGATGTCTCGAGGCGAGCCCCAAAGCATCTTACGGGCCGCCGCCCGATACCAGTGGATCATGCCGCGCATGGCGTGGGGCTGCTGCCAGGCTTGTTTGTAGCGCTCGAGGTCTTCGGGGCTAAAGGTGCCGGGCCGCCCGCTTCGCCGGAGCATCTCGAGCCCGCCTTGGCAATCGTTCGCCAGCAAGGCCCACTCCGGCAGCTTGGGCAACTGGAAGAAAAAGATGTACCAGCTTCGCCGGAGCTGTGCCCAGCTTTTCCGCAGCATCTCACCCATCACCAGCGGATGCGGCACGTTGAGGATCACCAGCTTTTCCAGCTTGTCGGGATACCGGGTCGCCACCCACCAGGCCACCGCCGCGCCCCAGTCGTGCCCGACGAGGCGAACCTTCTCCTGCCCGGTGGCCTGGATGAGCCCCAGTACGTCCTTGGCGAGCGTGTCCAGATCGTAGGAGCCGATGTCGCAGGGTTTATCGCTCAGGTTATAGCCCCGCTGGTCGGGAGCCCATACCCGGTAACCGGCCTCGGCTAGGGTCGGGATTTGATGGCGCCAGCCGTACCAGAACTCGGGGAAGCCATGCAGGAGGATCACCGGCTCCCCGCCTACAGGCCCAGCTTGCATCACGTGGAGCCGAACCCCGCCCGTCTCGACGAAGGTGGACTCTAAACCCACGCCCTCGAGCAGTTCCATGCCCTCAGCCTAAACCGAAGAACCGGATCGCTTTGTACGACCTCAAGGGCAATCGTCCGAACCCCAGGGGATCAACCTCACCTCGAGCCCCTATACTCAAGGGGGAATCCGACTTTCCATCTGCGAGAAAGGAACGAACATGAGCGCAATCAGCCGCGTTGCTCCCCGCATCGGCGGTGTGGGCTTTGACCTGAGGATGGCCGTGTTGGGGACGATCTTCGTGAGTGGATTGTTCCTGGATGGTTGGGCGCACACCCATGGCCGGGTGGATCAATCGTTTTTCACACCCTGGCACGCGGTTTTGTACTCGGGTTTCGCGCTCAACTTCCTGGTGCTGGCCGGGACGGTCGGGCTCAACCGCTCGAGGGGCTATGCTTGGCGCGAGGCCATTCCCAGCGGGTACGCGCTTTCGCTCTTGGGCCTGGGCCTGTGGCTCATCGGCGGGCCGGGCGACCTCCTGTGGCACACCCTCTTCGGCATCGAGGAGAACGTGGACGCCCTCTATAGCCCGACCCACCTGCTGCTCGCCAGCGGCCTGGTGCTGGCCGTGACCGGCCCCTTCCGGGCGGCCTGGGTGCGGAAGAACGTCTCGGTGAGCCTGGCCGAGCAGCTTCCGCTGGCCCTCTCGCTCGCGGCCTGTCTGGCTACCCTGACCTTCTTCATCCAGTACACCCACCCGCTGGTGAACTTCTGGGGCATCCGCCCAGACTCGGTCAACGATACGATGCAAGCCTTCGGGGCCTCGAGCCTGCTGCTGATCTCGGGGGTGTGGATGGGGGTCTTGCTGCTGGCGATCCGGCGCTGGCGGCTCGGGCCGGGGGTGATCACCCTGACCCTGGGGGCGAACGCGGTGGCGATGGCTTTTCTGGGCTGGAGCATTTACCCCTTGCCCTTGGTGGTGGCGCTGGTCGTCGCGTCGGCGCTGGTGGACGGGCTCTACCAGGGTCTCAAACCCGGCCCTTACCGGGCTCGAGCCCTGCGGCTCTTTAGCTTTTTGGCCCCGGTGATCCTGGTAGGGGCTTACTTCTTGGTAGGCGGGTTGGCTCGAGCCATCTACTGGAGCGTCCACCTGACCAGCGGCATCCTCCTGCTCACCGGGGTGGTGGGGCTTTTCCTGAGCTTGCTGGTGGCCCCACCCTTTAGCGCAGCAGACGATTGAACAACTCTTGCAGCAAGCGGCTCCGCTCCGCCGAGGGCAAGGCCTCGAGGCCGAAGCTCAAATAGGCCACCCGGCCCGAGCCAAAGCTGGCCAGGATGCCTCCGGCCCCCGGCGCCACCGACTGGGCCTGGACCTGCGGCTGGTTGTTCTTTTTGTCGTTGCCCTTGGCTTTTCCTTTGCCCTTGCCCTGGTTCTTCTCCTTCACCCGCTCGGGGCGGTTGTCCACCACGCTCTGGGCGCTGACCGCTCCCGAGGAGGACCAGCCGAACAGGGCTTCGGCCCCGCTCAAGGGCTGGACCGCCGAGGGGTAATACTGGTCGGGCAGGCCGTCACCGGTGTTCAGGGTGTAGGTGCCGCCTGGCCCGCTCAAGCTTCGGCTGCCGGAGTCATCGGCCACCAGTTCGGCCTTCAGCACCTCGCGATAAAAGGGGGCATCGCCGATGTCGTAGCCCAGGTCCTGCCCACTCACAATGAGCCGACCGCCACCCTGGAGATAGACCCGCAGGTTCTGCTGGTCGGTGGGGGAGAGGGTATCCGACCAGGCTTCGCCCAGGATCCACAGCACCAGCGGGTAGCCGCGTAGCTTGTCGAGGGGGACTGTTCCCTGCCGCGCGACCTCGTGCCGGTCGTAGGCTACCCCCAGGGCTTTCAGGGTGGCCTCGAGGTAGGGGCTGGTGTCCGGGCTAAAGCCCGCGTCGTCGTCCACCAGCAGCACCTTGGTCGGCTTGGCGGGTTGCGGCGTGGGGGCTGGGGCGGGAGTAGGGGCGGGCTGGGCCGCTTGGCCGCCGAGACGGGCCAACGAACTGGGCAGGCTGACCAGCCCCCGGCCCGCCGAGTTGGGGTCGCCCAGGGGTTTGGCCCCATTTAGGAGGGCCTGCTCGAGCGTGGCGGCGGGAGTCCCCGGCTTGGCCGAGAGCAAGAGCGCCACCCCGCCCGCCACCAGCGGCGTGCTCATCGAGGTGCCGCTCATGGCCTGGTAGCCCCCACCGGGGGCCGCCGAGGCCAGGTCTACCCCCGGCGCCACCAGGTCCGGCTTGGTCAACGTGGTGTTGTAGGGGTAGCCCCAGCGCACTGGGCCCCGGCTGGAGAAGCTGGCCACTTGGTCGTTCTGGTCGGTGGCGCCGATGCCCAAAGCACCGGGGAGGTTGCCGGGCGAGCCGGTGGTCTCGGGTCCGGGGCCAAAGTTACCGATCGCGTAGACCCCCACCACCCCCAGGGCCTCGACCTGCTCGATGATCCGGGCGAACTCCGGCCAGGTGCCCTGCAAGCCCAACGAAAGCGAGATCACCTGCACGTTTTGCTCGATCACCCACTCGATCCCGCCGATTACCTGGGCCAAGGTTCCGCCGCCCTCCGGCAGCACCAGGGCCGAGACCAGCCGGGCATCGGGGGCGATCCCCACCTGGTTCCCCACCAACAGCCCGGCGGTGTGGGTGCCGTGCTCGCCGGTGTCGCGGGGGCTCGAGGGGGTGGCGTTGCCGTCGGCGTCTACGCTGGCGAAAGCCGCGATCTTCCCGGCGAGGGCCGGGTGAGACGCGTCCACCCCGGTGTCGAGGTGGCCGATCCGCACCCCCTGGCCGCGGAACCCCGCCGCCCAGAGCTGGGGAGCGCCGATGCGCTCGAGCGCCCACTGACTCCCGCTGGGGCTGGCCGCGCCCTGCATCTGGACGCGGGGGAGCTGCACCCGTCGGTTCTCGTAGACCCGGGCCACGCCGGGGGTGTTGGCGAGTTCGTCCACCTGGCTGGCGGGGAGGCGCACCAGGAAGGCCTGGTTGATCCAGAAGTCCTTGATCGGCTTGACCTTGAGCCGGACTTTCTTCTGCTGGAGCTGCTCACGCAGGCTGCGAATGAGGATCTGGCGCACCTGGCCGGGCGGCAGCCGGGGGCCTTCCATCTCCACGATGACCTCGACGGTACCGCCCTGGCTGAGCCGGTTTTTGAGCTTCTCGTCCACCTTCGCGGGCTGCGCCAGGGAAAGCGCACCCAGCAAAGTCAATACAGCGATGATCCAGCGCATACCCCCAGACTATGCCGGATTCCTGCGCCGCTCCTGAGCGAGAGCTTAAGCTTTTCTTGGGTCAGACAGCGGAAAAACCCAGTAAAACGTTTACCGCGTTGACCCCGATCTCCTCCACCGCGTAGCCGCCTTCCCTCACGAAGAGGGTGGGAAGCCCGAGCCGGGTGATCCGCTCCCAAATCTTCAGGTAGTCGGGGCTATCCGGCTTGAACCGGGGGATGGGGTCACCCTTGTAGGTGCCCACCCCCAGCGAGACTACCAGCACCTCGGGGGAGTAGGGCTCGAGATGGGAAACTAGGGGCGACGGGTCTTCCCGTCCAGGGTCAGGATCGGGCCGTAGAGGTCGGGGCGGCGGTCGCGGAAGAAACCGAAGCTGGCTCGGAAGCGCCGCGCTTTCTCGAAGTCCATCTCGGCGTAGAGGACGCCCTCCTCGCTGCTGCCGAACTCGGCGACTTTGGTGCCGGTGTAATCGCAGATGAAGGAGTGTCCGTAGAAGGTCTGCTTGGTCCCTTCGATATCCTCGGTGCCGATGCGGTTGGGGGTGCCTACGTAAACTGAGTTGCAGACCGCGTGGCCGATCATGGCCCGCTGCCACATGTCGCGGGTGTCGAGCCCCCCGGCCTCCTCCGGCTCCGAGCCGATGGCGGTGGGGTAGAGCAGGAGGTCAGCGCCCAACAAGGCCATGATGCGGGCGGCCTCGGGATACCACTGGTCCCAGCAGATGCCCACCCCGATGGTGCCGAACTTGGTATTCCAGACCTTGAAGCCGGTTTCGCCGGGGTTGAAGTAATACTTCTCCTCGTAGCCGGGGCCGTCGGGGATGTGGCTTTTGCGGTAGGTACCGAGGAACTCTCCACCCGCGTCGAACACCGCCAGGCTGTTGTAATGGGCCGGTCCGCTCCGCTCGAAGAAGCTGATCGGCAGCACGACGTTTAACTCTTGGGCGAGCCCTTGGAATCGGGGCAGGAACGGATGGCCCTCCACGGGGCTGGCCAGGCTGAAGAACTCCTCCCGCTCGAGCTGGCAGAAATACAAGCTCTCGAAGAGTTCCGGCAGCAAGACGATGTTGGCGCCATTGTGAGCGGCCTCCCGGATGAAGCGCTCAGCTCGCTCGAGGTTAGCCTCGAGCTGGTCGCTCATGCTCATTTGGACAATTGCGAGCTTTGGCATGTGAACCTCACTGTAGCAGGGAGATAGGGAGAAAAACCGAATCCCAAACGTTGGCGGTCGTTTTCTCCCCCTCTTCTTAATCGCCTTTCCAAATCCTGCCCACCGGCTGCTGCTGGGTCACGCAGTGAAAGCTCCCCCCGCCGGTGATGAGCGAGCGGCTGCTGAGCCCGATCACCTCCCTGCCGGGGAACAAGGGGCGCAGGATGGAGAGGGCCAGTTCGTCGTTGGGGTCGCCATACTGCGGCACTACCACGAAGCCGTTGCCGATGTAAAAGTTAGCATAGGTGGGCGGGAGGCGGTTATCCAGCAGCTCGAGCCGGTGCTGCGGCAAGGGCAATTCCACGATCTCAAAGGGTTTCTCCCCGAGGTCGGTAAAGGTGCGCAGGCGCTCGAGGTTGGCCCGCATGGTGGCGTGGTTGGGATCGGAGGTATCCGGCTCCACACAGGTGACGATGGTCGTAGGGTTGACGAAGCGGGTGATGGTGTCGATATGCCCGTCGGTGTGGTCGCCCTCGAGCCCGCCATCCAGCCACAGCACCTTCTCGAAGCCCAGGTAGTCGCGCAGGTATCCCTCGATCTGTCGCTCGTCCAGGCCCGGGTTGCGCTCGGGGCTCAGGAGGCACTGGCGGGTGGTGAGCACCACGCCCTGCCCGTTATACTCGAGGCTCCCCCCTTCCATCACCACCGGCACGTCCCAGTGGGTGACGCCGAGGTATTGGGCCACGTACTCGGGGGCTTCGTTATCCAGCCGCCACTGGTACTTGTTGCCCCAGGCGTTGAACTTCCAGTTCACCAAAGATAGATCCTGGCCGCGCCGCACGAAGATGGGGCCGTTATCGCGGAGCCACACGTCGTCGAGGGGAACCCGGTGGTAGGTGAGGTTGCCGCTGCCGATGCGCTTGCGGGCGTCCTCCTCGGCCTCTTCGTCGCGCACCAGCAGGTGAACCGGCTCGAAGTCGGCGATGGTCCGTACCAGCTCGGCGAACTCCCAGCGGACGGGCTCGAGGTAGCCCATCCAAAGCTCCTCGTCGAAAGGCCAGCTCGTCCAGGTTGCGGCATGGGGTTCCCACTCGGCGGGCATGTGGAAGCCGAGCTCACGGGGGGTAGGGGTACGAAGGTGCTGCACAATCCGCCAGTTTAGCATCTCGGGGCGGGCCAGGCGTCATGCAGTCTAGTAAGAATACCTCCTATCAGGGTCTTTCCGGCGCACCCCTACAACCCACTGCTCGGGCAAAGCGACGGATTTTTATCGGCTACGCCAAGTCCGGCCACAGGCTGCCCTGCACCACCCGCATGTTCTTGACCCGCTTGTCCAGGGTGCGGATCAGCTCGAGGCGGTCCCGGGCGCTCTCCACGAAGTCCAGCCGGTCGCCCTCGAGCACCAACTTCGGCGAAAGCGCATAATCGCTGACCCAGCCCTCGTAAAGCTCGTTCAGCGCCCTCAGGTAGTCTGCGGGAATGCTTTGCTCGTACTCCCGCCCCCGCTTGGCGATGCGCTTCTTGAGGGTCGGGAGGGAGGCTCGGATGTAGATGAGCAGATCGGGTTTGCGCAGAGCCGGGGCGATCCCGTCGTAGAGCTTTTGATAGGTGTTCCAGTCGCGCTCGGAAAGATGCCCCTGGCGGTACAGGTTGCAGGCGAAGATGGCAGCGTCCTCGAAGACCGTGCGGTCTTGCACCACCCGCAGATGGCGGTTGACCTCCTCGAGGTGCTGCTTGAGCCGCTTGGCCAGGAAGAACACCTGGGAGTGAAAGGCCCAGCGCTCCATAGCCGCGTAGAAGTCGGCCAGGTAGGGGTTCTCGTCTACAGCCTCGTAGACGGGCCGAAAGCCATACTCCTCGGCCATCAGCGTGGTGAGGCTGGACTTGCCCGAGCCGATGTTTCCAGCGATGGCGATGTACATAACGCTAAACGCCGAACCCTAAACGCCAAACGTAGCAAAGCACGTCGGCCCTAGTTCCCGGTCGCCTGGGGGACCAACCCTAAACGCTGCTGCATCTGGCGCACGATCCAGTCTTTATCGGCCTCGTCGTGGGCGTAGTCGAGCTGGTCGGCCTCCACCACCCACAAAGGGTGCGGGTAGGTGGCGAAATGCCGGTCGTAGGATTCGCCCAGACGCTCGAGGTAGCCGGGGTCCATCTGCTGCTCGAAGGGGCGGCCCCGGCGGCGGATACGCTCGAGCAGCACCGGCAACGGTGCCCGCAGGTACACCGTGAGGTCGGGGGCGGGGATGCGGGGGGAGAGGTGGCTATAGAGGTCGGCGTAGAGGTCCCACTCGGCTCCGCTGAGGTTCATCGAGGCGAAGATGGCATCTTTGTCGAAGAGATAGTCCGCCACCACCCCCCGGCTGAAGAGGGCTGGCTGGGCCAGCGGCAGGAGCTGTTTGTAGCGCGAAAGCAAAAAGAAGACCTGTACCTTGAACCCGTAGCGGGCCGGGTCTTGATAAAAGAGCGGGAGAAAGGGGTTCTCCTCCACCACCTCGAGCAGCTTCTCCGCCCCCAGCCGCTCGGCCAAGAGCCGGGTGAGGGTGGTCTTGCCCACCCCGATCACACCTTCGATAGCGATATACATGTCGGCTATAGGCTATAGGCTATAGGCTGGAAGCTCAAGACTTGACAGAAGCGGGTAAAGGTTCAAGAGAGGGTCGTACATCCCTATGCCGAACGTAGAGGCCAGCTTAGCATCGTGGCCGGGCTCGGCCATCTCAATGCGGTTTAGTGCGAACCTACGCTTCCCGCGGGGGCCCCAGATGAAGGAGGCGGGCACTTACTGGCTTGTGGTCTTTTCCACGAGCCTGCCCCGGCGTAGGACGTATGGCGCCGACTAGCGCCTCGCGATCATGGTCAACGTCACTTCGATCTTGCGCCCTTCGCGCCAGATGATGAGCTTCACCCGGTCGCTGGGGCGGAAGCGGGCGATGGTCTGGGTGACCTCGGCCTTGTTCTTGACGGCCTTGCCGTTGATCGCCAGGATGATGTCGCCCAGGTTGACCAGCCGGCCCCGTGGGTCGCGCTGCGCCGCCCGCAGCCCCGCGTTGGCCGCTGGGCTACCCCGCTCGATCTTGTCGAGCATGGTTCCCTGCGAGGAAACCAGTCCTACCCCGCGCAGCAGCAAGGGGTCCAGGTCACCCAAGTCCACCAGGCTGGCCCCCAGCCAGCCGCGCTGGGGCACCCCGAAGCGCTCGAGGTCTTGGATGCTCTGGCGCACCAGGTCTGCGGGGATCGCTACCCCGTAGCCGCCGATCCCGCTGGCCCCGGCCAGCACCGCGTCCATCAGGCCGATCACCCGCCCTTGCAAATCCAACACCGGGCCGCCGGAATTGCCCTGCTCGGTGCGGGAGTCGATATAGAGCACGTCCCCGATTTCCTGACCCACTTCGGGATTGTCTGATTCGGCCGAGAGGGGGGCAATCCCGGCTAGAATGCCGGTAGAAGCCAGATTGCGTTGGCCAAAGGGGCTGCCGATGACCAGCACGCTTATTCCCGGCGGGAGGTTTTGCGAACTGCCCCACGGCAAGGTGGTTGGAGCCACCACCCCCCGCACCCCCAGAATGGCGATGTCAATACCGCGATCGAGGGCCACGATCTCGGCGGGGAACTCGCGTCCGTCGTTGAGGAT
>DASTSL010000029.1:0-19909 GCA_035760705.1 Meiothermus sp. | reverse complement strand
CAAGCCCGAGAGGAACATGGTGTAACAACCGGCGTGGGCCGCCGCGATCAACTCCTCGGGGTTGGTGCCGGGTTCGTCCTCAAAGCGCATCCGGTAGGTGTAGGGCCCCGCCCACACCCCACTGCCGAGCTTCAAATGTCCCTTGCCCTCGCGGAGGGTTCCTTGCCAGGTGGCTTCGGCTGAACGTACAGGCATATGTCACTCCTTTCGGCTTCCACCATAGCCTCCCCTCGGTGTATGGCGCTGTAAGTTCGCCCGCAAACGAGCCGGGAAGCCCTCGACACCAAGCCCTAGACCCCCGACAATGTTAGGGTGCTGGCTTTTCTGTTCGTGGACGGGCTGGGGCTGAGCGACGATCCCCGGAGTCTGCTCCAGACCCTCGAGCTGCCCACCCTGCGGGCGCTGACCCGCGATTTCTCGAGCCAGCCTTTCGCCGGGGAGCGTACCGGCATCGCCCAGGTTACCGGCCAAGCCGGTATCGCCTTTGGCGACCCCCTCGGGGGCCTGGCGGCCCTTCACTGGGCCTACCGGGTTCTGGACGCCACGCTCGGGGTCGAGGGCCTACCCCAGTCGGGCACCGGTCAGACCACGCTCCTCACCGGCACGAACGCCGCCGAGGTTCTGGGACATCACCAGGGGCCACACCCTTTGAGCCGGTTGCAAGGTTTGCTGCGCGAACAAAGCCTGCAAGTCTGGGGCACGACCAGGGGCCTCGAGGTCGTCCACGCCAACGGCTACCGCCAGGAGTACCTGGAGCGAACCCGGACCTCGCGGCGGAACATGCTCTCGGCCTTCGCCTACGCGGCCCGGGCAGCGGGGCTCGAGCTGCGCTCGCTGGAGGACCCCCTGGCCATCGCCCCCGCCTTCTGGGCCGAGCCGGAAAAAGCCGGGGAGCGGCTGGCCCGGCTGGCCGAGCGACACGACTGGGTGGTGCTGGAAAACTGGGCTCTCGACTACTTCGCCCACCGCGAACCCGACCTGTTGCCCGAGCGCTTCACCGAGCTGGACCGATTTTTGCGAGGCTGGCTCGAGGCCAACCCCGCCGCCACCCTCCTGCTGACCTCCGACCACGGCAACTCCGAAGAACCCTGGCACCCGCAACACACCCGCAATCCGGTTCCCCTGCTGGTAGTCGGTCCCCTGGCATCAACGGTCCCGCCCATGTCGAGCCTGACCGACGTGGCTCCTTGGGTTCGCTCGGTGTTGGGGAAGTAGGCTCAGGTTTTGCTGTCGCTCGAGCACCACAACACTGAATCCCCAACAGACCCCCATCGCTCTCCCTTGCGGGGAGGGGATTAATTTCTCGGATAGGGCATTAGGATGTACGACGTTCGACTTTCTGTTTTCAGCGTTCCGTGTTTTGCGTTGAGCGTTGAGCATTCAGTGCCTGCCCCGTAGCCCCCCGCCAATACAACGCCCGGTTCTCCGGGTAAAAGAGCCAAATCAGTCCCAGCACCGGCTGGATCAGGGGCAAGAAGCCATAGTCCACCCCGTACAGGTGCCATACCGTCCGCCCGATAAAAGCCGGTTCGATCACGCTCCAGGTCCCCACGATCAGCACACCCAGGGTCTCAAGCCCCAGGAGCACCACCGCCATGTACCAGGCCCAAGGCCTGCGCACGATAAAGCCCAGCGTGGCCAGCAGATAGGCTAGCGCCGCGACGGCGGACAGCGTGGGTGGGAAGTAATCGCTAACGCCGGGTTTGAAGAAGAGCTGGTAGATGGCCCTGGCCCCGGCAGAAAGGGCCAACACCGGATAGGAGACGGTGAGGATCTGTCCGGCAGCACGTACGAGTTGGGGAGAGGGGCGAATCACGCCTTTTAGTCTAGGGACTTGCTCGAGATAAGTGTACCTACCTTAGTGCAAGTAATTCCTATTCCTAAATTAGTAAATTCCGACTGGAATACTTGACATTGACCCCTAGGGCCTTTACACTTCCCCTGCAAGCCTCGGATATGCTCGAGGCCCAAGAGGGGAAAACCATGAAAAAAGCTTTTTCCGTGCTTCTCGGTCTGGCGCTGGCCCTCGGGGCAGCGGGGCAGGCCCAGCAGAGCCTGACCATCTACACCGGGCGCAGCCAGGCCCTGGTGGACAAGCTGGTACAGCAGTTCCAAAAGGACACCGGGATCAAGGTCAACGTACGTTACGGGCGCGACGCGGAGATCCTGGCGGCCTTGCAGGAAGAAGGCAGCCGGAGCCCCGCCGACGTGTTCTGGGCCAACACCTCGGGGGCGCTCGAGGAGGCGGTCAAACGCAACCTGCTGATCCAGCTCCCGGCCAGCCTGACCCGCCAGCCCCAGGAGTTCGTGCCCTCCAACCGGCGCTGGGTCCCGGTCTCGGTGCGGTTCCGGGTAGCGGCTTATAACCCCGCCAAGGTCAAGGAATCGGACTTCCCGGCCTCGGTGATGGACTTGCCCAAGGTCGCCAAGTTCAAAGGCCGTATCGGCTGGACGCCGACCTACTCGAGCTTTCAAGATTTCATCACGGCCATGCGGGTGGTGAAGGGTGAAGCCGCCACCAAGGCCTGGCTCCAAGCCATGATCGCCGCCGGGGCCAAGGCCTACCCCTCCAACCCGCCGATGCTCGAGGCCATGCAGGCCGGGGAGATCGACGTGGCCCTCACCAACCACTACTACATCCAGCGCATCCTGGCCGGGGTCGAAGAGGGCGAGTACGAGGGCAAGGAAGAGAGCGAGGAAGAGGAGAAAAAGGAGCTAGCCGCACGCGAGGCCAAGGCCGGGGTGGCCACCCACTACTTCGCCCCGGGCGACGTGGGCGGGCTGGCCCTGGTTACCGGCGCGGGCATCCTAGCCACCAGCAAGAACCAAGCGAATGCCACCCGTTTCCTCAACTACCTGCTCTCGAAAAAGGCCCAGCCCTACTTCGTGGACGAGGTGCGGGAGTACCCGGTGATCGCTGGTGTTAGCCTGCCCAGGGGCATGCTGCCTTTCACCAAGGCCATCCGGTTGAGCCCCAAAATTGATTTTGCCAAGCTCACCGATCTAGAAGGCACCCTCAAGCTGCTGCGCGAGGTGGGGCTGCTCTAGGCAAGAACCCGTATGGCCGCCTAGAGCGGCCATACCTAAATTTGAAGGGCTTAGGGAGTTTCAATGCGGACGTTGCTCTTGGTGGTTTTCGCTTTTTTCGCCAGCACCCATGCCCAAGCGGATTACCCGCTGGCGAAATCCCTGGCCGACCGGGTGATTCTGCCCACCTATACTGAACTGGTAACTCGGCTCCAAGGGCTCGAGGGAGCCGCCCGGAGCCTAAAAGCCAAACCCACCCCTACCAATCTGGAAGCTGCCCGCACGGCCTGGAAAACCGCCCGCATCCCCTACGAGCGCTCCGAGGGATTCGCATTCGGCCCGATTGGTGACTACGATCCGCTGCTCGACACCTGGCCGATTGACCGGGAGGGGCTCGAGGCCTTGCTCAAGGGAAGCCATCCCCTGAGTGCGGCGGCTTTCGCTAAGTTACCCCCGGAGGTACGCGGTTTCCACGCAGTCGAATACCTTCTATGGGGTCTCAAAGGGCAGAAAAAAGCCGCACAGTTGCGCCCCCGTGAGCTTCAGTACATCGAACTGGCCAGCGCCGACATGGTGCGCCAGGCTAAGGCCAACCTCCAAGCTTGGCAGCAGGGCTTTTACGCCCGCTTTACCCGCCCCTCCGACCTCTACCCTAACGAAGCTGCCGCGCTCGATGAGATTATGCGTGGCTTAGCCGGAATCATCGCCGAGATTGCCGACGAAAAGCTGGGAAACCCGCTCAGGGCCAACGATCCACTAGTGGCGGAGAGTCCGTTTTCAGGCAACTCCCTCGAGGACTACCGGCAAGACCTTGAGGGAGCGCGCCTGTACTACTTCGGCGGCCAAGCAGCGGAACAAAAAGCTGGGATTGCCGGCTGGATTGCTGCGCAAGACCCCGGAAGCCATACCGCCATTCTGCGCGGCTTCAGTCTCACAAAAGAAGCCCTGGCGTCGATCCCCGCCCCGTTTGCAGCAGCCCTCCAGACGCGTAGCGGCCAGGCACGGATCAAAACTGCCCAAGCCGCCTTGCAAAATCTGCGGGGGCTCCTCGAAAGCCGCGCAGTGGGGCTCGTTCGCAAGCAGCAAAGCCCCTTTGACCAGCTACGCTCGCAGCTACGGGCGGTCTCAGACGAGTACATCGGCGAAGGGGAGATCAGTGAGGCGCTAGAAGCCTTTGACGGCGTACACGCAGCCATGGCTAACCTGCGGCCTTTGCTGAGCCAAAATCCTCAAGCGCTGCAAGCTCTCGAGCAAGCCCTGCGCAACGTCGAGGAGTTGGTACACTCCGGCGCAGCCGCCGCCGAGGTGAAGGCCGCTCTCGAGGTCGTGACCCAAAGCATCGCCCAAGCCGAGCAAGCGGGGAAATGAGAAGGTGACGGTGTGACGGTGCGGGTAAAGCTGGGACTAGGGTTAGGGTTGGGTTTGGGCCTCGCGGTGGGGTTCGCCGTATCCGGATCCTTTGGGGTGGAGATCCAAGACGAGTCCTCACGGGCCTACGGCCACCCCCTGCCCAACCTTAGCCCCCAACAAACCGTTCAGTTTGCTTGGGGAGACGCTGCTTTCAACGCAGTGTTCGTGCGTTCAGGGCAGCTCAATCCGGGGCTGGGGCCGCGCTTCAACAACACTTCGTGCGCAGGCTGTCATGTAGGGGACGGACGGGGGTTACCGATATTCGGAGATGTGGCCAAGCACAGCCAAGGGCTGCTTAGGGTCAGCCTACCCGGCAGCCAGCCTGTTCCTGGGATAGGATTCCAGTTCAAAGATCAGGCGGTTCTGGGCGCCGATCCGCACGGCACGATACGGGTGAAATGGGTGGAAATCAAGGGCCAATACGCCGATGGCAGCCCCTACCGCCTGCGCAAGCCGAAAGTCATCGTCACCTTAGCTAACGGCAAGCCCCTGCCTGCGCAGGTGCAGACCTCCTTGCGGATAGCCCCGCCCTCATTTGGCCGGGGTTGGCTCGAGGCCGTCCCCCAAGCCGAGATCCTGGCCCAGGCCGACCCCGATGACCAAAACCACGACGGCATCTCCGGACGGCCCAACTGGGTCAAGGACCGTAGCGGGAAAACCCGGCTGGGCCGCTTTGGGCTCAAAGCCAATACCGCCGATTTGCTCGAGCAGACCGCCGCTGCTTACCTCAACGACATGGGGCTGGGTAACCCGGTCTTCCCCGACGAGAGCGGCAAAGTAGAGATCAGCCAAGAAACCTTGGATGCAGCGGTGTTCTACACCCAAACCCTCGCCGTGCCCGCTCGCCGCAATCCACGCGATCCCCAGGTAAAGCAGGGCGAGGCCGTGTTTGCCCAGATGGGCTGTCAGAGTTGCCACATCCCGCGTTTCGTCACCGGGAACGACCATCCCATCGCCGCACTCCGCAACCAGGAGATCCATCCCTATAGCGATCTCCTCTTGCATGACATGGGGAAGGGACTGGCCGATGGACGGCCAGATGGGGAGGCGAGCGGGCAGGAGTGGCGCACGCCCCCGCTGTGGGGCATTGGCCTTACCCGTACCGTACTGGGAGGCGAAGAGGCCTATTTACACGACGGGCGAGCCCGAACGCTCGAGGAAGCCATCCTCTGGCACGGAGGAGAGGCCGAAGCTGCCAAGGAGGCCTTCCGCACCGCCCCCAAAGACCTGCGCGAGGCCCTGTTGGCTTTCCTAAGGTCCTTGTGAGATCCTTAGGCCAGGATCCACAATCAACCTCGATGAACTCGGTAGGTCGTATGGTTGAAAGCCGCTCAGGTAAATCTATTCCCCCTTACTTTCTCGTCCCGGCTTTGCTGGCCGGGGCGGGGGTCTTGTTGCCCTTGCTGTATTTGCTGTTGCGGGCGCTCGAGGCCGACCCCCAAACCCTAGCCGAACTGCTCCTGCGCAAGCGCAACCTGTACCTTTTGGGCAACACCCTCTTGCTCACTGCAGGGGTCCTCGCCGGAACCACCCTGCTGGCGCTGCCCTTGGCTTGGCTCGCCACCAAAAGCGACCTGCGCGGCAAGCGGCTGCTGGCCCTGCTGCTCATCCTGCCGCTGGCGATCCCCGGGTATGTGGGAGCCTTTGCTCTCCTCGGGGCCAGTGGGCCCAACGGGCTCATCCATGCCCTCACCGGGATCAACTGGCCGCGGCCCTCGGGCTACTGGGGAGCCTTGGGGGTATTGGTGCTGTTTACCTACCCCTATTTGTTCTTGAACCTGCGCTCGGCTTTGCTGGGGCTCGACCCGAGCCTCGAGGAGGCCGCGCGGAGTCTGGGGTATCGGGGCCCTGAGGTCTTTCTCAGGGTGGTGCTGCCACAACTCCGGCCCGCCCTCTATGCCGGGTGGCTCTTGGTGGGGCTCCACGTGCTGGGCGACTTCGGGGTGGTCAGCCTGATGCGCTTCGAGACCTTCAGCTACGCCATCTACCTGCAATACACCGCCTCCTTCGACCGCATCTACGCGGCCTGGCTCTCCCTGATGCTGTTGGTGCTCACCATCGGCTTACTGCTGAGCGAGGCCCGCTTGTTGCGGGGCCTTTCGTTCAGCCGGGTCGGGTTGGGAAGTGCTCGGAGACAACGAGCTGTACCGCTCGGTTTGTGGCGCTGGCCCGCTTTGGGCCTGGTGGCCTTCGCGCTGGGGGCGGCGTTGGTGGTGCCCTTTTCGACCATCCTATATTGGGTGTTTCGCTGGCCCGGCGATTACAACCGGGGCCTGGACGGGATCGTGCAGAGCTTATTGCACTCGGCCCAGGCTTCGGCCCCGGCGGCCATCGTAGCGGCCCTTTTGGCCCTGCCGCTCGCCTATCTGGGGGTGCGCTTCCCCTCGGCGCTCTCCAGGACGCTCGAGCGCACCGCCTATCTGGGCTACGCGGTGCCACCGCTGGCCTTCGCCCTGGCCCTGATCTTCTTCAGCCTGCGGGGGGTTCCCTTCCTCTATCAGACCTTGGTCTTGCTGGTGCTGGCCTACTCCTTGCACTTTCTGGCCGAGGCCATCGGGCCGATCCGCAGCGCCTTGTATCAGGCCAGCCCCCGGCTCGAGGAGGCCGCCCGCAGCCTGGGCTATAGCCCCTTGGGGGCCTTCCTGAGGACCAGCCTGCCGCTCATCCAGCGGGGGGTGCTGGCGAGCATGGCCTTGGTGTTTCTCTCGAGCATCAAGGAACTTCCGCTCACCTTCCTCTTAGCCCCGGTAGGTTTTGACACCTTGGCTACTCGCATCTGGGGGTACACTTCAGAAGCGATGTTCGCCGAAGCCGCCCCCTATGCCCTACTGATCGCCTTTTTCTCGGCGTTGTTCGTGGGGTTGTTGCTGACCCAGGAGAGAAAATCGTGAGCCCGCAGCGTCACAGAGGTGGGGGAATGCCATGAGCCTGCGCGTGGAGGGCCTCACCAAACGCTTCCACCCGGATTTTCCCCCGGTGGTGCAGGAGGTAAGCTTCAGCCTCGAGAGGGGTGAGGTCTTTGCCCTCTTGGGGCCTTCCGGCTGTGGCAAGACCACCACCCTGCGCCTGATTGCGGGTTTCGAGCCCCCCGATGCCGGGGCGGTATATGTGGACGGCAAGGCCATCGGACACCTTCCGCCCGAGCGGCGCGGGATCGGCTTCGTGTTCCAGGACTACGCGCTTTTCCCTCACCTCACGGTGCAGCAGAACGTGGCCTTCGGGCTGCGCGGCATGAACGGGAAGCGGCGACAGGAGCGGGCCCTTGAGGTCTTGCAGATGGTGGGGATGACCGTCTTCAAAGACCGCAAACCCGGCGAGCTTTCCGGTGGGCAGCAGCAGCGGGTCGCGCTGGCCCGGGCGATCGCGCCGGGGCCCAAGGTGGTGCTGCTCGATGAGCCCTTCTCCAGCCTGGACGCCGGGCTGCGCCAGGCTACCCGGGACGAGGTGCGCACCCTGCTCAAGCAAAGCGGGATCGCCTCGGTGCTGGTCACCCACGACCAGGAAGAAGCCTTGAGCTTTGCCGACCGGCTGGCGGTGATGCGGGCGGGTCGGCTCGAGCAGATCGGCACCCCGGAAGAGGTGTACGAGCGGCCCTCCACCCCCTTCGTGGCGCAGTTTTTAGGCCGCACCAACCTGCTACCGGGCGAGGCTCGAGGCCTGGAAGCCACCACCGCCCTGGGCAAGATCCCCCTGGTGGGCGGCGCGGTGGGGCCGGTGATGCTCTCGTTGCGCCCGGAGAGCCTGCGGCTGGAAGCAGGCGGCGAGGCCGAGGTGCTCACCCGCGAGTTCAAGGGCCACGACCTCACCTACCGGGTGCGGCTGGCGGGCCGGGAATACCTGGTCCACGAAGCCTCCGGCAGCAGCTTCCGGCCCGGCGACCGGGTGCGTATCCGGGTGGTGGCCCCAGCGGTGGTGGTAGGTCAGCACGAGCATCCCTCCGCCGAAGCGGGCGAGCGCGGGTTCCTCAGCGCCCCCAGGCTCGAGCGGTAAAGTAGGGCGTGAGCCTTCCCAGTCCTGACGAGAAGGAAACCGGACGTCTCGAGGCTTTTAGCGACGGGGTTTTTGCCATCGCCATCACCCTGCTGGTGCTCGAGATCAAAGTTCCCCGCGAGGTCGAGGCCGGCAGGTTGGCCGGGGCTCTGCTCGAGCAGTGGCCCAGCTATCTGGCCTTTCTGACGAGCTTTTCCTTTATCGGCATCATGTGGATCAACCACCACCGCATGTTCCGGCTGATCCGCCGCAGCGATCACGGATTGCTGCTCCTCAACGGTCTGCTCCTGCTCGGCGTGACCTTCGTGCCCTTCCCCACTGCCCTGGTCGCCGATTACCTCCACCACCCCGACGAGTACGTGGCGGCCATCGCGTTCAGCGGCACCTACTTAGTGATCGGCATCTTCTTCAACCTGTTGTGGTGGTACGCTTACCGGCGGGGGCTCTTCGCCGCGAATGTGGATGCCCAGGGAGCCGGGCCCATCACCCGCGCTTATCTGCTCGGTACGCTCCTTTACTTGGCCGCCGTAGGATTGGCCTTGGTGAACGCCACCGCCAGCTTGGTCTTCAACTTGGCCCTAGCCGTTTTTTTCGCCTTGCCCCGGGGCGAGCCTACCTGAACTTTTGTGACCTCATCCCGTTGATTTTCCTCTCGAGCCAACTAAAGTGGGCGGGAAGCTTGATTCGGTCGAGCTTTCAGATAAGGTTTTATGCGGCGCATCAAGTTGACGGTTGAATTTGACGGGACGGACTTCGCCGGGCTGCAAACCCAGGCCCAAGGCGAGCGCACCGTACAGAAGGTGCTCGAGCAGGCCCTTTCGCAGATCCCCGGCGCGATCCCCAAGGTGGTGGCGGCAGGTCGCACCGATGCCGGGGTTCACGCCCTAGCAATGCCCTTCCACTACGACACCCTTGACCCCATACCGCCCGAGAAAATCCCCCTCGCGCTCAACAGCCTCCTGCCGCCCGACCTCCGCGCCCTCGCCGCCGAGGAGGTTCCGATAAAGTTCCATGCCCGCAATAGCTGCCACTGGCGGGCTTACCGCTACCGCATCCTGAACCGCAAGATGCCCAGCGCCCTCTTGCGCCACTACGCCTGGTGGCTGCCGCAAAACCTGAACCTGGTAGCCATGCGGCACGCCCTCGAGCACCTGATAGGCGAGCACGACTTCAAAGCCTTCGCGGTCAAGGAGAAGCGGCCCACCGTGCGGCAGATCTATCGGGCGCACCTCACCGTCCTGACCCCCGACATCGCCCAGGACCCTAAAAACGAGCGGGAAATCTGCCTCGAGTTCGTGGGGTCGGGGTTTCTGCGGGGCCAGGTGCGGAGCATGGTGGGAACCCTGGTCGAGGTGGGGCTGGGCAAACGCGAGTCGGGGAGCCTACGGGAACTGCTCGAGGACGGCACCCGCTCGCAAGCCGGGCCGACCGCACCCCCCCAGGGCCTCTACTTCGTCGAGGCCGGCTACCAGCCGTGGGCGGCACCTTCTCGCCGCGAGAGTGGGGTGGACTCGAGGTGAATGTAGTCTCCGACGTACGACGTCTCATCATCATCTCCAACGGCCACGGCGAGGATGCCATCGGGGCCGCTATCGCCCGGGAGTTGCGGAGCCTGGGGCTCGAACCGCTGCCCCTCCCGCTGGTGGGCAAAGGGAACGTCTACCAGCGGGCCGGTTTTCCGGTGCTGGGGCCACGCCAGGAGATGCCCTCGGGGGGGTTCGTGCGGTTCAACCTGAACGCCCTGATGGCCGACCTGCGCTCGGGCTGGCTCGCGATGACCCAGGAGCAGGTGCGGGCCTTGCGGGCGGCTTCCCAGAAAGCCGCCACGCTGGTCGTGGGAGACCTCTACGGGCTTTTCCTAGGCAGCCGCTACGGGGCGAGACCGCTCTTCCAGGTTCAACCGCTGGTCTCGGTGCGCTATCAGGGGGCCAAGGGTCTAGAAGCCATCGAACACCTTCCGGCCCAACGCTTCTTGATCCCCGAGCGGCTGCTGATGCGCCGGGCAGAGCGGGTCTACCCCCGCGACCTCGAGAGCACGGCCTGGCTCCAAGCGCGGGGAATCCGGCAGGCGGTATATCTGGGCAACCCCATGCTCGATGCCGCCGAGGGCGAAGCCCCGCTCGAGCTTCCCGAGCCCTACCTGCTCCTCCTCCCCGGTTCCCGGGCCGATGCTTATTTCAGCCTGCCGATCATGCTGGAGGCGGCTCGCGGACTACGCAGCCTGCCGCTGACGCCAGTCGTGGCATGGTCGGGTTTGGCCTTGGGCAACCTGCAAGCCCCCGGCTGGAGGCTCGAGATGCTGTCCACCGGCCAAAGCCTCGAGCCCACCGGCCAGGAAGTCGGCGTTACCCACACCCTGACCCACCCCGACGGGACTCGAGTTTTTCTCACCCAGGGCGCCTTCAAGTCGGCCCTGCTGGGGTCGAAGCTGGCCTTCTCGACCTCCGGCAGCGCCGCCGAGCAGGCCGCCGGGTACGGGGTTCCCCTGATCGGCTTCCCCACCCTGGGTCCGCAGTACACCCCCAGCTTCGCCCGGGCCCAAGGGCGGCTCTTGGGCAAGGCCCTGACCCTGACCTCGCCCCGGGCTGCCGACGTAGCCCAGGCGGCTCGAGTCCTGCTCTCTCACCCGGAGGCCTACCGGGCCGCGCAGGAGGAAGGGAAAAGGGTCATGGGCGCACCAGGAGCGGCCCGGCGGATCGCCGAGGATATCGCCGCCCACCTAAAGAATCCCCCCGCCGATAAATAGGCGGAAAACCGCCACCACCAATGGCGCGAAGATCCCGGTGATGACCGAAACCATGTTCGCGCGGCGCAGTATAAGTGCGCCCACGGCCCACGGTAGGAGTGCTTGGTTGAGCGGCGGAAGGGTGAATCCCGAGATTTATAGCGGCGCGGCCTCCTCAGCCACCCCCCTACTACGGTTATCCTGCAGATACTTAGCAGCCAGCGTTACGGCCACCTCGGGCCTGACCACCCCTCCACCAGCTCATTGGCCGTGAAGATTGCTACAAACCAGCGATCCGGCTCGAGCAATGTGAATTTGCTCGGGCGAAGCGGCTAGCCCTCTGCTTATCGTCCCCAGACCTCGAGCCACACCCGGTAAGCCTGGAGCGGCTGGACGCTGGCGTCCACCCCCAACCGCACCTGGTCGGCATAACCGTAAGCCAGCCCGAACAACAGCTTCTGCTGGGGGTTCCACCAGAAGGAGCCCTCGAGGGTGTTCTGCGGGGCAAAGGCCCATTTGCCATTGCCAAAAATCCCTCGGTCGAGTTGCCAATAGAGTGAACCCGAGACCGAGTCCAGCGCCCCCTCCAAGCCCAGGCGGGGGTTGAAGCCCGAGGCCCCCAGAAAAAACCCCGCCGAGAACCCTCCGCTCCGGCCCCCGAGGTAAACGTTGTTGCCCCACAGATAGGCAGCCTCAAAGCGTATGAGCTCCGTCAGCTCGGGCACGGCCAGGGTATAGCTCGCGTAAACCCCCCAGGTGCCGTCCGGGCCAAAGGGGGTCAGGTTCCAGGGGCCGCCGTAGCGGGCCCATTTGCCCACGACCAACCGGTAGGGCTCGAGCTTGGCGTCCAGGTAGCCCTCAAGGAGGTCGGCCTGAGGCTCGAGGTTCACCCGGACTGCCCCCTTGGTCCGCAGTTCGAACTGCATATTTGCTTCCCCGCTTCGCGGCGTAAGGAGCGTCTCCCCGCTTCGCGGCGTAAGAAGCGTCTCCCCGCTGCGCGGCGTAAGAAGCGTCTCCAGGCTAATCCCAGCGGTAGCTAAATTCCCCGTACTCCCCCAATCCAAGCGAAAGAGGGCTTCGGGTTTCAAGTCTAGGCTGAGCTGCGGCCACAAGAGCGGAAGACTGATCCAGGAGAACAGGAGGCGGCGCATCCCTCCTACGCTAAACGCAAAACGAAAAACGCTCAACGCGAGAAGATAAAACCCCTCTCTCGGTGGGAGAGGGGCTAGAGAGAGGGATACTTTACAACCGGCTACGCGGGTCTAAGGCATCACGCAGACCGTCGCCCATGTAGTTGAAGGCCAGCACCGTGACGAAGATCATGAAGCCCGGCGCCAGGGCCAGCCAGGGGGCCGAAAAGATGTATTCCTGGGCATTGGAGAGCATGTTGCCCCAGGTCGCCACCGGGGGTTGGATGCCGAAGCCCAGGAAGGACAACGCCGCCTCGGTCACGATGGCGTCGCCCACGCCCAGAGTCACGCTCACGATTACCGGGGCCAGCGCGTTGGGGACTAGGTGGCGGAACATGATCCGACCCTCGCCCGCGCCCATAGCCTGGGCCGCTGCGGTGAAATCTTGCTCCCGCAAAGAGAGGATAGCCCCACGGATCAGACGGGCGGTCCCGGTCCAGCCCAGCACCACCAGGATGGCGATGATGATAAACACCGAGGCCGATTCGCCGAAAGCCGCCTGCGCCCACTGGCCCACCACCACGTTGGGGTCACGCAGCAAGGCCGAAAGCACCAGCAGTAGGGGCAGGGTGGGGATGGTCAGCACAAAGTCGATCACCCGGCTGATCACGATGTCCAGGTCGAGCCGGATGGCCCCCCGCAGACCCCACAGAGCCGCCACCGCCACCGCCCCCCAGACCACCAGCAGGCCGAGCCCCGAGAGCAGGTTGCCAAAGTTCCGCTCCCCGCCCAGGAAAGCCTGGACGTCACTACCGGAGAGCTTCCAGGCCAGGTCCGCGACCAGGTAGAGCACCAGGTAATAGAGCCCCCAGGAGATCACTCGCCATCCCGCGAACCAGGCCGGTTGCCAGCCCCCCTCGGCTCGAGCCAAGGGCCCCAGGTAGAAGCGGAAGGGCTTGCCCGAGAAATATCCGGCCAAGGTGCCCAACACCGTGCCGATCAGCACGCTAGCGATGGCCGCGGTAAAACCCACCAAAAGCGAGATGCGGGCTCCGTAGATGATCCGCGAGAGCACGTCGCGGCCCAGGTCGTCAGTGCCCAGCCAGTGCTGGGCCGAGGGGCCGTTGAAGTACTGCGCCCCCAGGTCTTCACCGGTGGGCTGCGCAGTGGGGTCGTAGGGGGCTATGTACGGGGCAAACACCGCCATTAAGATCAACAAGACGATAAAGACCAGGGAGGTCATGGCCAGCTTGTGCTTTTTGAAGCGCCGCCAGGCCAAGGCCCAGGTGGATTGCGACTGGGCCTTTCGGGGTTGAGCTGCTACCGTTGCCATAGAACCCCCTAATTGTAGCGGATGCGCGGGTCCACCACCGCGTACATCAGGTCGGCGATGAGGTTGAAGAGCACCGTCAGCAGGGCCAGCAGGGCCAAGGCCGCCATCGCCACGTTGTAGTCCTTCTCCAGCAGGGCATCAAAGATGGCCCGCCCCATGCCCGGCCAGGAGAAGATGGTCTCGGTGATGACCGCCCCACCCAGCACCCCCGGGATGGCCAGCCCCACCAGCGTGACCATGGGGATCAGGGCGTTCCGCAGCGCGTGCTTGTAGAGCACCACCCGCTCGGCCAGCCCCTTGCTGCGGGCGGTGCGCACGTAGTCTTGGTTCAACACCTCGAGCAGACTGGCCCGCATGAAGCGGGTCCAGGCCGCCATCTGGATCAACGAGAGGGCCAGCACCGGCAGGATCAGATGGCGGATCCACTGCACGATGTACTCACCCAGGCCCACCGTGCTTCCCACATCGGAGGGCAGGTAGGGGGGCACTCCCCCGGTGGGGAGCCGCAGGTTCTCGGGCATCACCACCGCGAAGAAATACAAAAGCAGGATGCCCAAGAAAAAGATCGGGATAGAGAACCCCAAAAACGAGATGAAGGTGATGGCGTAATCCGCCGCCGTGTACTGTCGCACCGCCGAGAAGATGCCCACCGGGATGGCTACCAGCAAAGCCAGGATGAACGCCAGCCCCGAGAGCAGCAGGGTCTTGGGCAGCCGCTGCCCGAAGATGTACTCCCCCGCGGGCAACCCGTAGGTGCGGGACTGGCCCAAGTCGCCCTGCACGGCCCGGCCCAGCCACTTGAAGTAGCGGATGTAGATGGGCTGGTCCAGCCCGTAGGCCCGGCGGAGTTGCTCGAGTTGTTCGGCGGTGATGCGCGGGTTGTTGCGCTTCAGCTCGTCCAGAGGGTCGCCCGGCTGCAAAGCCAAGAGCGCGTAGATCACGATCGAAGCCGCGAACAAAAGCGGCACCATTTGTAGTAGCCTTCGTACTGTGTAAGCAAACACAAGCCTCAAACCTCCACGTTCAAATTATGCCCCCATTTTGGTGAAAATGCTCAACTTCGGGCAGATCTTGACCCTGGCTGGCTCGGCTCGAGGTCAACCCGCCCCTTGAATTCAAGTTACCGCAGCCTGGAGAGTGGCTCATCCACCAATGGGTCGAAAATCCCCGAAAAAAGGCCCGCAGGCATGCCTGCGGGCCGGTAGCGCAGCTAGGATTTACTGGTTGAAGGCGCGGGCGTACTTGGCCTGGTCGAGGCGCTTCTGGGCGCCGCGGGAGGCCCAGCCGATCTCCCAGGCGTTCCAACCGGGGTAGCCGTAAGCGCCCGAGTAGGTCGAGGCCATGTAGTTGACCAAGCCCTGACGGATCACCAGGGGGTTGGAGCGGAAGTACAGCGGCAGCTCGGGCAGTTCGCGCGACCAGATCTCCTGGGCCTGGGCGTAGAGCTGCTTACGGCGAGCTTCGTTGAACTCCACCTTACCCTGCGAGACGATGCGGTCGTACTCGTCGTTCTTCCAGCCACCGATGTTCTGCCCGGCGTAGTTGTTCTCTTTGGTGGGAGCGAAGACCGCGCCGGTGTTGGTGTCCTTGTACTGGTAGGTGGAGAGGTCGTCACCGATGCTCGAGACCCAGGCGAACATGAACATGCCGGTCCAGCGCCCTTCGGAGGCCCGCTGGATGTAGTCGTCGGCGAAGACCACCGAGGAGGGGGCGTTGTTGATCTTGACCGCGATGCCCACCTGCTTGAGGTTGTCTTGGATGAACTGCTGCACCCGCTCGCGCACCGCGTTGCCGGCGGTGGTCACGAACTCGATCTCGAAGCGCTTGCCGTTGCGGGTCAGGATGCCGTCCGAGCCCGGGCGCCAGCCGAGCTGTTGGAGAAGTTGCTTGGCCTTGTCGGGGTTATAGGGGTACTTGGTAACGTTCTCGTTGTAGAGCGGGTTGTAGGGCGACATCGAGGCGTTCGCCACCGGTTGCAGCCCGTCGAAGAAGGCTTTCACCAGGGCGTCACGGTTGATGGCCGAGAGGATAGCCTGGCGGGTGCGGGGGTCGTCGAGGCCCAGGTCCTTCACCTGCTGCACGTTGGCGAACTGGTTGACGCTGATGTGCTCGAACACTGGCCCGGGCACGAACCAGATGTCGAAGCGCCCCGGCGCGCGGCTGGTGAGCTGACGGCTACGGGCCTGATCGAAGGTCAGCGCAACCGAGGAGGTCGCGTCGATCCCGCCGCCCAGCAGGGCCACCAACAGCGAGTTGGTGTTCTGGATGAAGCGGTAGGTCACCTTCTGCACGTACTTGTCGGCCCCGCCTTGGGGGGTGATGGCGGTCCAGTTGGAGTTGCGCGCCATCTCCACGCTGCTCCCCGGCACCCAGCGGCTCACCCGGAACGGCCCGGAGAACACCATCTTGCCGGCGTTGATGGCCTGCGGAGTGGAGAAGGCGTTGAAGAAGGCCCGGTAGATCTCGTTGATCTTCTCGGCGTCCTTGTCCACGTTGAGCCCTTTGACCTGGGCCACGGCCTTGTCAAACTCGGGCTTCATGATGTGGGCCGGAGCGTAGCCGATGGGGGAGGTCAGCAGGTCGTTGAAGAAGGCCGGCTCGAAGGTGACGGTGAAGTTGCGAGCGTCGGCCACCTGGAGGCTTACGCGCTCCCAGTAGTCGGGGTTCAGCACGGGCATGCCGGGGGCTTTACCCACGTCGAAGTAGAACTTGATGTCGTCGGTGGTGAGGGGTCTGCCGTCCGACCACTTGAGCCCGTCCTTGAGGGTCAGGCGGATCGAGACCCGGCGCTTGCCCTGCCCGGCATCGGCGAAGGTAATACGCCCGTTACCGGTGGTGGGCACCTCGGTGACCATGGTGGGCTGCATCTCCCCGTCCTGGTCGTTGACCATCAGGGAGGGCATCAGGTACTGCTCCAACTCGGTCTTGATGGCCTGGTTGGAGATCACGTTAAGGAAATCTCCGGCCAGCACCCGAGGCTCTTGCGAAGCCCCCACGATCAGGCTGTTGTCTTGCGGCCCAGCCCAAGCCAGCCCGGCCAGGGCAAAGCCCAGCACGGCGAACTTACTCAAACGGTTCATCAGGCCTCCTTTGAAGCTATGCAGATGGCATTTTTTCTTTGCCGCCATCATTATAGCCAGAGGATGATTACCGTCAATCTGATGCCTTATAAGGCCTTTGACGGACCAGTATCCACCAAACGGTGGATACAATCAGAATCGTAAGTACGCTTACTTTTTCAGGAATTGGCTCGGCGAGCGGGGTTTTTCCAGCCTCTGCCTCTCCCGAAGCAAACCCCAGCTTTTTCGGCTCTCCTACGAGTCTAAAGACTCTCGAGGCGGTGAAAGGTTTTTATGGGGAAACGGTTTGAAAAACCCCCTCCGGGATAGGAGGGGGTTAGGAAAGGCAAACCCTAATGGCTACCGCAGCCACCCGCCCCTTCGGGGGCCTTGGCCCCGTCGGTGCGGAAGGAGTGCCCGCAGCCGCAGGAGGAGGTAGCGTTGGGATTGTTGACGCTGAAGCCGCCGCCCATCATGCTCTCCACCCAGTCCACCTGGGAACCTACCAGCAGGGGCAAGGACATCCGGTCGACCACCAAGCGCACCCCGTGCATCTCCACGAAGGTGTCACCCTCGAGCTCACGCTCGTCCACGGCCATCCCGTATTGGTACCCGCTGCATCCGCCCGACTTGATGAAGACCCGGATGGCGGCCTGGGGCTTGTTGTATTTCTGCAAAATTTCCTGCGCCTTGGCGGCGGCGTTCTCGGTGATAGATAGAACGGGCGACTCGATCCCGTTCGGCTGAAAAGTGTTGGGCTCCTGGACCATGCGATCCTCCTAACTTTAAAAAGTATCACACGCCCCTGGGGGAAAGGTGTCCCGGCACACCCCGAAAGTCCTGGACGGAAAAAGTCAGGCAAGCAATATCCTCGAGGATGTTCCTGGCCAGGGCGCGAGCGTCGGGAGGCGCCCGGTTCGACAATCCCTATACGCTGGCACCGTTCAAAGCCCCCCAGGAATTCGCGGCGGATGCCGTGAAGGCTGCCGACCCCTAGAATTGCTTCTATGGACATCCCCAAGGTTCAGTCGGTCCTACGTGAAAGCAAAACCCCGGCCTGGCTGCTCTACAGCTTCTTTGGCAGCAACCCCGTGGCCCTGGATTTTCTGGGGCTATCGCATCTACACCTCTCCCGGCGCTTCGCCTACTTGATCCCGGCCCAGGGCGAGCCTACCCTGATCGTCCACGCCATCGAGCAGAGCACCTACCCTCCCCTGCCCGGCCAGAAGCGGGTGTTCCACTCGCTCGAGTCCTTCAAGGCCGCCCTCCAGGAAGTGGTGGCCCCCTATGGTCGGGTGGCGATGGAGTACCAGCCGGGCGGGAGCATCCCCTACCTCTCGCGGGTGGATGCCGGGACCATCGAGCTACTGCGGGGGGTGGGCCTCGAGGTGGTCTCCTCGGCGGAGATCCTCCTCCAGTTTCAGACCTGGAGCGCCGAAGCCCTAGCCTCGCACAAACGGGCCGCCCAGGGGATCGAAGCGGCCATCCGGCGGGCTTTGGATTTTATCCGCTCGCGGATCACCGACCCGCCCAGCGAACTCGAGGTCCAGGCCGAGATCAGCAAGGTCTTCGAGGCGCGGGGGCTGGTCTTCGACCACCCGGCGATGGTGGACTTCGGGCCCCACGCGGCCAACCCCCACCACACCCCCGATGCGACCCGGCTCGAGCGCGGCCAGGTGGTGCTCATCGACCTCTGGTGCAAGGAGCCGGGTGGCCCCTACGCCGATGTGACCTGGATGGCGGGTTGGGATGTGCCCCAGGAGGTCCACCAGGCCTTCGCGGTGGTGACCAAAGCCCGCGACCAGGCGGTGGAGTACGTGGCCCAGGCTTACCGGGAGGGCCGCCACCCCAAAGGCTTCGAGGTGGACCAAGTAGCCCGGGAGGTGCTCGAGGGGGCCGGGTTTGGGGCCTATATCCTGCACCGCACCGGGCATAACCTGGGCTTTTCCGCCACCCACGGCAACGGGACCCACCTGGACGGGCTCGAGACCCACGACACCCGCCCCCTGATTCCGGGCTTGGCCTTTACCGTCGAACCTGGCATCTACCCCCAGGATATCGCTTCAGCGACCGGCAGAGACGGAAGCCTAGGCCCCTGGGGGCTTAGAAGCGAGATCAACGTCTACCTGCACGAATCCGGGCCGGAGATCACCACCGGGGTACAGCGAGAGATCGACCGCTTGTAGCTATAATCCTCGGCGTACAGCATAAGCTGTAGGGTGTACGACCAGCTTCACTGCGCTATAGGGTCTGGCGTCCGGCGGTGGCATTTTACGTTTAGCATTCCGCTTGTTATGCTCTAGTACGGCATGGATCAGCCCCTGATGGTCTTCACCGGCCAATCAAACCCCGCTCTGGCCCGCGAAATCTGCGCGAACTTGGGGATTCCGCTCGGCAAATCCACCACCGAGAAGTTCGCCAACGACAACCTCTTCGTACGCTTCGAGGAGAGCCTACGCTCCGCCGATGTGTTCATCGTGCAGTCTCTGACCCCGCCGGTGCACGAGCACCTGATGGAACTCCTGATGATGATCGACGCGGCCAAGGGCTCGAGCGCGGCCCGGGTCACCGCGGTGATCCCCTACTACTCCTACGCCCGCTCGGATAAAAAGGATGCCCCCCGTATCTCCATCACCGGGCGATTGGTGGCCGACCTCATCCAGACCGCCGGGGCCGACCGGGTGCTCACCATGACCCTGCATTCCCCCCAGGTGCACGGCTTCTTCAAGATCCCCATGGACCACCTCTCGGCGGAGCCGGTGATCGCCAACTACTTCGCCACCCGGGTGGAGGACCTCGAGCACTCGGTGATCGTGGCCCCCGACGCTGGGGACCTCAAACGGGCCTCCTCGCTGGCCCGCCGGTTGGCCCTCCCGCTGGCCTTCATCGACAAGCAGCGCCTCTCCGACACCGAGGTGGCGGCCAGGGCTCTGGTAGGCGATGTGAAGGGCAAGAACGCCCTCATCATCGACGACGAGATCTCCACCGCGGGCTCGCTGGTCAAGGCCGTGGACACGGTGTTGGAGGCCGGAGCCAAACAGGTTTATGCCGCCGTGACCCACGGAGTCTACGTGGGGCCCGCCGTGGAGCGGATGGAGAAAAGTCCGGTGGTCGAGGTCGCCGCTACCAACACCTGTGCCACCGCCAATCAGAAAAGCCCCAAACTGCAATGCCTCTCGGTGGGCCCGCTCTTCGCCGAAGCCATCTGGCGCATCCACCGGGGCGAATCGGTTTC